>JAJZDN010000055.1 GCA_021805985.1 Planctomycetota bacterium | reverse complement strand
TATCGCCGGGATAGTTTTTTAAGTTCTCGAGGGTTTGTATGTTGAAGTCGTTGAGTTTCTCGCGTCTGATTTGGAATTCTACGCGCGTCACGTTGTCGGCCAGGGGATTTTTCCAAAGTAGGTTTTCCCATAGCTTTTCGCTGTGGATCTTTAGTTCCTGGGTTTTGTTGTAGATCCTTAGTTGGAGTGGTCCTGATCCGATGCGGAAGTATTCGAGTCGGCGTCCTTTGCTGATCATTTGTTCGGGCATGGCGAGTTCTTCTCGTTCGATTGCGTGCAGGGTGCGTGCTCTGGTGGTCCATTTGGGTTGGTGGGCAGTATCAAAGTAGTCGCTGTAGTCTTGGGGGCGGTCGGCGCTTATGTCGCAGGTTAGGTGCAGTTCGCTGGGTTTTATCCAGTCGATGGTGGCTCCGAGTTCCTCGAGGGTGCAGCGGGCGTGTCCGTCTGTTTGGTCGATGTCGCGTATCGTTGTGAATCGCGGGCCCAGTTCCAGCCAGATATTGGGTGTGTGGCCGTCTGGCTTCGGTTCGGATGTGAAGTAGAATTGGGAGGATTGGTCGGCCAGGCCGAATTTGTATTTTTTGCGTCCGTAGGGCTGGGGTATAAATGTTCCGGCCAGGAGTTCCCATTTGGTGGGTTCGTCCGCTCGGGCGGTTGCTTGGGCTTGGGTGAGCGTTTCTATGAGCATTTCGTGCGTTGTTTCGGGCCAGTGGGCACCGATTCCCAGTTTTAGGGTGTCGATTCCGGACCATTGTAGTTGTGGGTTGTCCATAGTTTGCCTCGTTTTTTTTGTGAATTGGGAAAGGAACGTCCGGCCTCCCGGGGCGTCCCTTTTCGTGGGGGTAAGTCCGTTGTCTTACTTTGTGGGTGCCAGGGCTTTCATGTTGCCGGGTCCGGGTCCGACAAATACCCGCGTCTTTTCTTTGTTTTCCCGGATTTCCATGGTCCCGGTGATTTCGACGGGGATCTTCTTTTGCCATAGTTCGGTGGCCTGCTCGAGCGTGGCGTTTTTCACGCGCCACATTGCGGGCTTCGGTGTCCCGGCGATTTCGAGTTTCACGTCGACGCCGTCTTTGAGTTCTTCTCCGTTGAAGGCTCGGGCGCTGTCGGCCGCGATGATCTTGCCTTCTACTCGGTACATGGTGGGTTCTGCCATTTGTGTTTCTCCTTAAAATGGCGGTTTATGGGAGTTCGTTAGCCTACGTCGGCCAGCGATACTTCCCTGATGGTGCATTCTCTTAGGATGTTTGCGGTCTTTCCGTCGTCGTTCTTCCACTGGGTTAGTTCGCCGGTTGCGTTGATGTCGGTTGCGGTGTCCGGTGTTTCCCATTGGGTGAATACTGAGTATTTGTAGCGGTCGTGGGTTTCGATGGTTACGATCTCGCCGATTTTTCCGGCCTTGGTTGTGTGTGGCTTTGTGCCGATGATTCGTCCGATGATTGTGTACGTCGCGGGCATGTTATGCTGCCTCCTGTCGTGATGGATGTTTCTTTTCTGCTGGTGAGTGTGACCGTGTGCCTGTGGGTTTTTCCGTGGTCGATTGCGTGTCGTACTGCGGTTGGTCCGTGGGTGCCTTGATATAGGGTGCCGCAGTGGTTGCATTGTACGTCGATGTGCTGCTGCATGGTCGGTTCTCTTTATGTTTGTGGCCATTGTATTTGGATGGTTTTAGTTGGGATGCCTTTGTGTTTTCGCAAGCAGTGTCGTCTGTGGGCCGCGATGGCTTTTGGGTAGGAGCGGCTGCTGTTGATTCGTTGTCCGTCGCATTGTTGGCAATAGGTTTCGATGTGCTGGCGTTGGCTGGTTCTCGGCATGGGTCAATAATCCTCTTCGGTTTGTGGTTTCCCGTCGCGCATGTAACAGGTGGCTGTGTATCCCGTGTGGCCGCTTTTTTTGGTGTGTTCCTGTCGTTGTTCGTCCAGGTTGTCTCGTCTTGGCTGTGCTGTTCCGTCGGCGTACCAGCGGGTCGTCCAGCATGAGTAGATGATGACGTTGCAGGTGCGGCAGAAGCAGTGTGCGGATTCTGCGTTGTCGTGTTCTTGCATGGTGGTTTCTGCCTTGCGTTGATCTTATCGGACGTGAAAGCGTTGGGTGCCCGGTATCGTTTTCCGGTTAGGTGGTTGATGCGGTGGGTTCCGTATCCGCAATTTCTTGGGTTTTTCTCAAGGTCCGATAATACATGTTATGTTAAATTGCGCTAAATGCGAATAAATCGCTACACGGGCAGATCGCCAGCTTGTCGCTATACCTGTCGAAGTCATCGGCAACGATCCAAAAACGTGATACTTGTTGTATAATCTCTCCGGAAACAACCGTTTCAAGTTGAAATGGCTGTCGTTAGATAGAACCGTGATTAACAGGAAAGCCATGAATCATCCCCCTATTGTTGCTATTGTTGGTGCCACTGGTGCGGTGGGCGTAGAGTTTCTTCGATGCCTGGAAGAACGTAATTTTCCGTTGGCTGAATTGCGGCTTTTTGCGTCAGCACGCAGCGCCGGAAAAAATATGGCATTCCGTGGGCAGGCTCTATTGGTCCATGAACTTACGGAGCAGAGCTTCTCCGGCGTGGATATTGCATTATTTTCCGCTGGCGGTTCGATTAGTAAAAAATATGGTCCGATTGCGGCCAAAGCCGGTGCGGTGGTCATAGACAATAGCTCGGCGTTTCGGATGAACCCGGAGGTGCCGTTAATTATTCCGGAAATTAATCCGCAGGAAATTAACAACCATAAAGGTATCATTGCCAACCCCAATTGCTCCACCATCATTGCCCTTGTCCCGTTGTGGCCGCTACACAAAATCAACCGAATCACCCGGCTGATTGCTGCCACCTATCAAGCTGCCAGTGGTGCCGGAGCAGCGGCAATGCAGGAACTGCTGGACGCTACAAAAGCAGCGCTTAATGGGCAGGAGTACCCCCCTACAGTATTGCCGCACCCCTACGCGTTTAATGTGTTTAGCCACAATGCCGCCGTCGATCTACAGACCGGCTATAACGAAGAAGAAACAAAGATGGTTAAAGAAACGCGAAAAATATTCAGCGACCCTGATATTCGTATTTCCGCCACCTGTGTTCGGGTACCGGTGTTACGTGCCCACTGTGAATCACTCAATGTGGAATTTACGTCCCCTATTCAAGTAGATCAAGTTCGGGACATACTTTCGCACGCGCCGGGCGTCAAAGTTGTGGATCATCGGGAAAAGAATTACTTCCCGATGCCTCGGGACGCTTCGGGCCAAGGCGATATCCTGGTGGGGCGAATTCGCAATGATTTAAGTGATCCTACGGGCCGCAGCATTGCCATGTTTGTCGCCGGCGACCAGTTGCTTAAAGGCGCTGCACTCAATGCGGTGCAAATCGCCGAATTACTGGTGGCAAAAAACTAAGCCTCCCACCGACTCATTCTGACGGGCAGAAGAAAAATGTCCCGCTTGCAGCCTGTATCAAAACGGGCGACTTTAACTCCCGCTGGAAAGCCAATATGCCGGAAGCTCGCTATAAAATACTTGTCGCTTATGACGGAACAGCCTATTGCGGCTGGCAGCGGCAGATTGAGCCAGTGGTGACGGTACAACGCGCGATTGAAAAAGCGGTCGGGTATATCGTCGATCATCCAGTTACAGTCATAGGGTCATCCCGCACAGACACCGGCGTACATGCCCAGGGACAAATTGCGGTTATGACTGTTAACACCCATTTGGATGCCCCCCGGCTGCGCCTGGCCATTAACAGCCGCCTCCCTTCTGATATTTTAATTCGAAAAATTGAACCTGTGGACGACAGCTTTAATATCCGAAGCGCCCGCAGCAAGCGCTACCGGTATTTGATCTGGGCGGATCGGGACCGGCCTATTTTTTACCGCCATTATGTCTATCACCATTGGCGTCCCCTGGAACTGCCGGTCATGCAGGAAGCTTGCAGACTCTATCAGGGCAAGCATGACTTTATCGCATTTCGCGGAAGGAAAGATGATCGGCAAACGACGGTTCGTGAGATTTTTCATTGCAGTATCCATCAGCGCGGGCCGATAATAATCTTTGCCGTGGAAGGCAGCGGATTTCTGTATCACATGGTGCGTACCATGGTGGGCACCGTAATGGACATTGGCCGCGGGCAAGGCGAACCGCAGCGTGTGACGGAACTTTTAGCGTCCGGGGACCGGGGAGCCGTTGGCCCATGCGCACCGGCGGTTGGATTAGCTCTACAATGGATTCGCTTTTAATTGGTGCTTTGTATTAAGCAGACGATTGTAAAAATGGACGTTGCCGGTTGAAAATAGTACACGTCATAACACGGTTAATCGTCGGCGGTGCGCAGGAAAATACGATCCTGACATGCGAAGGCCAGCACCGGCGCGGCAACGATGTAACGTTAATTACCGGTCCAAGCACCGGGCCGGAAGGCTCGCTGATGCAACGCGCCGGCGAAGGCGGGTACCGGGTTATCGTGGAAGAAAGTCTGATACGTCAGGCGCAACCGATTAAAGATATACGGGCCTACCAGCGACTTAAAAAAATATTCTTGCAACTGCAGCCTGATGTCATCCACACGCATTCCAGCAAAGCCGGTATTGTGGGGCGCGTAGCAGCCTGGAATTGCAAAGTTCCAGTTGTGGTGCACACCATCCATGGACTGGCGTTTCACCCGTACCAATCCAAGCTGACCAACGCCGCATGGATCGCGCTTGAACGTTTCGCCGCCCGGCGGTGCCATAAAATCGTCTCTGTAGCCGATGCGATGACCCGTCAGGCTCTGGCGTGTGGCGTAGGAAAGCCGGAACAGTTCATAACCGTTTACAGCGGAATGGATATTCAACCATTCCTGTCGTGTGCTCATCAGCGTGCCCAGGCCCGGCACAATCTTGGAATTGCCGACGACCGCATTGTCGTGGGAACCATCGCCCGCTTACAACCGCTCAAAGGCCATGATGATCTGCTGGCGATTGCCGCAGAATTATTCGCGGCCCAACCACGTCTGATATTTCTCTGGATCGGAGATGGCAAATTTCAGCCGCGGATTATGGCCAAGATCCGCAGTGCCGGCTGGCAGGATCGCTTTATTCTTACTGGCCTGGTTCCGCCGACGCACGTGCCCCAACTCATTCCCGCCATGGATATGATGGTCCATCCGAGTTACCGGGAAGGCTTGCCTCGGGCAGTGGTGCAGGGAATGCTGGAGGCCATTCCAGCAGTTGTATACAACTGCGATGGTGCCAATGAAGTTTGCCTCAATGGGCACAGCGGCATTCTTGTGGAACCCGGCGACCTGCCCGGCCTGCAAAAGGCCATTCTTCGATTATCTGATAATCCGGACCTTCGTAGCGCCATGGGCCTGAATGGAAAAGTCCTGACGGCAAAAAGATTTGACGCTAATATCATGGTGGATTCACTGCTGGACGTTTATCGCAAAGCCCAAGGAGAACGGCATGTTTCGTAAATACCCGCAACGCCTCAAATATGCGAGCACGTATCTATTAACCGCAATTGCTGCGTTACTTTTTTCACCCGCAAACATGGCCCGGGCAGAGAAGGTTTCATTTATTTCCGGTGCCGCTGAATCTCGCATCACCAATCAGGTGCAACAGCTTGATAATCAGATAGGCAATCTTCTGCTGAAAATTCCGGTGGGTGCAAACAGCGCCACGGACCCCGCGGAAATTCAGGAGACTTACCGGCTTATCATTCGACATCTTTATGGATCGGCAATGCGGTGCAAAAATGTTCCGCTGCGATCACTGATGGTTCTTAAAGCGGATCAACTTTTCTCCGGACTGTCAGATTTTGATAAACAGATAAGTATTCTCCTTTCCCCTTCTAATGCCCATAACGCTGCCATAACCCAGGCGTGCCGGAATTTCTATCGGGCCAGCAGCCACGTCAACGATCCTCTTGGATCTGTTGGGACACTGCAAAAATATCTGCACCGGTTACTCAAGCCGCTGGCACCATTGGCCCAGAGGGAATTTAACAGCACCTCAGCATTGGTAGTGTGGCCCCTGGCAGCCAGTACGCCAGGCCATTGGGTGCCCGACAAACCTGCCGCCGGCATGCCGGACATACATGCTGAAATAACAACTTTGCAACATGCCAGGATTCCTGTTCAAATGCGTGGCATTGTGGAATCGATTCTCCGGCAACTTAAGCAGGGTGTGAAAAACCCCGCATCGCGGCCGGAGAGCCTCGAGTATTACGCCATTATTCTCCAGTGCGTGAGCATGGCAGAGGATCTGCAGCAGGGCGCAGTGTTATCCAAACCCATCAGATCCCACTTTAATCGTCGGCTAATGCTGGGACTATTATTTTTTAAGGACCCGCGCACCCGCGATGTCGGTGCCCGGGAGTTAGAGTCCATCGAGGTGGTTGTTCGTTCTCTGGAATTACTCCAGACCGCCCCCCTTCCACAGAATGCCCAGCGCGTGGTCAGCCAGTGCGTGCAGAACACGATTAGACACATGCAGGCCTCTCATCATGCCGCGCGATACGCCAAGAATCTTCGAGCCTTAGAACAACTGCTGATCCAACAACGGGTATTTGCGCAACTCCTCCAGCGTGCCCACGCATCGTACACCGACACTGCCTGGCGGCGAATTGCTAAAGCGGGGAGAAAAGATCTCAAACAGACGGTCACCGCCCTTAACACCAACTTCAATCGCCAGGCCGTTCAAACCTATGTCACCCATGTTAGCGAACTATCGCGCAATATCGGTCGGCTGGTGGCCATGGCTTCTGCCGCTCAACAAGCTTTACTGTATCACCCGAGAGGGGCCGGCGGGGTAACGCAAAATATGCAGCGTTGGTCCACGCACATTGGCATGCATCCATATCGGGACGGTGCGGCGGTACGAAGCTTTCACCGCTTTAACCATGTGTTGCTACTGTTGGCTGCTGCGCATCGCGCAATGGCTGCCCATGGACCGGAAAAAATATTAGCGCGCATCTCCGGCGGCCGTTACCAGCGCTTTGTCACCAAGTTCCTGCAAACGCAACGGCATCTTGTCGATTCCTTAGCGAGGCCGCAACTTGCTTCTGATGCGCTGATCCACCGACTCAATCGCCAACGTCTGATTTTTAAAACCAGTTCGGCACTGGCTTATCTTCTGGGGACGGATCAGCCCTTGCTTGGGTTAAATCAATGGGCTGCCTGGCACATCAGCCCCGGAACGGAAAAGACGCTATTGAACCAGTTTGAACAGACGCTGTCGTTTGAATTTCACGCGGCAACCAGCAAGAAGCCCATGACTTCTGAAGCCTGGGCTGGCTTTTCTTTTGCGGCCGTTCCGATTGCAACGCTGGCGGAAACTTGCCAAACGTTGCTTCCGCAACTTAATGCCTCCCCCGCCGCATGGTCTACCGGTTGGTTGCAAGCCTATTCGTGGCAGCCACCCAACGCCCTGAATGGCAATGAGGTAGCGGATTTCACTTTGGCCTGTATGTTCTTTAATGATGCGCAATATCAAAACTCACACGGCACACCGCAGGGCGCTATGGCATTATTTAACTCCGGATTGCACGCGATAAAATAGAGTCTCTGATGCGAAGCATTATTTTCGTGATTCTATCGCCTAAACTTCAAAGTAACGGCTTTCAGGCTGTTTATTTGTCGCAAAAGGAAGCGTTGCGTAAAGCGTCGCACTTTTTTTGCTTTCTTCGCAAGCACTTCGCACTAAAAGGCCGATAATATAGTATGGTATAGGCACGCACAGCTGATGGGGGGCTGTGCTGACGAGCTGGAATTCCGGTAGTTATGCGTAAAGAATCAATAGGTCAAATTATTATAGTAGCCGTGCTGGTCATAGGGGTAGTGCTTGCGACCAATTCCGTTTGGGGGCAAAACGCAAAGACTCCCCCTCCACTGACGCGTAAAGAAATTATTGCAGCGATCACTCGCGGTGTCGCCTATCTGCTGAAAAAAGAAAAGCCCGATACTTTTTGGGAGACTGTGGCACCACAATCCCAAAATTCCGGGGGACAAACATCATTGGCCCTCTACGCTCTGCTGCAGGTTGGCAACACGCTGGATCGGCCAGATTTGACGGTCAATTCTCCTAAAATCAAACCGGCATTAAAATGGCTGGAAGAACTAAAGCCCCAAAGCACGTATGTGGCGTCCCTGCAAATCAGTGCTATTACCGAAAGTCCAACCAATTCGCCACTCTATTTTAAAGCGTTGCATCGGGCAGATAAATATCTTATAGACTCGCAGCATTCTGATGGGGCATATCACTATATATGGAATGGCATCGAGAAGCATGAAGTGAAGCCGGGCGACTGGGATAATTCCAACAGTCAATACGGACTGCTGGGCGTTTGGGCGGCTAAGCTGATGGGCTTTTCGCCATCGGAAATGTACTGGATACGTTGTGAAAAGCACTGGCGCAAGTGGCAAAATACCGATGGCGGGTGGAGCTATGAAGGCCACGGCGGGTCTACCCGCGCCATGACCGCCGCAGGTTTAGCCAGCTTATACGTCGTCGATCAATATCGCCATAACGGCGTGCACTTAAATCCTCATAACGATAAGGGTATCCAAGATGGACTGCGTTGGCTGGCAGCAAATATCCAAACACAGGCTAACTTGTATTATTTATACGGATTGGAGCGTGTGGGGCTGGCCAGCGGCCTACGGCACATCGGAAAATGGAATTGGTATACAATGGGTGCTCGTACGATCCTGAAAAATCAGGACCGCACCAGTGGCGCATGGACCAATTATGTGCTCGGCGAGCCATCCAATGTTGTTCCCACGGCTTATGCCTTGCTTTTTCTAACCCGCGGCCTAAATCCCATTATTTTTAATAAACTCCAATACAACGGTCCCTGGAACGCCCGCCCCCGCGACGACTACAACGTCACGCAGTGGCTTAGCACCACCTTTGAACAACAGATTAACTGGCAAAGCGTCAATATCACTTCTGATCCACGCACTTGGCTGGATGCACCGGTGTTGCTGATTACCGGCCACGGCAATCCCCATTTCACCCCCGATGATATTGCAAAATTAAAGTGGTATATGAACCATGGCGGATTCATTTTCTCCAATGCCGACGGCAACAGCAAATCGTTTACCCGCGCAATTCAAAAAGCTGCTCTCGCCACTACGGATGATACATTGAAAATGCGGAAGCTTGCTGCAGATAACTGGATTTATCACGTACAATATCAACTCCCCCCTACCATGGATTTAATGGGGCTTTCCAACGGCATCCATGTCAGTTGGGTGCACAGCCCCCTGGATGTTGGATCGCGATGGGAAAGCCTGAACACGGATTTTCACAAAAATGCCTTCAGGCTGGCGGCGAACGTTTATTTCTACGCCACCAGCAAACATCGACTGGTGCGACATTTAAATCCAAAAATTCCGAAATTGAAAATCATCGGAAAGCTCCACACACTGGCTCTCTCATTTATCCGGCACAAAGGGCAATGGAATCCGGAACCGGAAGCCTTCGGTGCCTTTTCGAATTACGCGGCTGCCCACAAATTTGAGTTGTCCGTTGGCACCGCCACACTCAAAAATATGGGAGAGAAAAAGCCGCTGATCGCCTATATGGCCGCGCTGCAAAAATTTAACCCGTCCTGGAGGACCGAGCATGACATCCGGAATTTTCTGGACGCCGGAGGAACCTTGATTATTGAAGCACCCAATGCTGATAAAAAAGTCACGCATTCGGTACGATCCCTGATCGGCCAGTTATATCCGCTGGCCACCATGGGCCAAATTCCTCAATCCAGCCGAATTTTCAATGGCGCCATTCCCAACTCTGTGCCGCTGTCTAAAGTGAAGTATCGCGCATTTTTCCTGCGGCAGCATGGCTTTCTGAATAAGCCCGTTCTTTACGGATTGCATCGTCATGGCCGCTGGATGATTATTTACAGCCCATACAATATTGCCACGGGGCTGACCGGTTCACACGCCTGGGGTATTATGGGCTACAGTCCGGCATCCGCCCGGCCGCTGATGCTTAATATGTTGCTCTATGCCGCGCAAAAACACGCAAAAAAATAACCCGTAGCATGGAGGCTTCGCTTCGCGTTACACTTGTTTTTATGAATTCACCCAAACATCATCTTGATATACTTCTGAACCCCGGCAATCGTCGGGCATTTTCTTCGCATGGCCGACACTGGCAGACCAATCGGTATGTCTATCCCGTGGTTTCCCGCCGCAGCGGCGGTATCAGCATTGGGGTGAATCTGAATCCGGATAAGGTCTGTAATTTTGATTGCGTATATTGTTGCGTGGACCGCAAAATCGCCGGTGGCCCATCGGAAGTTGATTTAACGATATTGCAATCCGAACTTGTCGCCATGTTAAAAATGGTTCAAAGCGGCGACATTTATGACTTTGATCCATTTTCCGGTGTCGCACCGGCGTTGCGACGAATTAATGATATTGCCTTTTCCGGCGACGGCGAACCCACCACCTGCCCACAATTCTTTCCGGCTTGCAGATTGGCGGCGGCAATTCTCCAAACGTTTCAACTGTCGGAAGTCAAAATCGTAGTCATTACCAATGCCACCATGTTGCACCGCCCCGCCATTGAAAATGCTTTGTCATTTCTGGATCAGCACAACGGCGAAATCTGGGCGAAACTCGATGCCGGCACCGAAGCGTATTACCGGCAGGTAGACCGTTCCACAATCCCCTTCCAGCGCATCCTGGACAACATCACCGCCTGTGCCATCCAACGCCCAATAGTTATTCAGACGATCTTGTTGAACCTGCATGGGCAACCACCGGCACCAACGGAAATAGTTGCGTATATTCAACGGATTGGCAAGTTTTGTGCCGCCGGCGGCCACATTAAATTAATCCAGATTTACTCTATCGCCCGGCAGACGACGGAAGCATACGCAACAGCCCTGCCGCCGGAAGCTTTAGCGGATTTAGGGAAGCAAGTTGCAGCAGCGCTGCCTGATATACCTGTAAGCATATTTCCATAGTGCTGTCACGCCTAAGCGGAATCTCAATTATTTAAATGATCGCGATTTGGTACGATTCTCCGGCGGCATGCGCTGCCGCAAAATCTCTTCCATGTCGATAGCGTCAAGGTCTATTCCCGCAGTGTCGTTTTGCGTTGCCGAGGGCTTCGTTCGCGGAACCTGGGATTCATATTTTCGTACACCGGTCGTAAAGCCGAACTCATGCAGCCAGAAATCAGTATCTGAAGACCGCCCAATAGCTTTCCGTTGTGGCTCGGCCGTCTTCCATCGCAACCGCATGGCGGATTTTCGTCGCAGTATTCCGGCGAGATATTTTTCACAGGCCATGGTCCGCGCCCCGCCGCGCTGGGCACCGGCTTTTACCGCCCGATCATTGCTCACAACGGTTATATGCCGCGCACCGGTACTTTGATCCACCATGGCAATAATGACCGAATCCGCTGAAACACCCCGACCAGAATATTTGAGTATTACATCCGGAAATTCCGCGTTTGTCGGTTCATCCGGCTTGGGCGAACCATCCATGACCAGTACAAGTTTTTTATCCAGCCGTTCTACAAGGCGGCACAATTCCCGCAATGAAAACCCGTTCCATGGCCCCGGCATGGAACTTCCGGCGTGCAGGCAGTTATAGGCATCGATGATGATCATCCGGACAATCCTTTATCCCCTATATTGTAACGCATCTAAGGGCGAATTTTATAAATTACGGAGAAATATCTCATGTGCGGTTGAAAACCTATGATTTCCAAGGATAATGGCACATCCTCGCCCGGGTGGCGGAATGGCAGACGCTCAGGACTTAAAATCCTGTGACCGTTTTCGGTCGTGCGGGTTCGACTCCCGCCCCGGGCAATCAGTAAAATCAACGCTTTCCCGCACCAGCAGCGGGTTTTCTAAGCCTGCCGGTTTAATCGAGGGGCACCCTCCAAAACGGTTTGCCTGTGAACCAAAGGGAACAGAAAAGATCCAAGCTTTCAGCGCATTTTCAGCGCGACGCTGACCCTCCCAAGTCCCGGCATAGGCTAAAACACCTTCCTGCTGCTCTACAGCCCCCGATAAAGCGGCCAAGGTCGCTGTTACTGCTGGTGGATTTAATCGCGACAGTCGGGAAATGTTGCGAATCAACCGACCAGCCGGCCCGTGCACTCGATCTGCGTGGAAGGTGTTGAATTGGTCGCGAATCCCAGCAGCGTATTGCGAGGCAGCGGTATGCCAAGTGGTATCGCGGTACCGGTATCGGTATTCGACGGCAGTGCGGAGGGTGCGAATTCCGATACCGATACCAGTACCACGGGTAACACCGATACCCAAGACATCGCCTGAGATTGCTTTCGCAACAGCGTGGAGATTATTTTCAGCCATGGAGGTCAAACGGATGATAGCGCTGTTTTCCCGATAACACTACTGCCCAGCCACACCGGCCGCTCTGGTCTGGCCAGACGGTGACTGTGTAGGACTGAGATGCATTGCGGCTTCCGGGTAAACGGGCTAATAGATGAATGGCGGTACCCGATGGACTGGTTCCCCCCGGGATTAAGCGCGGCGAAAACTGGAGCATCAGGCACGTTACAGGCCCCCGCTGCCACTGGGTTAACGCCGCGGGTTGGCCGGCAACAGTTACCGCCGCATAGCCTGTGAGTTTAAAGCCGCCATAATTATAAAGCTCCACGGGGAAGGGCATGGCTGGCAAGGCCTTCTGGAATGACGCCATCGTGACTTTACCCGGCGCTAACATGGGTTTATTAAGATACAGCCCCAGGCTTTGCCATGCCAGGGATTTGAGCAGATTTTGTCGCTGTGAATGTATCCAGAATCTTACACCTGCCGAAGCGGCTAACAGCAAAGCTGCAGCGACCGCCCAGGGTACCAGGCGGCGGATCATGAATTGGAAGTTTCCGGATTTATCCTCGGGAATTTTCAGTAAGCGTGCTGTCAGATCGCCCGATGGTTCAGGCTGTGCCGCGGCTAATGCCAGGCGTAATTTTTCCTGCTCCGCCAGCGCGGCGAAGTAATATTCGCGGACATCGTCCGATGCTGCCGCTACCAGGCGGCTAAGTTCGCGGCGGTGCGGATCATCCGGTGGAAGAACGCAGTAATGATCAATAGCGGTGCGAAGTTCATTCGAATTCATGATCCAACTCCTGTATTTTTGGCTTTTCTTATCGCTGCGTGCTGACCAACATGTAGGGGATCGGCATCAATGGATGCCCGCAGCGATTGCTTGGCGCGGAAAAGACGGGACAGCAGCGTGCCCAGAGGAATGTTCAATTCCCGTGCCGCCGCTTCACAACTAAGCCCCTCTGAATAAACCATAAGAAACGGCCGCTTGAAACGTATATCCAGCCGGTCCAACCCCACCTGGAGGACTTCGCGCTTTGCAATATCTGTCGAGGCACACATTTTGTCGGCCAGTTCGGCAGCGTCTTCCAGTGGAACAGTCCGCGCTGCGCGCCGCTTGTTTAAGGCGCGGAAATGCCGGCGTCGTAAAATCTGAAACAGCCAGCCTCGCAGAGCGTTCTCATCCCGCAGTGTGTGGATAGAACGCCAAGCGTGCAAAAAAGTTTCCTGTACCAGATCTTCCGCTCCGCCATCGCGACCACACAGCCGAACCGCATAATGAAACAGCTCCTGCGCATGCTGTTTGACAGCCCGTTCGTAAAGCGTGCGGCTAAGGGCGGGATCAGTCATACAGCCATCTTCATCCATCCATTAGACCGGCGGAATCGCTGATTTCTATTGTATCGGAAATACTGACTTAGCGTGCCGATATAATTTTTGCTGTGGCAATGTGCCGACGGCGCAAGATCAGCAACCCGGCCCCGCCCATGACGCCCAACAGCAGGGCGGGTGTTGGCTCGGGCACCGGCTGAACCTGAAACTTTTGGCCCGCGTCGCTGAACGGTGCGCCCGCATACACAACTGCTGTGAGCACCGATGGATGAATTCCATTGAAGGAATAAATGGAATTTCCGTATACGGAAGCCGGAGCATCTGGGGTGGTAAATGAGAAACCCGACAGTGTCTTTCCGGCATCCAGATAGCCGGCCGAGCTTGTGGCCTGCCATTCAATTGAAGCACCTTCCTGTCCAGATGAGCCGCCAACTGAAACTGAATTGGAGTCCGGCCCGTCTTCCCAGCCGGTCGGGGCAGAAACGACTGTGGGATTGCTGGCCAGGTAATTCTGGCCCGGAACCCAGGAGAACCAGAATGTACCGATGGTGCTGCCTGAAGTGCCTGTGTTGGTCAGGGATAAATCATAGGTATAAGAACCGGCACTATGGGAACCCAAGGTGATTGTTGCACTGGCGGTTTCCGCGGCGTAGACGTTTGCCGGTTGAACAAACGCCACTGTGGCTGCCAAGGCAACGCCTGTTGCAAGGATTGATTTTTCCAATGTGCTGAACATAGAAGACCTTTCTACTTAAAGACCACGACATAGCCGCAATTAGAAAACATTGCGTTGCATGCCCTTGTAGTGCCGGTCAACACCGGATTTATTCCCGCCGATGATAAATTTTTCACAGAACCGCGGACGCCACAGTCCCGCCTAAGTTAAATGCCCCTGCTGGAAGAAGCACAGCGTGACAGACCGGCGCAACCAATGGGCAGATTTTAAGGTACCTGACACCTTTTTCGCGGGAGGGTGGTGACGCATTGGGAGGCCGGGCACATGTTGATTATTTTTTCAGATAAGAGGCTATAGCGCGGGGGATATACTCGGCGATGTCGGTAGCCAGGATGCCCGCTGGACCGATTGCCTTGGCCGCCAGATCGCCGGCTAATCCGTGCAGATGCACACCCAGGCGGGCGGCTTGGGCACACGTCATCCCGCCCTGACCAACCAGTGACGCAATCACGCCAGTAAGGACATCTCCACTGCCGGCTGTTGCCATCGCGGGGTTTCCGGTTTTATTTATGCCAATTCGGCCGCCATCAGCGATTACGGTCTGATGCCCCTTAAGCACCACCACGCACCCCGTGGCGCGGCTTAGCAGTTCTGCCAAAGCTGTGCGATCCGGTCCCGATTGAGCCGCAGGCTCCGCCGCCTTTACGGGCGCTGCCGCTGCGGCTTCATCGGGCATATCCAAGGCAATGCCATCCGCGGTGGATGGCAGATCATCATCGTCATCCGCTAAACTGCGTGATGTGGGCGCGACAGCGGGGGCTTTCTCGGCGGCCATGCCAATGTTTCCGCCGCGCTTGGCAACGGCCGCCATCAGACGCATGAATTCTCCCATGTGGGGAGTAAGAATCACATTGGACCAGTCGCGCCGTGTGGGCCATTCGCTGGCTTCCAGCGAAGCCAGCGTGTTAAGTGCATCGGCATCCAGGACGATGGGGCCGCGATGGCGTTCCAAAAGTTCCAGAACAATTTTTTTCGTAGTGGCACTTGTGCCCAGGCCGGGGCCAACGGCAACGGCGTCGTGGTGGTCGGCAAATTCCACCAGGGATTTCATATCCCGCGGATTGATAATATAGCCCGTTGCCACCGGACAAATCGCCAATACTTGAGGGAGAATATCTTTCACGGTAGCAATTCGGCAAAGGCCGCTACCAGTCCGCATGGCACCAGTTGCCACCAGCGCCGGAGCACCGATCATACAGTCCGAACCGGCAATGACTAGAACTTTTCCAAAATCCCCTTTATAGGCCTCTGAGCGGCGGGGCGTCATAACAGGTAATTCAATTGTTTCCATAACATGTAGCCTATGAGAATTCGCGAAGATCGGCAAGCGCATTTGCATTCAGAGCCCATGAGGTCTCTGTGTAATTACCCTTGAAAATAAATGGCTTTCTTGATGGCGTCCGCCACGCGATCCACCCCGGGGAGCACATGTTGCAGCAAGGGCTTGCTGTATGGCATGGGAACATCCAGGGCGGCGACGCGTATCACGGAATTATCCAGATAATCGAAAGAGTTTTCCTGCAACTGTGCCGCGATTTCCGCCCCCACGCCGCATTGGGGATATCCCTCTTCAACGGTTACGCAATACCCTGTTTTTCGCACCGATGCCATAATCGCAGGCATATCCAGAGGCCGCAGTGTACGCGGATCAATCACTTCCACTTCAATGCCATGCTCTTTGTGCAGCTTTTCCGCTGCCGCCAGGGCAATGAGGCAGCAATGTCCCCACGCTACCACCGTGCAATCAGAGCCTTCGCGTTTTATATCTGCTTTACCGAAGGGCAAAAGATATTCCTTTTCCGGTACTTCTCCGCGCAGGCCATACATGGATTCATTTTCCAGGAAAATAACCGGATCATCATCGCGAATGGCTGTTTTCAAAAGCCCCTTCGCATCATACGCGGTTGTGGGGCAAACTACTTTGAGACCCGGAACATGGGTGTAAAGCGCATCGACCGTCCAGGAATGCGTAGCGCCAAGCTGCTGCCCGGGGCCGGAAATGCCGCGAAACACAATCGGCACTTTTAACTGACCGCCGGACATGTGCCTTATTTTCGGGGCGTTGTTTACCACCTGATCAAATGCCACCAGTGAAAACGAAAAAGTCATAAATTCAATAATCGGACGCATGCCCACCATGGCGGCACCCACGCCGAGGCCCGCGAAACCGGATTCAGATATTGGCGCATCGACAACGCGCATCGGGCCGAATTTTGCCAGCATGCCCTGCGATACCTTATATGCCCCGTCATATTCCGCGACTTCCTCGCCGATAAGAAACACATCTGGATCGCGCTGCATTTCTTCACACATGGCCTGATTGAGCGCTTCACGCATTTGAATTTCGGGCATAGCTTTTATTCCTTCGTATTTTTCAGGTGCAGTATATTCAATGGTCAATGGCACGTAGCAATTACCCGGCCATTGCGTGCCAGAAAGCCCGCATCTTTAAGCTTTATAATCCCCAAATGTATTGGCATAAATATCCGACCATACATCCGCCGTATCCGGGTAGGCATCGGCATCGGCCTTTTCATGGGCGGCTTCCACCTGGGCATGAATTTCATCGCTGATCTGGGTTACTTTTTTATCGTCGAGAATGCGTGAGTCTTTGAGTTGTTTTTCCAATCGACCAATTGGATCATGTTCCTGATATTGCGCTACTTCTTCTTTGGTGCGGTACTTTTGCGGGTCGGACATGCTATGGCCGCGGTAGCGATAGGTTTTTACATCCAGGAAAATGGATCCATTGCCCTTGCGGCAATATTCGGCCGCCGCCATCGTCATGCGGTACATGGCCACACAATCCATACCGTCCACATCTTTACCAGGAATACCATAGGCATCGCCGGTACGCAGCTTCAGGTCCGTTACCGCAGAGGCCCGATGCAGGTGTGTGCCCATGCCATAACCATTGTTTTCCACCATGAAAATAATGGGCAGCTTGAACAGGCCCGCCAAATTCAGAGCCTCATGGAAGGATCCCTGGTTCATGGCCCCATCACCAAAGTAGCACAACACCACGCGGTCTTCTTTGCGGTACTTGGCTGCCCAGCCCAAACCGGTTGCCAGTGGAATATGGGCACCGACAATCGCATGGCCGCCAAAGAAATTCTTCTTGGCATCGAAAAAGTGCATGGACCCCCCCTTGCCATGGGAGCAACCGGTCTTTTTCCCATACAGTTCAGCAAATAGCGGGTGGATGTCCATTCCCCGGGCGATCGCATGACCATGGTCGCGGTAGGCGGTTATGACATAATCCGCGGGGCGCACCGCCGCGATACTACCAACCGCGACAGCTTCCTGACCGACATACAAATGACAGAATCCGCCGATTTTCTGCTGTTGATAAGATTGTGCACAACGCATTTCAAACGCCCGGATCAGCACCATCTGGCGGTACCAATCCATCATTTGGGAGGGCGAGGGATCAATTTTCTGCTGAGGCTCAACCAAAGTTGTCACTGACACACCTTTTCCATTTAAAGTCAAAACATGCCCTCCAAACGACAAGCACTGAATAACGGTGCCATCGTGGAAAAATTACGCCTGCACAAACCGCGGTCCGCGTTGGGGCCTTCTGCCTTCCAAGGCAATCGTCCACCTCAAGCTAATCATTTTAGTGAATACCGGCGATTCCGCCAAGCGGTTTATCCCCGGATCACAATTTTTCTTTTCCGCGATAAATACATCGGCTCGTACAGGTTTCATGGACGGTTATCTGCACCAACTGCGGCAGGCGTTCCTTCAAACGTATCCAAATCCACCGCGCCAACTGTTCGCTGGTAGGATTTTCCAGTCCCGGAATGTCATTGAGATAATGGTGATCTAACTGATCCATCAGCGGGGCAAACGCCTGCTGCAGGTCGGCGAAGTCCATTAACCACCCCGTTTCCGGACTTACCGGACCCACCACATGGACTTCCACGCGGAATGAATGACCATGCAGGCGAGCACATTTATGATCCACCGGGACCCGCGGCAGGCGGTGCGCCGCTTCAAATCGGAATTCTTTCACGAGATCAATTTCGAAGCTCTGTGGCTTTATTTTTTTCATGATGAGAGTTTACCTGAAAATATCCGCAGGCCAAGCGCTGCCTTCAAAGACCACGGATCACGGATCGCGGTTCAATGTTGGAGCCGATGCGCTACCGGAATGGTTATATCGGTTATCGGTAGCGCCGGGGCGATGTGGGTTGAATTTTCTCTGGGATCATGGTAGAGCCTGTAATATATGAAGTCGGCATCAGTTGGTGCCGTATGGATGGTCCGGAATAGGAAAACTAATGCCTCAACTGCCGCTGCAAATAAAGCCCGCCACAACTGCCCCCGCCCCGGTGATTCATCATTCACTGGGCAGTTTGTTGACCCACTTAACGAGCCAAATTCGGCTGGAAGAGCTTCTTCATGAAAACCATTATTATAATTGGCTGATTCTTCTGGCTTGCATATTTGTTGGCGTAGCCGCAGGAAGATTTGCCGCCCTTGCTTTGCGCAAAATTGGAGCCGGTATTGAAAAACGCAACTGGCACTTCGGTGGCCTTCTGACCACCGGTGCCGCTGCGCCGGGAAATCTTCTCCTGTTTACTCTCTTTCTTTTGGCCGGCCTGGGACAACTCCATTTAGCTCCGACGCTGCGCGGTATCTGCGGACGAACCATCGAACTCCTGATGGCTATAGCGTTCTTCTGGTATATTTTTAACATTGTCAACACGGTGGAGCTGGCACTGAAAAAATTCATCGCCAGGCATGACACGCCCCTGACGGAACAAATTCTACCCATTATCCGGAAAACCCTGCGGATTTTCGTGGCCATCATCGGCATGTTGTTTATTATGGAGGATATATTTGGCCGTGACATCAGTTCCTGGCTGGCGGGTCTGGGTATTGTGGGCTTGGGCGTATCTCTGGCGGCACAAGATTCCCTGAAAAACTTTTTCGGTTCGGTCACATTGCTGCTGGATCGGCCTTATGTTGTGGGCCAGTGGATCGCCTATCAGGGTTATAGCGGTACGGTTGAAGAAATTGGATTTCGTTCCACGCGCCTGCGCATTTTTGACGGCGCGCTGGTGACGATTCCCAATTCAGATATTGTTAATGGGAGCGTCAAGAATTATTCCCTGCGGCCTTATATCCGCCGAAACCTGAATGTGACGGTGCCCTACGATACGTCGGTGGAAAAATTGCGGCAGGCTGTGCAGATAATAAAAGACCTTCTCGAATCGCCGGAATTCCGGGACAGCGTGCATGATGCGGCGCAACCCACCTGGTTTCCTCCCCGCGTGCACTTCAATGAATTTAATGCGGCCTCTTTGAATATACAGGTCTACTATTATTACCGCCCCGCCACGGACTTTTGGGGATATATGGCGTACAGTGAACGCTTTAACCTGGCCCTGATGCAGGCGTATGAGAAAGCAGGGATTGAATTCTCATTCCCGACGCAGACGCTGTATCTGGCAGGCGATCCGAAACGTCCTTTGCCGCTGTTTTTGAATAAGGATTCTGCCGAGGCACCGCATGATTCATGACCGCAGCCATATTGAAACGGAAAAATCCAATCCCGCAGCGGCCCAGCTTGATCAAATGCCGTTGCTCGATGCCGTGCTACTGATGAATCAGGAAGATCAACGCGCTGCCGCTGCGGTAGGTCAGCAGGCACCCGTGATCGCCCAAGCTGTTGATCTGGTAGCCCAGGCCTTCCGGTGCGGCGGCCGATTGGTGTATGTCGGCGCGGGCACCAGCGGTCGTTTGGGCATATTAGATGCAGCGGAATGTCCGCCAACATTTTCGTCCGATCCCGCCATGGTGATCGGAGTAATCGCCGGCGGACCACCTGCGGTAACCCGCTCCATTGAAAATGTCGAAGATGATCCACAAGGCGGAGCTTTGGCCCTGCAGAGTATTGAATTGAACCATCGGGATGTGGTGCTGGGAATCGCCGCCGGCGGCACCACACCGTTTGTCCATGGCGCTATCGCCGAGGCCCGCAAGCGATCTGCTAAAACCATTTTTCTGGCCTGCACGCGTCGTGAACATATAACGGCAGAGGCCGATATTTTTATCTGTCTGGACACCGGACCGGAAATTCTCACGGGATCTACGCGCTTGAAAGCCGGGACAGCCACAAAACTGGTACTTAATACGATCAGCACGCTGGCTATGGCGCAAATTGGAAAAATTTATGGCAACGTCATGGTGGATGTCGATTGCCTGAAGAACAAAAAACTCATTGACCGCGGGATGCGCATTATCATGCAGATAACCGCGGCCACGCGCTTAGAAGCCACGATACTGCTGCAACAGGCCAACGGACAGGTAAAGCGTGCCATCGTCATGCGCGCCCGCCATTGCGACGCCCCCACCGCCGATCAGATATTATTGCAATCCGCAGGCTCTCTCCGGCAGGCCATTAACACATCAAGTGATATATAAGCGTGCGGCCGCGCCACGGGAAATAGTTTTTATTTTTTACGTTCCAATGCCTTGACATGCGCGGACAAATTTATTAAAAGCAAATCAAGGACAGTCATGCGACGATAATTCGTCGTGGTTAATCGCAAAATTGGTTTTTGTGATTGCTGCGCAGGCGGTGTGGCGAATAGCACCGACTCTCCGATTGTCCAGAGAAATTAAAAAAGCAGGATCCCGGAACGGGGTTCATGTTATCGGCACAGCGGTTTGCCTCGCAAACGCTGGACCGTGGCCGCGTTTTTATTGACGTATCCTGACGTAGGCACATGACAATCATGCAACTTGAACCTTCGGTCAGCAACGATCAATTGCGGGACGGCGCGGTGATTATTCGCCGCCCGATTTTGTCGGATGCAGCGGCGATCCATCAACTGGTAGAGGAATCCGAGACACTGGATATGAACTCTCGATACCTGTACCTGCTGTTATGTCGGGATTATTCGCTGACCTGTCGCATTGCCGAACAGGACAATCAAATTATCGGGTTCGTTACGGCATATTACCCACCCGATCAGCGTCAGGTGCTTTTCATCTGGCAAATCGCGGTGGCGGAAACGCATCGCGGCCGCGGCGTGGCCATGCGGATGCTCGTGGATTTACTGGCGGGTCTGTCCGAGCCGCAACCGTGGACCATTGAGGCGACTGTCACGGAATCAAACCTGGCATCACGGAATCTTTTTGCCTCTCTGGCTGCCCGGCTAGGCTGTGACCTGCGAATTGATGAGGGCTTTCATGCGGGCTTATTTTCGCCGGCAGCGCATGAAGCAGAGCAAATGTTTTATATCGGACCGGTGGTGGCCGGTCCAGGAACTGCCGGCGTTAAGAAGAAGGAATCAACGTCATGACCAATATATTTGAATCACGCGAATCAGAAGTGCGCAGCTACTGCCGGGTTTTTCCCGCTGTATTTAAGAGCGCACTCGGGGCCGAGATCTTTGATGAATCCGGCAAACGCTACATCGACTTTTTTGCCGGCGCCGGTACGCTGAATTACGGACACAATAACCCGCTGATTAAACCGCGGATATTGGAGTACATCCAACAGGATGGCATTATTCACGGATTGGATCTGCATACCACAGCCAAGCAAGAGTTCCTCGAAACCTTTGACAACATTATCCAACGTCCTCGTCACATGGATTATAAGATTCAGTTTCCCGGCCCCACCGGCACCAACGCGGTGGAGGCGGCCATGAAACTGGCCCGCAAATTCACAGGGCGAAATGGAATTATCGCCTTTACCAACGGTTATCATGGCATGACCGCCGGCGCGTTGGCGGCCACCGGTAATACCTACCATCGGCAGGTCAGCGGCGGACTGCTTAATGGCGTAAGCTTCGTGCCTTATGACGGATACTTCGGTCCGGACGTAGATACAATTTCATATCTGCGCAAATTCATTGAAGACGACAGCAGCGGCCTGGATAAACCGGCCGCGGTATTGTTGGAAACCGTCCAAGGCGAGGGAGGCGTGAATGTCGCATCAGCTCAATGGCTGATGGCTATTGAATCTTTGTGCAGAGAGCACGGCATTCTCCTGATTGTTGACGATATTCAGGCCGGTTGCGGACGCACGGGGACGTTTTTCAGCTTCAAGCCCGCGGGCATCAGTCCGGATATTATCACGCTTTCCAAATCCATTGGTGCCTATGGTCTGCCGATGTCTCTGGTGCTGATGAAACCGGAACTCGACTGCTGGGATCCCGGCGAACATAACGGTACTTTCCGGGGCAACAATCTGGCGTTTGTCGCCGCTACCGAGGCCATCCGCATTTACTGGAGCGATAACACGCTTAGTTTGGCTGTTCAGCATAAATCCCATTTGTTGCGACGGCACCTGCGAAAGCTCTGTGATCAATACCCCGGCAGCGGATTGTCAGTTCGCGGCAGAGGCTTATTTGTGGGCCTGGCATCTGACCAATTTCCCCAGGTCGCCCGGCGCACATCGGCTGAAGCATTCCGACGTGGTCTTATCCTTGAAACCTGCGGCGCGCGCGACCAAGTGATTAAATTTCTTCCGCCGCTGATCATTGAAGAAAATATGATTGCGGAGGGACTGGATATTCTTTCCCAGTGCCTCCGCACCGTTATGCGGCAGGTAACTGCCACACCCGCCGGCGGTCCGCCGGACACTATGATTAAGGAGGTTCACCCATGATCGTTCGCACATTAAATCAGATCATTAACAGCCCACGGGATACCAAAGCCGCGACGTGGAGCAGCCGTAGACTGCTGCTGAAATCGGATGGTGTCGGTTTTTCCCTGCACGACACGCTGATCTATCCCGGTACTGAAACGTTGATTTGGTATCGGCATCACATAGAAGCGGTTTATTGCATCGAAGGAGAAGGTGAAGTTGAAGAGACGGAAACAGGCATCGTTCACCCGATCCGCATCGGCACGCTCTATACGCTTAATGGGCATGAACGCCATCTGCTGCGGGCCAAAACTCAGCTTAGGCTGATCTGCGTATTTAACCCGCCGCTGACCGGCAATGAAGTTCACGATTCGCAGGGCGTTTATCCCTTGGAAGTTGCCGAGGCACATTAATCCGCGCGGCTAATTGTTTTTTTATATTCTTTTCCAGGAGACTTACCGATGCAATTACTTGAAGACATTTATCCATCACGCGTTTATGACACACCGCGGATTACTTTGCGCCGCGATCCGGTCGTCTGGGCAGAAAGCAGCCGCAGCACTACCGGGCCGCTTACCGATGAGCAAATCTCCAATTTTATACAGAATGGATATCTATATATTCCGGAATTGTTCAACGCGACAGAAGTCAAAGCCCTGTTAGAGGCGATCACGCAATTAGGAGCCGATCCGGAAATCCAGCAAAGCCCGGCCTGTGTTTATGAACCCTCCAGCGGAACGGTTCGCTCGTTGTTCAACGTTCATCGTGTCAGTGACCTGTTTGGCCGTCTGGTAGCCGATCGTCGGGTATCCACTGCAGCGATGCAGATTCTGGGTTCAGGAGTGTACATTCATCAATCGCGTGTGAATCTGAAACCCGGGTTTCGCGGTGAGCAGTTTTACTGGCACTCCGATTTTGAAACATGGCATGTCGAAGACGGCATGCCGCGTATGCGGGCTGTAAGCTGCTCAATACTGCTGACGGATAACAACGCCTTCAATGGTCCCTTAATGATCGTACCTGGCTCACACACCAAATTTGTCAGTTGCGTTGGGAAAACGCCCGATGATCACTTCAAGCAATCCCTGCGCAAGCAGGAATATGGCGTACCGGATAACGACAGCCTGACGCAGTTGGTTAAAGATGGCGGAATTGTCGCTCCCACCGGGAAAGCCGGATCAGTGCTTTTATTTGACTGCAATGTCATGCACGGATCCAGTGGCAATATCAGCCCATGGCCGCGCAGCAATATGTTTTGTGTATACAACAGCGTGGAAAACTCGCTTAGAGAACCATTTGGTGGTACCGCAGCTCGGCCCGAGTTTATTGCAGCCCGGCAGATCAAACCGATCGTTCCTATTGACTCCTTTGAGCTGTGACCCGGTGGCAAATTAATATCAGAAGGATGAGCAGCATGACGCGACACCAGAAGCTTAATGCGATGATCGCCATTGTCGGCCTGGTCATCATTATCGTGGTCGTTGAGGCACTGCGATCTGATAGAACGGGCAAGGTCGGCGGCAGTTTGCTGGCCAAACTACGAAAACAGGGGTTCGTTCGCGTGGGTTTCGCTAACGAAGCACCTTTTGCCTATATTGATTCAAAAACGGGGAAACTCACCGGTGAATCTCCCAGCGACCTGCGTTACGTCATGAAAAAACTCGGAGTGCCTCATTTAAAAGGGGTATTGACGAATTTTGGATCGCTCATTCCGGGCCTGGAAGCGCATCGCTTTGATATTATCGCAGCAGGCATGTATATCACGCCTGCACGGGGCCAGCAGGTTCTGTTTTCCAATCCGACGTTCGCCCTGGGCGACGGATTCGTAGTCAAACGAAAGAACCCATTGCATTTGCATAGTTTTGCGGATGTCGCAAAAAGTCCCAGGATCCGCCTAGGCGTCGTGGCGGGAGCGCAAGAGTATCAATACGCCATTGAGTCAGGGGTAAAGCCATCGCAAATAAGTGTATTTCCTTCCGCACCCGCGGCCCTGGCCGCGATGCAAGCTGGAAGAATTGACGCGTATGCCGGAACCGCGCTAACTGTTCGCCGTCTGGTAACACTGGCGGCGGATCCAAACATTACGGTCGCGCGGCGATTTAGCAATCCGGTGCTCAAGGGGCATGAGGTTCAGGGGTATGGGGCATTTGCCTTCCGGAAACGAGATACCGCACTGTGCCGAAATGTTGACGCTGTATTAAAGTCGTTTGTCAATTCGCCGGCACATCTGAAACGGATCCAACGATTTGGCTTCACCCGAGCCGATTTACCTGGTCGTGTTACCGCCCAGCAAATCGTCGCGGGAAAAAAGTGAATGTTTGTCCCAGCAGAAAAGAGTTTCCATGCTGCATATGTTGCCCATGATGCTTCGCGGTACTGTGGTAACCGGTGAGGTTACTGCCGGAGCGATTGTTGTAGCGTCTGTGGCGGCATCGTGCGCCGTGGCCATGCGACTAAGCACCTTGGCTGCTCTGGACTGGCCCGCACGCGTATATATCGAGTTATTCCGCGGCACATCGGCGCTGATTCAATTATTCTGGGCGTTCTATGCCCTGCCTCTGGTGTTGCCGTTTCGCCCCTCGCCAATGATTGCCGCGATCGCCGTGCTTGGGCTTAATGGGGGTGCCTACGGGGCTGAAATATTGCGCGGTGCGATACTCTCGGTGCCCCGAGGCCAGCATGATGCGGCTACGGCACTGAATTTATCTTCGGCCGCGAAAATGTTCCGAGTGGTTCTGCCGCAAACTTGGCCGCTGATTCTTCCACCGATGGCCAATTTATTTATTGACATGCTGAAAAATAGTGCGCTAGCCGGCCTGGTTCAGGTAACGGATATTACATTTAACGCGCAGATTCTTCAGGAGTCCACGCTGCGAAACGCTCAAGTATATGGCGTTGCCCTGGTGATCTATTTTATTATGGCCCTGGTATTGGCTGGATTTATGCGATTGCTGGAGCGCTGGATGAAATTTCCAATTGGGGCGCGTGTATGAAATGGAACTGGCCATTTGCATGGCATATCCTGCCGGTAATTCTCCGCGGCATGGTCATTACTATTGAGGCAACGGTGCTGGGAATGTTGCTGGCGCTGATACTGGGATTAATCTGGGCGATGCTTCTGATATTGCCGAACCGTTGGCTTTTCTGGTCCACGCGCGGCCTTACTGAATTCATCCGCGATACGCCGCTGCTGATTCAGTTATTTTTTTGTTATTACGTTCTGCCTGAAATCGGAATTACGGTTCCCGCACTTCTCACTGGCATTACGGTTCTGGGAATTAACTATAGTGCCTATACCTCCGAGGTATATCGCGCGGGACTGCAAAATATTCCCCGCGGTCAGTGGGACGCCGCGAGGGCGCTTAATTTTACAGCAGCGCAAACGTTTATCCGCATAATCCTGCCCCAGGCTCTTCCACCGATTGTCCCCGCGATGGGCAACAATCTCATTGCGATGTTTAAGGATACCCCGCTTCTTTCCACCATCACCGTTATGGAAATGCTGAACCGCGCGATGATTATCGGCGATAAAACCTTCCGCTATCTCGAACCGTTAACCATTGTGGGAATCTTGTTTCTGATCATCAGCCTGCTGGCCTCGGCCCTGATCGGCTTTACACAGCGCAGGATTCTGGTGCGGCGTTGACCGTTCATTTGAAACGCGTCTGGGAGTGTCCAATATGAATAATAAAGCGAGCATCGAGTTTGTTAACATTCACAAAGCGTACCAGCAGAACGTGGTACTCGAAAATCTTAATCTTACCGTCGCTCCGGGAGAACACGTCGTTATGATCGGCCCGAGTGGTTCGGGAAAGTCCACGATTCTTCGGCTGTTAATGACCCTTGAAAATCCGGATAGCGGCGAAATATTGATCGAAGGTGAATCTATCTGGCGTACCACGCGCGACGGCCGTACCGTTGACGCCCCCGCCGCCCACGTTCGGAAGATGAGAAGCAAAGTAGGCATGGTTTTTCAGCACTTCAACCTTTTTCCTCATTTACGAGTGCTGCAAAACATCACCGAAGCTCCTGTACGTGTTATGGGTATGTCCCGCGCAGAAGCCGTCCGCAGAGCTACAGACCTGCTGGATCGCGTGGGCTTGGCCGATAAATCTGAGGCGTGGCCAGCGGAGCTTTCAGGCGGACAGAAACAGCGCGTCGCGATCGCCCGGGCGCTGGCGCTCCAGCCCCGCATTATGCTTTTTGACGAAATAACTTCGGCGCTGGATCCGGAAATCGCGGGACAGGTTCTGCACCTGGTATTGGAACTGGCCACGCAAACCGAGATGACCATGCTGTTTGTCACCCATCAAATGCGCTTTGCGCGACAAATCGCCGACCGTGTTTTATTTTTTGATAAGGGAAGAATTATTGAAAACGGAATCCCCGAACAGGTTCTTGAACATCCGCAGCAGCCAAGAACGCGAGAATTTCTCAATAATATCCTTCAGGCGTCCTGATGATCGTTCCGTAAAAAAAGCACCGGCGTTACTGCCGGTGCTTTAAGAATCGGTGTGGGTGGGATGGCTAAGGAATTAACTGGGAACTTCGTTGGCCCGCGGGTGGGCGCTTTCATAGACATCCTGAATTCGTTTGGTAGTCAGGTGGGTGTATATTTGCGTGGTGCTAAGACTTTGGTGCCCCAGAAGTTCCTGCACCACGCGCAGATCGGCACCATGATTAAGCATGTGCGTGGCAAAACTGTGGCGCAGGGTGTGCGGGCTGATATCCGGATCCAAATGCGCTTCGATCAGATATTTATCCAGCTTCCGACGCACCGAACGCGTACTAAGCCGC
>JAJZDN010000166.1 GCA_021805985.1 Planctomycetota bacterium | reverse complement strand
GAGGGTTTTGATTTCACAAAGAGGTCGGAAGAGGCACGCGGAGGCTGCATTGTCATTTTCGGAGGGGCGGGATTTCGCGGATTGTCTGACGCCTCGCCATTACGCCGCTTTGCCGCCCCGCTCAATCAAAGCGATCCGGAAACGGAACTGTATTATGTGCGGAATCGTATGTACAACCCCGCCCTTGGCCGGTGGGTACAGCGCGATCCGATAGGCTATTCCGGCGGGATTAATTTGTATGGGTATGTCGGTGGGCGGGCGGTGGTGGAGTTGGATCCGGAGGGGACCGATGGGCCTTGCTATAAAAAAGCATTGGTCTGCCTACACGGATGTGAAAGCCTTTACGAGGTAGCGAACCTACTAATCCAAGCAATCCTTCAACGGTGCCTGCAGCATTGTAAAGGTAGATGGTTACAAGTTGTTTGCTGGGAGGGATGCCACGCCCGCGCCGAGTTTCAAGAAGGCCTTAACACGGCGGTAAAGAATATCTGCATCACAGAATGTAACGTGGAATACGCGGCATGTGAGGTGAAGAAATGCGGGCCGAAGATTATTTAATTTGAACTGGCCGGTAACTGGAGCAAAATCATGGAGGCAAAGAAAAGCACCATGTATTGGGTACTCAACGCAGTCGCTACTCTGCAGCTATTTTTGATCGCCAACCTGTTTATTGCGGCGCTCATAATGTTGCACGCAAGGTCTCACCCCTTGGAAATCACGGTTATTGGAGGTGTGCTGTGGCCAGTCGACCTCGTATTCGGAAAAACCTACCCGACGTTATTTTCAGTGGCCTCGGCGGTGCTAGGCATCTTCACGGCGCTGAAGTATCGCAGCAGCTGGGGCGCAGCTGTGGCAACGGCCTTGGTAGTGCTTACCGTGATACATTATTTTGTATCAATCTGCCTGCATTACTGAACAAGGAAGTGAAACGGGGACGGGATTAGTTTTTGGATTGGTCCGCGATTTGGTCGTGGCACCGTGGGGCCGAGTGGAGGGATTTCCACAACAGCGGAGACACGAATCGCCTGGATTGTGCGGTGAATTCTCAGGCGGAGATCGGGAGTTGGTGTTATAATAATCCCAGCCGTTAAATAAGAGAATCCCATGGTCGCGTTGAATGACAACCCCGCAAGGAAACCTAAGGCGAGCAGCCAGCGGAAGGTGTCCGCACAGTCTGCAGACCGGCTTTCCTTCATGCCCGATGTTTATCCCGAAAATATCGGGATGCCCTTGGCGAACCCTGCGGCTACCCAAGTCCCCGATGGCAGCACCGATTACATCTGGCAGGGCAATCAGGTGGTGGAGGAACGCAATCCATTTGGTGGATCCGGCAGCGCGGACACACCGATTAAACAGTATATCTGGGGAACCTACCCCGGCGCTGCGGCGCTCACTGGGCCGCCGGCCCAGACGGGATTTCGGCCGCAAAATACGGGCCTAGGAAGCCTCAATGTAGACGAATGCGTGCAATTGACTACGCTTACCATGCTTGGCCCGCAATCGCTTCCGGCCGGAGCGTATTACCTGCTGCAGGATTTGCTGTACCGCGCCGTGGCGTTGACAGATTCCAGTGGCACCATCGTGGAAGCGTATGACACCGATGCTTACGGAAACACGCTGATCTTCACCGCGCCGGATTCCGGCGGTAACTGGTGGGGCGACTCGGCGGTGCAATCCAATTATGGAGCCAACGAAATCATTTACTGCGGTTATCCCGACTACGGTATCGTAATTATGGTTATCGGGACAGGCCTATACGATCCTGAGACAGACCTGTATTATGTGCGCAATCGCACATACAACCCGGTTCTCGGCCGATGGGTCCAGCGCGATCCGATTGGCTACTCTGGCGGGATTAATTTGTATGAGTATGTGGGGGGACGGGCGGTGGTAGGAATGGATCCGAGCGGCACACAGGGGCAAGGTTCCTTCCAATATATTTGGCAGGGGCCTGGGACGCCCGTACCGCCGAACACCGTGGACCCCTGCGGGAACTGCCCGCCCGGACAAAAATCAACCGCGTATTGGCAGGCTAATGGTTATAAATCAATAAACGCCTGCATGGGTGACGTCAACCTGAGTGCTTTAATTGGCTGGGGTGTCGGAACCGTCGGTCAAGGGGCTGGATCCGGAGGCAATGTTGGTGTGGTGGCCAGTTGGGCAATCTGGGCAATACTAAGCTGGCTCGAGTATACCGCTTGGATCACGTGCATAAGTCAAGTCTGTCACTGAGGGTACTGTGGATACCAAAGACAAAATCAGGCTTCTGTCGCTGATCAAGCAATGTAGCCTTGCACTTTATACCGTCAGCCTCGCTGTAGCGTATTTTGTTCCGGACTACATGGTTTACTGCATCATGGTCAACGGTATAGTGGGGATCACAGCATTTTTCAGCACGGCGCTGCACGCGGGTTACTCAAGGGAGCTACGGGACTGCCAGAGCGACAGGAAGTAAAGCGGTGCGGGTCGCATCGAAATCGTTGCGCTGGAGGGCAAATTGGGCAACGGTGTAGTGGTTGCGCTGAACGGTAACCATGTTGGGAAACCGGAAGCTGGATCTGGCCGTCGCCGTTTATTGTATTGATTAATGACGGTTGTCAACTTTCCTGTTCGCACAGAAATGCCATATTGATCCCAATCAACGTTGTGGTCCGCTGATACCCGCAATCTCTGTCCAATTGCCGAAGGCAGCGTCTGTTTGGCCCTTGGCACTCCATGGGATAATGCTGCCCGTTTCGTTAATCAGAAATAAGTGTCCATGCCATGCCCATATCCATTGTATTGAAGTTTTAACCGCTTGTACGCGAATAATTGAACCATTGGCGGCATTGAAATAGATGAGTTTTTGCGCCTGGCTTCCATATCGCACCAACGCAACCGATTCATGTGCGCTCACCCTGATGTAGCCCTCAACATAAACGCGCGGTGCCCACTGCGATTTAGGTTTGGCAATATATTTGGGATAGACCGTCTTCAATGGTATTTTATGCGAATTTGCGTTTAATAGCTTTCCTTGCGAATTAATGGAGAACGAGACAAATTCTTTGCCATCATCCGTAATTCCAGTGGTCTTATCTCCAACTGTTACACAACGGAAAGGCTTATCCGGCAATTTCGGAGCCAACCTGAGAACGTGCTTATGTCCATTTTCCATTATTAGGAGAGTGCGGAGCTTCCCAAAATAAGTGGTCGTCATGCCATTTTTTGTGGTCTGCTTGAAATTCGGATAGGTAAAGAAAATAACAGCGTGATCCAGGGGTTCGGGCATACCTGCCATGCCAATATCTTTGGGATAAAGGCGACAACGTCCCAACACTTTTTGCTTCGCCCAATCAATTGCCGCCACGTCTATATATTTGATGTGTTGTTTCGCGTACGGACCCCGCCGCATTTCCCATACCGTTCCGTCTGGACCAGTTTGAATTCCTCGACATACATGTCCTTTCGTATCGTCTATAAATTGCCATGGGAATTGGATTGTGTGGACAATCCTCACACCAAGCCTGGCATCTTTCGGGAAGAGATGAACTTCGTAAATGGTGGTGGGCATTGTATTCTTTGGAGGATCGTACCGTTCAGCGGCGATCAGGAAGTTATTTCCTCCGGGCAGATGTGTCACAGAAATGGAATCTGCACGAACCATAAAGCGGCTATACACATGGGAGCCAACCGGGTCCGGTCTCATGTCGACAAATACAACTGTCTTTTCCTGATCCCACTGCCATTGTGCCAATATGCTGTCGCTAACGATTAAAGCCGGCGCATTACGAACCTGGACATATGCAAGAAAATCTCCGGCGGTGGCGGAAGCGGTGGAACACAATATCACGAAAATCGGGATTAAAAATGATCGCATGAACAGTTCCCCCTGTAATATTATTCCGTGTTTGCCTGCTAATCTCCATTCAGAAATAAATCCAGCAAATAAACACACACCATGTCGTATGCCCTTATTGGTTCAGGCTGAACGGGAGAATTAGCCCGAGTGCCTAACGGACCTTGGGGTTCGGGCGGTTGCATCCTACGAGGCATGAGAAAGAGGCCCGGAATGTGGGAAGTTGTCGTCGGCGTCCTGCCGTCGACAACTTCCGGGGCGCTGATTCGCCATCCATCCATCCAGCCAGCTATGCCTGGCGAGGCGGATGCCTTCGTAGCTCGCGTCCATTTTACTGGCTTGTGTGATTATGCGCATAAAAGCGGTTCCATGCAATCGTGACTGGGCCGATGCGTGTGCACGGGTTCCGGCGAGCGGTTCCGCCTTGCCTCGCGTCGCCGGTGGCGGGCCAGTGCGAGCCACGCCTTGCGTTGGTCGAAGATCTGTTGCTCGCGGCCCGCGAGTTTGTCGCTGGGCGTCAGATAGGCAATGGCGTTGTGGAGCCGCACGGTGTTGTAATGCTGCACCTCGCCGCCGCCGGCAACAGCGAAGCAGGGTTCGCGGTGGGCGAGCTATACGCCAAGGGGTGGGGCGTCCCGCAGAACCTCCGTGCGGCACTGGCTTGGTTTCGCAAGGCCTTTGCTGCCGGAAACGCGGCTGCGGTAACCGGAATTGGAGCTTTTTACGATAGTGGCCCAGGTGTAAGAAGGAAGCCCAAAGTTGGCGGGACGGCCACGCCTGGCCTGTGATTGCAACATTCGGCGGCCATTTGCGGGGTATTTACGTACTGGTAAAAGGCGTTTTGCCGCGCAGCGATTCACGGTAGCGCCCATGCTTTCCTTCCGCCGCCCGGCG
>JAJZDN010000165.1 GCA_021805985.1 Planctomycetota bacterium | reverse complement strand
GGCATTACGGGCGGCGTGGAAAAGCCAGGATGCACGCTGGGAAAGACTATGGGCCAACCGGCCAGCCTACGTTTCGGCTAAGATCAAAAAAAAGGCTGCATAAACTGTCACAGGCCCACCCGTTTGGTGGACGTAATAAGGTGGTGGTTCATTGAGGAGTTGATGTTAACATGGTTGCGGATGAAAGGAATAAAGCAATGACAAATCAAATAAACAGGCCTTGGCGCAGCGGTGGTATTTTCCTGGCGGTCTCAGCTTTACTGATGGGTTTATTTGTCCTGATCAACTACCATCGCGGTCCGGCCCAAGCGGCCGGCCCGAATTCCGGCGTTGGCAGGGGCCACGCCGCCATTACGCTGCGCGGCCAACTTCTTGGCGGAGGGCATCTGAGCACCGCCAGCTGGAAGGGCAAAGTGATCGTGGTTGATTTCTGGGGCACTTGGTGCCCATGGTGTCTGAGGTTAGCGCCGTACATCGGAAAATTATATCGCCGGTACCATCGCCACGGACTGGAGGTGGTGGGCGTGGCACTCAATGATACCGCAGTGGCGGTTAGCCGTTATCGCAACGCGCATCCCCAAGAAAATTGGCCGCAGATTTTTGATAAACATCCCGGCAACGACACATTAGCACAGAAGCTCGGCATCAGCGGATTGCCGACGGAATTTGTGATTGATCGCCGGGGAATTCTGCGGCATATCATCGTCGGCTACGACCCGCACCAACTGGCCGCCGATGTGCGAAAGTTGTTAGCGAAAATTGTTCCCGCACATTGATATTTGGCGTCATGATGTCGATTCCCTTGAGACGGTCTGGTCACCAGCGATCCTCGTGCGTATGATTGTTTGTGATGCCTGATTTGCGTTACAACATCGGCCAATTGGCCAGAGCCGCCGGAGTGCCGACAACCACGGTGCGTTTTTATGAGCGCAAGCGGCTTATTTCCCCGCCGGGCCGCACCATGAGCAACTACCGGTGGTATGACCAAAACTCTCTGGAGCGATTGCGATTTATCAAACTGGCCCATTCCGGTGGATTTTCACTAAACGATATTCGCGCTATGCTTGAACCCCATGGTGGATCAGCCGCCCAATGCCGCCGCGTGGCGGAACTCATTGCCCATCGACTGGAAAAAGTGAAATCACAAATCAAAGAATTAAAGAGGCTTGAGAAGATTCTGGGTGGCGATCTGCAATTATGCAGCGCCGGGCGCTCACCGCGTTGTGCTGTGGTCGGTGAATTGTGGCGCGCTGCGAAAGACCCGATCTGGGCATGGCGTGATGGTCCGGTCAGCCGCCCACCCAAGGGTTCACGATCGCATCGCCCATGATTCCAAAATGTCGCGTATTGCCGGTCGCCAGCGTTAGCTTATGAACCAATGCGGTGGCAGCCAGCAGGGCGTCCATCGTTTCCATGGCGTGTCTGCGGTTCTCACATTGCGCTACCACGACTCCCCAATGCTGGGCAACGCGGGCATCAACGGGCAATATTCTGCCTTCAAATCGATCGGGCAACGCTTCGGACAGCCAGATATGCAGGCGGGAGCGTTTGGCACCCGTCGGCAACTTTTCCACGCCGTGATGCAGCTCCGCAAGCGTAACAACACTGATATAAAGCAAATCTTCAGAAATTCGGTCCAGCCAAGAAATAACCGCTTGGCTGGGATCGAGCCTCGCCAATTCCGAGATAACATTTGTGTCCAGCAGAAATTTCATAAATCAGCTTTCCGCCATTTTCCTCTCAAACGTCGAGGTTCCAGACCCGAACCCCGAAGGGGCGAGTTCATTAGAAAGTCGGTCAGGCTCTTGGATCGCTTGGCTTTGGCTTCCCAATCCCGCACAGAGGCCACGACAACCGCGGGTCGGCCATGCCGCGTCACGGTCTGCGGCCCTTGCGATTTGGCCTGTTCCAGTAGCGCACTGAATTGTGACTTGGCGGTGGCTACGGGCCAGTAGTGCGTGTGTTTCATATTATTGTGCTCCATAGGTAAACCAATATGACTATAATAGTCATAAATAGAACGGCCGTCAGTATCCATCGCTTCGTCAGTGTTGTTCCGCCGAGGCTATGTCCGCTCACCATTTGCCGCTGTAGCACACCCACCGATAACACCGCGAAAATCACCCTCTTAAAAATAATTACATCTCCGCTTGACCTTGCACCTAAGTACAAGGTGTAGAATTACACAGTGATCCAAATTCCGGGCTTTCCCGGCTTATCCGGAATGAGGATTTTTTGGGGTACAAACCGGGTTCAATAAGGAGGTGGGTATGATTTCGTGTTGTGGTAATGGCGGCCACGAAAAAGTTGCCGGAACTTTGATTATCATCGGTGGCGGTTCGGCCGCCTTTTCCGCCGCCACGCGCGCTGTGGAACTCGGTGCCGAAAAAGTCACCATCATCAATGATGGCTTGCCGACTGGTGGTACGTGTGTGAACGTCGGCTGTGTGCCGTCCAAAACCTTGATCCGAGCGTCCGAATCGTTACATCGGGCTAAGCATAATCCCTTTGCGGGCATTCAGACCGGCGGAGGCCTGGCGGATTTTTCCGCCGTTGTTGAACAAAAGCGTCAACTGGTCACTGAATTGCGGCAAGCCAAATATGTGGATGTGATCCGTGATTTGGCCCAGGTGCGATTGGTCAAAGGGCACGCCAAGCTGCTTGACGCGCACAGTGTGCAGATTGGAGACATGCGGCTCTCAGCCGATCATCTTCTCATCGCCACCGGAGCCACTGCCGCGATACCGAATATTCCGGGGTTGTCTGAAGCAGGCTATCTGACCAATGAATCCGCCTTTGAGTTGGAAACCCTGCCGGAATCCCTGATTGTGCTGGGCGGGCGATATATTGCGCTGGAATGTGCGCAGATGTTTGCTCGCTTTGGCAGTCGCGTGACCGTGCTACAAAGGTCAGAGCGTATTTTGCCGGCGGAATCAGAGGATATCACCAATGCGTTGACCGGCTATCTCGCCGAAGAAGGCTTGGAGATTCTCACAGGTGTGGCGCTGCAACAGGTGAGGCGTGTGAAGCAGGGTGTTGTGGTAACGGCCAAAATCAATGGAGAAAAGCGGGAATTTGCGGCAGCACAGGTTCTTGTGGCCACGGGTCGCACGCCCAATACCCGCAACATGGGACTGGAACATGCGGGAGTGTTGCTTGATGAGCATGGCTATATTCAAGTCAGCCCGACATTGCAAACCACGCTGCCCGATGTTTGGGCAGCGGGAGATGTCTTAGGGAAGAACATGTTTGTGTATACGGCGGCATACGAAGGCGCTCTGGCGGCAGAAAACGCATTTACCAAGGCTGATCGTGTGACGGACTATACCGCGTTGCCTTGGGTGATTTTTACGGACCCGCAGGTTGCGGGCGTGGGCATGGATGAACGGCAAGCTGTTGCGGCGGGCCATGATGCCGAGGCTGCCACATTGCCTTTAAGCTATGTACCACGCGCTATTGCCGCCCGTGATACCCGTGGAATGATAAAACTGATCCGCGATAAGAAAACCGATCTGTTGCTCGGTGCCCGCATCCTCGCTCCGGAAGGTTCGGAATTGCTGATGGAATTGGCCATGGCAATCAAATTCAGCATTACGGTCACGCAACTGCGCAACAGTTTCCATCCCTATCTGACCCTTGGTGAAGGCGTGAAACTGGCGGCTATTACTTTTGGCAAGAATGTGGCGCAACTGAGTTGCTGCGCCACGTAAATGGTCTTTTTACAAAGAGGTGCATGATGAACGCGCATAATCAATCCGATAACACAGGTAAAAATTGCTGCACACCGAAGACAGCGTTGTCCGGCACGAATCCGGACCAGAACGCGCCGAAAACCTGGTCCGCCGGTGCGGTGGCCATTGCGGCGGCCATCATGGCATCCGCCTGCTGCTGGTTGCCGTTGGCTCTGCTGGGGCTTGGCGTATCGGCTGCGGGGCTGTCCAAGTTTATTGTCGGCGCACGGTGGGTATTTGTTGCAATCGCCGTCGCGGCCCTGGGCCTTGGCTTTTACTTCAGCTACCGCCGTAAGGTGGCCTGCGCTCCCGGTGAAGTCTGTGCTTCAGGCAGTCTGGCACGGTTCAACCGTGTGATGTTGTGGGTCTCCGCCGTACTGGTACTGGCGTTTGCAACATTTCCCTATTACAGCGCCCCGCTGCTGCAAGCCGTGGGCGCGGGTAGTTCCAATGTCGCGGTGACTTCCGGTTCATCGGTAAAAACCGCAGCAACGGCACCATCTTCGACAACGATGGCCGCCAGTACCTCCACAGCCGCTCTGAACCAATTCCGTATTTATGCCTATCAGATAAAAGGCATGGACTGTCAGGAGTGTGCCGACGGCTTACAGGCCGCGATTGCCAAGATCCCCGGCGTAAAAGAAGCTACCGTGTCTTATCAACACGGCACCGCCCAAGTGCAGGCCGCCCCCGGCTTCGATCCGCAAAGCGTGGCCAAACGCATCAGCGGTATCGGGTATAAAACAACGCTCGTAAACCCCGAATCCCCGACGGCTACCAAGACATGTTGTCCGTGAACAATGTGAGTCCCGTCAACATTTTCAGAAAGAGGCCTTGACTCAGTACGAAGGTGCGTGGTGTAGGCTGTTATGTGAAGATATTTGGAGCGCTCATGTGGACGGTTGGTGAAATCGCCAGGCAAGCCTTCTCATCGGGGGGCACGCTGACCCCAACCGCCAGTATAGCGTCGGATAGAGCCGTTACACGCCAATTCACGCGGTTGTGCGAATACTGCACGATCTTGCAAACAGTTGCATAAAACGCCCCCCCAAGCCATTCACTGCAACTGTGAAAAGTTCTATTGGTGTCCTGTCGCCCCGATTTTTTCGCCCGCAGGCGAAAAAATAGAGCAGGTGAGTTTAGAGCAGGAGATC
>JAJZDN010000054.1 GCA_021805985.1 Planctomycetota bacterium | reverse complement strand
GAAACTTCCAGCGACTCAATGGAGCCGAACAGATTAAGGATATTATCGTCGGGATTATTTACGAAGACGGGATCAAGAAATCAGCCGCCTGAAAATCTCCCGTCCACAACATTTGACAGTAACTCTATCAGCGTGGGATTCGAGAAGTCGGCGCAGGCCCTGTCGAAGAATCGTATGGTCGTCAGCAAGTAATACACGGATGGGGTTCATGTTATCCATAATAGCAACTATCCTTAAATCTGCGCGCCACTCTTGCTCTTGATCTTGATGCTGCCGGGGCCTCCAACGGGCACCTGACACGGCAGCGTAACTCTGATTTGCGTCCCTTTGCCCGGCCGGGCCAGAAGAGTAAAACTCCCGTTGACCAGCCGAACGCGTTCCTGCATTCCCAGCAATCCCAGTCGATGCTTTTTTGCCACCTGATCAGCGTTTTGCGCATGAAAAGATCGGCCGTCATCGCGGACGTCCATGCGGATTCTCCCGCCGCTAGCGGAGATAGTTACCTGAACCGTATGGGCGTGGGCATGTTTGGCAACATTGGTGAGACTTTCCTGGGCGACCCGAAACAGTGTGATTTTTTCATCGTCACCCAGGGCCTCAGCGTGTTGCGTGGCGCGGAAAGTTATATGCAGGCCCGTGCGGGCCGCAAACCGGTCCAGATAAGAGCGCAGGGCCGGTATCAATCCCAGCTCATCGAGGATCGCAGGCCGCAAATCCCGGGCAAAATCATGAACTTTTACCGTCGCATCCTGCAGCAGGGCACGGGCATCCTTCAGCGACGCCTCCAGCGTACCGGGAGGGGAAGACACGATATTTTCAAATACTATGCTGGCGGCCGTGAGGGTCTGTCCGACATCATCGTGCAATTCGCGGCTTATGCGTCGCCGCTCGGTTTCCTGAATATAAAGAATTTGCTTGGAATACTGGCGCAGATTTTCCTGCAATTTACGGGATTGTTCCAGTAACTCATGCATGCGGCTTTCCCGGGCGCGAAGTATTTTTTCGGTCTGTTTTCTCTTGTCTACTTCGCGCTGCAAGGCCAAATTGGTTTTCTCCGTGTCCTTGATGAGGTGTTGCAGGCGGGTATTAGTCTCCTGGAAGCCGCGATAGGTCATTTCAAAGGGAGACAACGCTTCCAGGAGAAAGGTCTCGACGGCCCGTTTGACTGCCGACCGGGATTGCCTGAACTCCGCCAAGCACCCTAATTGGGCCATGGAAGTCTGATGAATTCGGGCCATGTCCAGCACACCCAGGCCGCCGGTCATCGCCGCACGCCCCAACCCATTGGCCTGTGCCAGGACTTCTTCCTGAGTTTTTGCAATATAGCGACACAACAGCGTGCTATAGCGTCCGGTCAGCTTCCGCGTCAGATTATTCATCATTTTATTCCACTGTAACGCGCCACCACCACCATCGCATCATCCGTTGCTTTGTTATAGTTACTGAGAATATGATTGGCGACATCCTCAGGAGATTTATTTGCGCAGCCTGCGGTATCGTATTGGCGATCAATTCCATCGGTGGTTAAAATAACGACATCTCCCGGAAAAATACGCGTGCTGCTGGGGCGCAGTGCCGGGCAATCATATCCTACGATGCCGGCAGTCAGCACCAACTGTTCACGGAGCTGCAAGCCCTCAGCGCTTAGCAGCCGAGCCTCTACATTTCCCACGCCCAGCCAGGTCATCATGCCGCTTTTACTGTCTATTGCGGCCACCGAAATGACGGCACCGCGGGTGGCCTTTAATGCCTTGTGGCAGCATTCAAGCATCCATTCCACCGGTGCATCGAGCTGGCGTTCCAGGGTGGCTGCCGCCACTTTAGCTGCCTCCTCCGCCGCCGGGCCGTGCCCAATGCCATCGACCAGCGCAATCACCACGCCGCCATCGGCACAGGGTCGCACGATGCCTAAATCCCCGGATACTGTTTCCCCCTTCATTGAATAACCCGCAACGGCGAATTCAAGAGGCCAATGCTCCGTCTGGAAAAACTGCGTCATCTCAGTGTCTCCACTTCTTCATGGTCACGGTCGTACCTTGGCCCACAACGGATACTATATGAAATTCATCCATCAATAATTTTGTGCCCGGCAGGCCAATGCCCAGTCCTTTGTGGGTGGAATATCCATATTGCATGGCTTGGTCTATATCGGCTATGCCTGGCCCAGAATCACGGGCAACAACACAAATTCCGCACTTTCTTCGGTGATTGCATCGACTGATGATCACTTCACCATCTTTAGCGTGCTCGAGTATGTTCCTGGCGATTTCCGAGATGGCCGTCGCAATGACCGTCAATTCGGAACCGTCAAAGCCCAATTGCACCGCCAGAACGCGTCCTTGTCGACGAGCGGTTACTATTTCAGCCGCGTTGCTGATATTTATGCGTGATTCATCGGCCATGTTCCAAGCTCCTTGGAGAAGCGTGGCCAGAGCGGGGTTTTTCGTCTTGGTCCTGTCGGCGGTTGACGCCGGAGAGCGTGGGACGGCTCGGTGCTCCGCCTCCGCGGGCCGATCCGCGTGGGTCGCCGGTGCGCATGGTGCGATATTCGTTTGGCTTGTGGCTCCGGCGGTTGAGGTGTTCAAGGGCTTCTTCCAAGTCCAGAGCAGCGCCCACATCGGCTAGCGTCAAACCCAGCTGAACCATCACAAATGCCACGTCGGGCCGAATGCCGACGATCACCGTATAGGCGCCGCGCAATTTCAGCATCTGCGCAACGGACTGCAATGTTCTGGTTGCAAAAGAGTCAATAACATCTAGCGCTGTAACATCAATAATGACCCCCGTTGAACGAAAACGTCCCACACGGTCGGACAGATCATCGCGTAAGAGGCGCAGATCATCATCCGAAAGCGCGGACTGCACGCTTGCGATCAGATAGTTGCCCTGCTTAAGAATGGGTACTTGCATATTTTTCCCCAGTATGACCTTCCATACCCGCGCACGGCGGATCGCGGAGAACTTCATATCCCAAGAGTCGCTCGGCTTCTTCAATCCCGCCCTGCAGATCGCCGACCGTATTGACCTTGCTTAGATCCACACCCAGCGTAACCAGGGTTTGCGCGATTTCTGAAGACATGCCGGTAATAATGACGCTGGCTCCCATGAGCCGCGATGCTTCAACGGTTTGCACCAGATGGTTGGCGACTTTCGAGTCAATCACCGGTACGCCCGTGATATCAACAACCACGACTTTAGCGCGCCTATCGCGTATGCCCCGCAACAATTGTTCGGTCAATTGCCTGGCGCGCCGCGTGTCCAGAACGCCGATGATGGGAAGGATTAAAAGCCTTTCCCGCACTTGAAGCACCGGTGTGGACAATTTGCGGATCGCCTCTTCCTGTTGCTGCACAAAGCTCACCGCAACGGCATTGGCAATCCGGTTGGCGGCTGGTTCATACGCATCCAACACGATGTTAAAGACTTTGAAATCATTCTGATATTTCCTTAATAGGGACCGCGCCAACGTGTCACGCAGTAAAAGCACGATCTCCACGACCTCGTGGGTCTCCCCACCCCGTGGAATAATGCGATCGCAGAGCTTTCGGGCATATGCCTGTAGCACCTCAACGCTTCCGCTCTCGAGGGCTTCTACGTAATTATCGTAGACGCTCGTCGCTTCTGTGAGAGTTTCCTCTTCGCTCATGCCAGTAAGCAATTCCGCTTGCGCAATGTGTGTGATCCACTGTTCACACAGTTCCGTTCGGTTCTGGCGAAGATGCTCCACAAACTGCGGCAGCAGCACATCCTTAGCTTCGTCACTTGGGGCCTTAGGATGCACCCCATCGCGGTTCTGTGGTTTCCTTCGGACAATACGTTTCATTGGACCCCCTTGATCATCTCTAATTTCGGTTCTAAAGTTGTCACAGTTGTCACAGCCTTAGGAACCCCTGCTGTCTATATTTTAGGCCGAGTCATATTTCCCCCGCTAGTAGGCCAATGCCCCATATCTCCATTTGAAAGGGTGTGCCCGATTTTATCGGGAAGCGAAAAGATGGCATAATAGAGAGGGTTCCGGCAGGAAAGCCGGTGTTTTTAGGAGACAGACCATGGAAGGGCTGCCGCAAACGGACAAGGATCGTTTTATCAATCGAATGATGGTGGAGGCAAGGCTGGCGTTATCGCAAGTGATCGATGCGGTGAATGCGGCCCCGGACGGGCAGTGGATTAGCGCTTCGGAAAAGCCCGTGCGTGATGTGATGGATGAGCTGCGGCGAAAGACCTACGAAAAGGCGGTTCAGTTGCGAGTCGACTCCAAAGAGTCGACTTTTTCCCCCTCCGAAGGAAGTGTCAGGCCGGGCGTTGTACCATCGGGATCGCAAGATAAGCCGTAGCGTGTTAAGCGTCAGTGGTCGCATTGATCTACAGCGTACCCGCTGGCAGCAAGCCCGGCCCGAGGCCGGGGTTTCGGCGGAGCATTTCAATCCCGTGCCGATAGACGCATGGCTCGATAGCGTGCGAGCCACGGTAAGTTTGGGGGTTCAAGAGTTGTGTTGTCGGCTGGGTATTGCCGGCGGAAGCTTCGAACGCAGTGCGGAGAATTTGTTTCGCGCCTCGGGCTTGCGTCTGGGAGAAGAGTCCTTTCGCCAAATTATAGAAAACGAGGGCAAGACTATCTTGGAAGCCGCACAGGCGGAAACATTGCCCACTCAGTGGTTTGCCAGGGACTGCCTGACGCTAGATCCCACCGGGAAGGAGGTTTCCCGGGTGTATGTGAGCGCCGATGGGGTGATGGTTCCAGTGACCACACAGGCGGAAAAAGACAAGCGGCGTCAAACGGTGGAGAAAACGCGGCGTGAAAAGCCACGTCGGCGCGGGGTTAGGCACAACAGACTTCCGGCAGTCAAGAAGGGAGCGGATCAACGTTACAAGCAAAGCTACCTGACGGCGATATACGGTCAGGACAAGCAGAAGCACAAACTGGTATCTGTGACGCGTGGAAACCATGAATCCATGGGTCGCGTGTTGGCTCGCGATTCGCGTGTGGTGCGTCTTGCGGTGGCGCAGGAGAAACTTGGATTAGTGGACGGCGCGGTTTGCCTGAGAAGAAATTTGGAAGGTCTGACGCTGACCGCCGTGGGCTTGGACTTCTTTCACCTCTCGGAGCATGTGCATGGAGATTATCTGGAATGTGGCGTTCCCGAATCAGCGGAGGAAAACCGCGCGTGGGTCTCTGAAGTACTTTCCACAGTCAAACATCAGGGTTATGTCGCATTTTGGGACAAGCTGGTGGTCCGACGCAATGGCCTGAAGGCAAGCCGCCGGAAAAAAGCGGACAAGCTCCTGCACTATGTGGCCCAGCGCGAAGATATGATTGCCTATGACAAATTCCTTGCCAAAGGCTGGGATATTGGCACCGGCCCCATGGAATCCATGTGCAAAGCCACGACCCGCCGCATCAAAGGAAGTGGCATGCGATGGGATGCGGAAAATGCCGAATCCCTAATGGCCATGGAGGCCCTTTACCAAAGCAACCTCTGGGACGCTTGGTGGACACAAAAATACCGCCGAATCGCAGCTTAATGACTTCCCGATAAAAACGGGCACACCCATTTGAAAGAATCGTTGCAAAAAAACGTTGCATGACGGAGGGTGGCTGCTATAATTGATTATGCAGCGTTTGAGCATAGCGCCGCATGTCGCACGATTATCGCGGATCCTTGTTGGTTCGCCGCAAAACGGATCGCCCCGACGCCTCCCCTGTTCAAGCAACCACCAGCTTGTCCTTTCAGCAGCGATGCCCGCCTTCAAATTTGTGAATTCGCATTCGCAAAAGCCCCCGATATGGGCAGCAGTCGGAGAATTCCCCATGAAAAATAAAACCATTGTTCTTTTGGTAGTACCACCGAACCGTCCCGACCCCAAAGCGGCCCACGCGTCAATTACCCTTGATTCGGCTGGCGGCTTTGCGGTACTGGGCGGCACGGCCGTAGAAAACACCGGCGAAACTGCTGTGCATGGCGGGGATGTGGGCGCCAGCCATGGGCAAGAGGTTACTGGATTTCCCCCGGGAGTCGTTGTTCCGCCAAGTACCATCCGTGTTGCAGACGAGGCTACGCAGCAAGCGCACACGGACCTGACCACTGCTTATGACGCTGTTGCCGCAATGCCTTCAACGCACGACCTAAGCGGACAGGATCTTGGAGGACTGACGCTGTTGCCCGGAGTTTATCATTTCGCCGCAGGAGCCACGCTCAGCGGAACTTTGACGCTCAAAGACCAGGACGACCCCAACGCGCAATTCATTTTTCAAATTGGCACCACGCTGACAACGGGCAGAGACTCATCGGTTATTTCAATCAATGGGGGGGCCAGCACCTGGGTAAAAGGTGCCGTTTTCTGGCAGGTGGGCAATTCGGCAACGCTTGGAGCCGATAGCGCTTTTGCAGGGAATATTCTCGCCCGCGATGATATCACCCTCCAAGCGGATGCCTCTGTCCGTGATGGAAGCGTGCTGTCGCAATTCGGCGATGTTACGCTTGATTCCAACCAAATCACCAAAGGCGATCTTCCGCCCGCATAAGGAAGCGCAACATGCTTCCAGATGGGCGTCGCATCTGTCCGATATATACCCGACATTGTGGCCATCACCACGACAACATGTCGGATATAGATTCAGCGATATGGCCATTTTTGTTCAATGGCGGCGCTTTTTATCGGTGGCACGCCAGTTGCATCTAGTTTTAAGGCACGGGGGAACTGTAGAGAGTATTCGCCTTGGGCGCGACAGCGCGTGTTGCCTTTGAGGCCGCTTGCAGTCACGAAGAATAACCGGCAAAAACAGCCGCGAAATGTTGTCTGTGGGCCCAAGACTGGGGTGGGCTATGTAAAACTGGAAAATCGGGGCTGTCATGGGCAGAATTGTGCGCCTTGCCCGTCACGCCCGTTACAGAAATTTCTGTGGGGTTTCAGTTTACATCAAGGGGCGTGACGGCTATCAGGTTTTCTGTTGGTGCCGCGCAGAAACCCGCCATTATTTTTAAGGCGAGGCGGGGATCATGGGTAACGGCGACCAAACCAGGGGTTAGGTGGGGGTGCATACCTTTGTCAACAACATTAATTTGCGAGGAAGTTTTTGTAGATACGGTTCAGCGTCCCGAGCCGGGTGTCGGCAGACCGCGTGCGTCGCCGACACCCGGCCTTTTATGAATTGGCGTGCGCTGCAAGAACATTGTTGCATGAGTTTAAAAGGATTTCTCTGATGCGCATTTCAATTTTCAAAAAAGGAAGTCTGTTGCTGGCGCGTACGCAGTGTGGCGTCAGTGAGTTGGATTGGAAACAACTGGGTTATGAGTTGGATTTTCGCACACGACAATATCGATGCGATGGCGTGCTTCTGGATGTGACCGAACTTGATGTGATGAGTTCATGGGCCATCAACAGGCTGCGCAATATCGCTTTAGCCGACATGCTGAAAGTGCGGGGACCTCAAACCATTATTACCGGAATCCACGCCTGCGCAACTGTTGCGATGATCAAATTGGGGCTTCAGATTCCCGAGGTTGGCGGGGTTGTGAAAATTGACGACGGTCTGTCTTGCCTGCGGAAAATATCACGTGGGCTGTCAACGCCCAGGGAAAGTTCCGCGGCCATAGGGTTCCGCACCGGCTCGGTACATCGGTCCTACGCCGGTAGAAATGGCCTGGGCGTCTGGTTGACCTTCGGGCCTCCCCGCCACCCCGACCTCGGACGCTGGCCTTGGCCGCGCGATGCGTGGTTTGGTTATTGCCAGTGGCATGTTGCCGTGGGATGTAACAGAGGGCCAGCGGTCGCCCGAGCCGCCGAATGGAGTCATTTTGAAGATGCCCCCAGGGGTTGTTAGCCGCCATGGATTTTCCCGGTGCACCAATTCCCCATTGGCGGTAAATGCGACCGCCGGCAGCTTAACCTGACGGAGGTTGGTTTACGGAGGTTGGTTTACCGGGTGCCAAGTTGGTATCATATATATCAAATGCTCTGCCCTCCGGGGCGAGCTTGGTTTGGATGAGACGGTTGTTTGGAGAGCAAGCAAGGATGTTGAGCGGAAAGCAGTAAATTTTCGTTTATCCCGGAAAATGTAGCGTGGGGTATGTTTGTATGGTTGATGAACGGGTCCAAGTCCGGTAGATCACCGCGGGCAACGGTCCGAAATTGGTAAATTTTATATCCCACGCGAACCGATAATGTTAAAGGCACGCGGTGTGAATGTCCGAATACATCAGCGAAGCCTATAAGTAAAGGCGTTACGCCACGCAGGCGGTAGTGAAATGGGATGGCATGGAGGTGCCAGGATTGGTAACGGGGCAGAATATGACAGAATCAGCATCAGCAAACAGAGATGAGAATTTATCGCGCATGGAATGTCCGGAAGCCGAATTATCAGGCGTAAATTCTGCCGCGGTCCATGTCGGTTCGGCGATTCCGGACGGGGGGGGAGGCGGAAGTAACCAGGGGGGTGCGCAGAAATGGTTTGTATTGCAGACGAAAAGTCGGCAGGAAAAAGTGGTTTGCGATTTTTTCCGCGACCGCCAAATCCAGTATCTTCTGCCTCTGGTAACCAAAACCACCTATTATGGTAAACGCAAGGTAAAATCCGAGCTTCCCCTTTTTCCGGGTTACGTTTTTGTTCACAGCGCGATTCAAGACGCGTATGCGGCAGATCGGACCAACCGGCTGGTTCGGATCATTCCAGTATTTGACCAAGCTAAAATAGAAGAGGAACTTCGCAGCCTGACGCGGGCCTTGGAAACGCAGGCACCCTTTGACCGGCATCCGCAGCTTGTGGCGGGGGTACGTGTTGAGGTAAAATCAGGGCCTCTGCAGGGTGTGCGGGGCGTAGTGGAAAGCCGACTTAAGATGGATCGCTTGGTTTTGCAGGTTGAAATCCTGGGCCAGGCCATCAGTGTTGAGGTTGATACCGACTTACTGGCGGTCCTTGAGGACATGCCGGAAGGAGCGGAAAATACTCTTGGCGGCGTTCGGGCGGCGTAAAGCCACCGGGTATAAAAATGCCGTCGCATACTCGGGGAAGCTAGTTCCCCTGATCCCTTTGCGCTAAAAAATTTGCGCAAGCGACAATAGCGGAGCTTTGGCCAAAATTAGGGCAAAAGCATATTTCATGGGCCGCCGCGGTGGCGAAAATTACTGAGAAGATCCATTGACCACGACTACTGTATACCCTCCATGCAGTGCTATCCCGCCAAAAGACCGCATTAAACGCGTCTATCTTCTGGCGGCGGGGGTGCTGGTTGCGTTGAGCATGCTGGTGCAGCATCGCGCCTGGCACGATGTATTTTCCATTGCCATTAATGATCAGGATTCCAGCCACATTTTACTGGTGCCATTCTTGGCTGGCTGGCTGATTTTTGTCCGTCGTCAGCGCTGGCGTGAATGCCGCCTAACCAGCCGCTGGATAGGACCCGTGCTGTTGCTCCTGGGTGCGGCGACCAGCAATTTTGGCGTGGACCATGGCCTGGCCGTGTTCTGGCATTTTGGATCCCTGCTTATGGTTTTCGGGGCAGTTATTGCCGTTTTGGGATTTGATATCGTACGGAAATTTTTCCCCGCGTTCCTGATGCTTTTGTTTTTGGTGCCAGTGCCCGCAACGGTGCGGCAGGCAATTTCGGTTCCCCTGGAACATCTGTGCGCTCTGCTTAGCCAGCAGATTCTGGAAATTGTGGGCGTCACGGTATCCCGGGCGGGCAATGTTTTGATCGTCAATGGCGTGAAAGTCGAGATCGCCGAAGCCTGTGACGGCATGCGAATGGCCATTGCGTTGATGGTGCTTGTGGCCACCTTCACGCTTAGTATCCCAATGAATCGCTGGGCGCGGGCGATATTCCTGATTTTAAGCCCGGTGGTGGCGCTGCTTTGTAATATTATTCGACTTGTGCCCACCGTGTGGGTATTCGGTAAGTACCCCCACGCAGCGGCGGAGAATTTTCATAATATGGCCGGCTGGCTGATGCTGCCGATCGCCTTTTTACTATTCTGGTCTGTGTTGCGACTGTTACGCTGGGCCTCGGTGCCGGTCGCCCCTTTTGGTCTGGCCTACGACCCGTAAAACGGGGTTTCAGATTAGGCGTGACAGCCTCAGGTTGGCCAACTCGACCTGCTTACAAAACTGTTGGGACGGATCGCTGTCTCCGAGGCGGTTGTCGCAGAACTTGCCGCAGTCCATCTTCTTCTGAATGTACCAGCCACTACTGATAGGCCCTGAAAACTGATGACACGACCACCTCCGAAACATATTGAAGTCGTCGACGACGCGATGGCCGAGGTCTTGCGGGCGAAAACCGGTGCGCAACGGCTGGCCATTGCCAGTGGTATGTACGCCAGTGCCCGGCGCATGCTCATCAGTCACTTAAAAGCCGAAAATCCCCAGTGGAGCGACCCGCAGATTTCCGCGGAGGCTGCGCGGAGGTTGTCGCATGGAGCAGTTTGACCTTTTACGGTACGCCACGGGCGTGCTGGAAACGATGCGACTGCGCTACTTCGTCACCGGCTCAACGGCCACGATCGTTTATGGCGAGGTGCGATTTACCAACGATATCGACATCGTTGTGGATTTGCCGGAAGGAAAGGCCGTTAATTTCTGTCGGCAATTTCCTTCCGGGCAATTTAACGTCAGCCCAGAAGCCGCGCTGGATGCGGTCCGCACGCGCGGGCAATTCAATATCATCCACCCCGAGTCGGGCTTGAAGATTGACGTGATAATTCCGGTGGAGAATTCGTTTAACGATTCGCGTTTTGCCCGTGCCAGGCGCATTGAGGCAGGAAATAATCTAGACGTCTTTTTCGCCTCGCCCGAGGATGCGATTATCAAGAAGCTGGAATACTACCAAATGGGCGGCTCGGACAAGCATCTGCGAGATATTCGAGGAATCCTGAAAGTCAGCAAAGGCGGAATTGAGATGGAATATATTAACAAATGGGCCGATGCGCTGGGCGTGGCTGAAATATGGGACATGGCGCGAAAAAGCAGTTAGAACGGGCATTCTGCAACCGGCATCCGACAGAATGTGAACCGACGGAATCAAGCGGCCAAAGAAAATAGCAGCGCAGCGCTTCCAACTCCTGACTCCTAACTCCTCCTCAACTCGCCCGCGACGTCTCATGGGATAATTTTATGGCCAAACCAACTACTACAGTATCTTCCCGCCACCCCGTCTGGCTGTCCTGGGCACCGGCCTTTGCCTGCGTGATTTTGCTGGCCGCCATTGAGGCTCGAGGTTATTTTGAAAAACCTCCCCGGCAGGCCGGTGCGTATTTGGCGCATGTGCATGCTTTGGCAGAAACGATGCCCAAACAGTTCAACCACTGGATTGGCCGCGATGTGCCATTGCCGCTTTCAGCAGTCCATCTGCTGCAGCCCAATGTGGATTTCTGCCGCAATTTTGTTAACCACAAAACCGGTGAGCAGGCCACGTTAATGGTCATTGACTGCTCGGATACGCGCAATCTTTCGGGCCACTATCCCCCGAATTGCTATCCCGGCAACGGCTGGATCTTAGATAAATCTACGCCGAAAACCTGGGTAATAAACAAAACCCCCATCACAGGCATGGAATACAAATTCCACCGGGGGGCCTTCGATACTGAATCGCATATATATGTAGATGATTTTTTTGTCATGCCGGATGGCAAATTTCTCGCTACTGAACGGGAATTTCTCCATGAGTCCGGAAGCTTTAATGAAAGAGTGTTTGGGGCCGCGCAGGTGGAACTTACTCTGCCTGGCGACATGCTTCCCGCTGATCGAATGCAGGTATTTCACAGTCTGATTGGCGCGAACTGGAAGCTCATTAGTGCAATTTTACACGGAGTATCCAATGAATCCACAAAATGACAACATGGACTACGCGCCAACATCCCTGCGACCTGAAATGATTGCCCAGCCGGTGCAGTATGCTGATTCCGGCGAAGCAATGGCCAACCCCCTGCTGATGATGCATCGGTTCCTCACAGGCCGGTATCAGTGGGCGATTCTCCTGGGGCTGGTGCTGGCGATCGCGGGTAGTGCAGTGACGTATAAGAGTCTCAAACTGGTATTCACCAGTACCGGGCTGGTGCGCATTTTGCCGTACCTGCCCCGCATTCTCTATACCACGTCACAAAATGAAGCCATGCCGATGTTCAGTGCGTACATTAATTCTCAAACCGCGTTGATTATGAGTTCCCGCACCATTGATCTGGCCATGCAGGATCCCAAATGGCAGGCTTTGCACCGGGGTATTGATGCGCGGGCCAAAGCCCGGTTCGCCCGGGAACTCACGGTGACCCACAAACGGGGAAGCGAATTAATTTATGTCAGTTACACCAGCAAAGACCCCGTCGTGGCGCAAATTGGTGCCGACGCCGTGATAGGGGCCTATCGTCAACTTTACAGCCACGGCGATTCCGCCACGCAAAGCCTGCAAATCAGTGCTCTGCGCGACCGGCAGACCGTTTTGCAAAATGAATTGCAAAGTGATCAGGATCAGATCGCATCGTTGGCCAGCCAGTACGGCGCTGACGGTCTGGGGACGGTGTACAATTACAAACTCGGCCTGATGAATGAACTCGATACCCAATGGCAGGAAGCCCGCATCGCCCTGGCCAAGGCCGGCTCCAGTGCTGTGACGACCAAAGGGAAAAATGGCAAGCCCCCAAAAATTGCCAAAGCGCCGCTGCCTCCGTTATATGATCCACAAGTGGCGCAGTTTGAACTCCAAGTCCTGGCTTTGAAAAAGTCCATCAAGGAACTGGAGTTATCCGGTCTGGGACCGAACAATCATCGGATCATGACGTTGCAATCCAGCCTCGATGCCCTGCGCGACGAAATGCGCAGCTACCAGGCCAGTCTAGCAGGCAAAGGCGCTTCCATGGCCCCCACGATGCCCGGGGCGGCCCTCTCGTTGCCGCTGCTCAAAGCGCGGGAACGACAACTGCGGATTTTGTATAAATCTGTTAAGGCTCAGACCCTTGATCTAGGCGGCCGGTTTGCCAAGGTGCAGAGCCTTCAAACTCAGAGTCAGGATTTGCGCCAGCAATTGCACACCATTCAATCGCGTATGGACGCAATTAATATGGAATCGGCCACGGGGGGACGCATCCGCGTTGAAAGCACGGGTGATTTCCCCGCGGCCCCGACGACGAAGTCCCGCCATCTGCGCCTGGCGGCTGCCGCTGCTGCCGGGCTGGGCGGCATTATCGTCGGCTTCGGGCTGGTTCTGCTGTGGGGCTTCCTGCACGGCAATCTTCGTTCAGTGGGGGACATGCAAATTACCACGCTGAACTCTTACCGTATTCTGGGGGCCGTTCCGCAATTGCCGCCTCATGGCACCGCAACACCGCTGGAATTGGCCATTGGTGCACACAGTGTTCACCGCATCAGGGGCTTGTTGCAGGTGCGACCGCACTCCGGGGGCAGCCAGGCCATGGCCCTGACCAGTCCAACCGCGGGCACCGGAAAAACCAGCATGGTTCTGGCCTTGGGAATGTCGTATGCCGCCTCGGGCATAAAAACATTGCTGATAGATGCGGATGTGGTCGGTGGCCAACTCACCGATCGCATGGGTATTTTGCGCAGCCAGCGCCTCGGGGATGTCATGGTCAAACAGAAAATGATCACCCGGGACCAGCTCAAGCAAGCCCTGGCCGCAGCGGGGGAATCCAAACGCCCCTTAGGCTCAGAACTGTTGAATCTGGGTTACATTGATCATGAAATGCTTGACAAAGCGTTGCACCTGCAGCGCTTAAGCAAACGCGGCCTGATGGACGCGGTGGCCGGAAAACCGCTGGATGAATGCGTCGTGCATACCAAGATTCGGAATTTGGACATTTTGCCGCTGGGGCGAACCAAAGCCCACCATGGTGCCCGCATGTCTCCGGCATCCATCCGGGCCATGCTGGCGCATGCCAAGGAACAATATGAAATGGTGCTGGTGGATACCGGCCCGGTGCTGGGGTCTCTGGAATCGGCGCTGCTGGCCAGTCAGGCCGATGGCGTGCTGATGGTAGTGGCCCGTGGGGAAAGCCGAAATCTTTCCGGGCGTGCCGCCGATTATCTGGCTTCGGTTGGCGCCCACCTGGAAGGGGTGGTATTTAACCGTGCTACTGAACGAGATATGCAGCGGCAGTCGTATAGTACATCGCTGGAAAGCTTTACCAGTGCCGCACCCTCGGCGGATAATGCTCTGGCGGTTCAGAGTGATACCGATCGCCTTAAGCCGCTGGTGCCGCTTGGCCCCTTGGCCATGGCGGTGGCCGCTTCCAGCAGCATGCAGGATGAAGAGGACAAATGACCCTTTTGACGAATCAAAATATGCAAGCTCCGGTGGGTGCCTCGGCGAATTCGCCCACGGTGTGGGGATATTCCCCATCCGCATTGCATGATCTGTTCTGGCTGTCGCGGGAAGTGGCCATCGTGCGGCCCGGTAGCGGTAAACCCATCGATGCCGATGCCGGACTGTTTCTGCTGGTCCCCGAAGGGAAGCTATTTCGTCTGCATCTGCGGTTGGTGCTGGATCAATTATTTTGGATGCCACGATCCGTGTATTTTATCGGATTTTATCGGCCAACTCGCAGGCAGCGTACCGCGGACATTCCCAATTCATCGGGCACTACGGACCGAGCCGCTAGCGCCGGAACGCCACACCAAGCATCTGGGAACCGCGGTTGCCAGCGTCCTGAACCTGCTGCCCGCGCGGCTCTTACGCCGCACCGGCACATTGCCGAATACTGGAATACTATTCCTGGTGCGGGTAACGTATGGATGGCGCTGCGGCGACAATATCCGGATTTTGGCTCGATCAAAGTGCCCGGCATCGTCTATGACGACACCGCGTGTTCGGCCATCGATTATCTTCAGGCTCTTTCGCGGGATTGGACTGATCCGGAAGTCGCCATTCCGGGCATCACCCAACTGGCGCGTCAGGTGCATGGGCCAATAGGTTTTGATATGTCGATGTTGAAATCTCATACGCGGCCCCTTTGGATTGGCCATGGCAGCAGTAGCACACAGACTACTGGCGCCCCCGGGATACTGCCTGATGCGGTACCGGTCGGAAAGCCCGACGAATCACATTGCGAGAGGAAATAATGAATTCACGGCAACGAATGAAACGCCGCCTTTTAATACTGGGCTGCGTTATTCTGGCTCTGGTGGTGCTGGGCGGGGCGCTGGTCATCTATCGGAAGCACAGCATCCACGAGCACTTCCTGCAGCTTCGCGCCCAGGGACTGGCTGCGGTTAAAGCCAAAAAATATGAATTGGCACTGGGAGATCTTGGTGCCTATCTCGGGCAGGATCCCACCGATCTGCCATCGCTGGAAGGTTATGCTGCTGCCAGCCTGAAAGTTCCACAGCCCGGCGCGAGAAATCTTTTCCAGGCCGCATCGGTCATTAAACAGATTCTTTACCAAAAGCCCAATGACCTCACGTATCAGCAGAAGCTGGTCAAACTGCTGGCCGAGCTGAATTACAACGTGGAATGTGTGACACTGGCCCATCAGATACTGGCCAGAAATCCCAATAATTTGCCGGCGCTTGAATCCGAATCTCAGGCCTATGGCAGGCTGCGCAAATTCAAACGCGCCTTTGCGGCCGCTGAAAAAGCGTTTCAGTTGTCACCGAATCGAATTCAAAATGGTTTTCTCGCTCTGGATATGCTGTACCAACAGCAGTTGCCCGCCGGCACGCTCACCCATTGGGCAGATACATTTCTGGCCAAGGCCCCCGCCAATCCGGTGTATCAGGTCCTTGGCAGCGCCACGGCCGCGTTAGCCGGCCAACCGGCGGCCGCGAAACATCTGGCACTGCAAGCATCAGCGAACCCGAAGTTGCCGGAGGCGGTCATTCTTCCGCTGGTGCGGCAACTGGATTCTCTGCAGCTATTTACCCAAGCCACCATGGTGCTGGAACACGCGGTCCGGCACGGCGCGTCGGTTCCAATTCTGGAAGCCTTATGCGAACGGCTGTATCAGCAGGGAAATGACGCGGCTGTATTGCAACTCACGGCGGCGAAATCAACGGGACATCCACTGCTTCTGGCGTATCGCGCCCGCTCGCTGATAAGTCTGGGCCATCTTCATCGTGCCACGAAGATTATCCAGGTACTCAAAACGATTAAAACTCCGGTTGCCGGTCAGTGGTACGCCGTTTTAAATCTCCAATTAACGCCCAACGTCTCAGATTTGGCCCGGATGAAGGTGCTGCGTATGGCCGCATCCACTTTTCCGGGTCAGGCGTACTTCGTTGACTTATTGGGAACCGGATACCAGCATGTGGGCGAACTGGAACTTGCTTTGCTTGAGTGGGAAAGCGCCGCACGCCTGGCACCCACCTGGCCCCAGCCCCTTTTGCATCTGGCCATCGGGCTGGTAGGGGCCGGCCATATTAAGGCGGCAGATGTGCTGATAAAGCGTGCCGCACACCTGGCACCGGATAATAAACAGGTGCTTATTGACCAGGTACGGGTCCAGGCTACCACCACTGCTGTTAATAAGCCACAGGGTGTTCAAGCCTTGCTGCATTCCCTTGACACTCTGCAGCAAAAGTTTCCTGGAAAGGCTATTTTGGCTTCCGAACAGGTACGTTGCTGGATAGCCTTAAAACAATTGGCACAGGCCCGCAAAGTCATGGCCGCGGCTCTGATATCTAACCCTCCGCATAAGCTTTCCACACTGCTGAATCTTTACGCCATCAACAATGTCAACAAGCTGGGCATGGGCCAGACCATTCTGGCCAGCGCCGAGAAAATATATGGCCTGCGCCCGCGTATTGCTTTGGCCCGTGCCGGGCGATTGCTGCGGGCCAAACATGCGAAACAAGCTTTGGCCTATTTAAAATCACACCGCAAAACTTCCGGCCCGGCGGCGGCACAATGGGACCTGGCACTGGCCGAGTACCTGTCGGCCACAAAAAACGCGGCGGCCTCCAACGCCTGGAAATCGGCGGCCTTAGCGGATGCGGATAATGCCCACGCCCAGTGGCTGGCGCTGTCCGTGCCGGGCCTGCAAACGGATCGCACCTTTATCCTTAAGACATTTGGTCGTCTGGAAGCCATCATCGGCAAAGGCGGCTTTTCATGGAAAATGGCCCAGGCCGGATGGCTGGTCAATCACAGCACTGGCAAAAAAGATCTCCTGGCCGCCCGAAAATTGCTGACGCAATGCATTGGCACCTCACCCGATGTGCTGCTGCCGCACTTACTTCTGGCACAGATTTTTCTGAAAACTTCCGACCAGGTTGACGCCATCAGTCAGCTTCAGGTAGCGGCGGCGCTGGCCCCGCAGAATGCCGGCGTGGCTCTGCAACTGGCGCAGCTGTATCAAAGCGAAGGCGACAGTCAGCATGCTCGCCAATACCTGCGGCAGGTTGCCGATTCGCCCACCGCGACTGCCTCCCAGCAGCGCCGGGCCGCCGCCTTATTTGTTGCCGATGGGCAAACCAGTCAGGCTATTACGTTATTACGTCGCGCGCAGCGGGCGGGAAAATCCACGCTCGGGGATAATCTGATTCTTGCGGAACTCTACCAGCAGGAGGGGCGTAATAATTCTGCCGCCCGTCTTTACGGCCAGTTACTCAAAGCCCCCAATGCTCCTATTATCGCCGCGGCCAGTCGGTTTTATGCCCAGCGCGGCCAAAACGCGCAGGCCCAGAAAACGCTGGCGATGTTAAAAAATGTGAAACTTACCCCCGGAATTGCTGATGTATTATACGGCGATTATTATGCGGATATCGGCAATGCCAAAGCGGCTTTGACCGCTTATCAAAAGGCCGTCGCCGCCGCACCAAAAAATCAGTTGGCCTGGTATCGGCTCCTGTCGCTGGATATGCGGATGGGAGATGTGAAAGCCGTTAAAGAAGCCACCGACTCTGCCATTGCTGCTTTACCCGATGACAAAACCCTGGCTTTTGTGCATAATAATCTCAGCACCATTGATCCTTTGATTGCTGATATTATTTTACGCCCTCTGGCGGTGGCGTTGTTATCCAATCCGCCGGTGGCTGCGGCCCAGAGTGTGGTCCAGGTGGTCGGTACGTCCGTCGCGGACAAGCCCAAGATTGTGGAATTCGCGGCCCAACTTTCCACCTTAGCCAAGCAGCATCCGCGTTTTGCCGCCCTGCAAAATGCGGCGGCACAGTTCCTGATTTCCGCCGGTCATCCGGGACAGGCTTCGGTCGTGGCCCTCAGTGCTGTGCGCATGTTCCCCACCGCTATTACCCCTGCACGCCTCGCTGCCGTGGCCTTTGCCTCATCCCACCAATGGTCGCAGGCCTTAATCGCTGCGCAAACCTGGGCCAAACGCAGCGCCACCAACCCCACCTCAGCCATTGTGCTGGAATCGGTAGCTTATCTGAATCTGGCCGAACCCAATGCGGCCGTCCGAACGCTGTCACCTTATTTGAAGGGGGCATTAAAAAATCCGGCCAGCGACCCCGGCGTTATCGCGGCCTATCTGCAAGCGCAAATCGCGCTGCATAATATGACTGAAATTAAACGCGTGCTGCTGCCCCTGTTGTCAACTTCCGTCAGTTGGCGGCAATTTGCCGTGAACATCGCCAGCCGGGAATTACCAGCCGCCACCGCCGCACTGTGGCTGCATCGCGTGGCCGCTGTAGCCCCAGCCACCGCGATACCGGAGCAACTGCAACTGGCCCAGGGCTGGTGGGCACTGGGCCAGCGCGTAGGCAGTAAACCAGATCTTAATGAGGCCGCTGGCTTGCTGGCCAATGTGTTGAAAACACAAAAATTGTCCAACCAGCAACGCGGATCCATGCTGGCCGAATTGGCCACCGTGCAATTGTCGGCAGGCCAAACCGCTCTGGCTATTACCAATTACCACAACGCTCTGAAACTCAACAACAAGCTGCCCGTGGCCCAGAATAATCTGGCCATGCTGTTGGTGCGCCAACCGGGTGCTAATTTAGCCGAAGCTCGCTCGTTAGCCCGTTCAGCGGTGAAACTGGCTCCCAAAACTGCCGCCTATTGGGACACCCTGGCCTTGGTGGAATCCCGCATGGGCGATGTGAAAGCCGCCATAAAATCCATCAGCTCGGCGATGAATCTTGATCAAGGTAACCCGGAATGGAACGTAGATCTCGCCCGCATTCTGGTTCGTGCCGGCGACATAAAGCAAGCTGCCGCCGTGCTGCATAAAATCGATGCGCAGAAGTTGAATTCTCCGCAAGTGGCACCCAGCGTTAAACAGCACTACAACACGCTGATGCACCGCATCAGGTAAAGGCGACCATAAGCCCGTGCGGGAAGGAGTGTGGGAATTGCGAATTGATGCGGGGCCAGGCTACCGGGTGTATTACGCGGTGGCAGGAAAAAACTGCGTGCTGCTGCTGTGCGGTGGCGATAAACGGAAGCAATCTTCCGATATTGAACGTGCTGTGGCGTATTGGAAAGACTATAAGGAAAGGTCGGCGGCCCAATGAAACACAGAGCCAGTGTAGCCAATGACGAGGTTATTATTGCGGAGATTCGAGACAATCCCGAATTTGCAGCTTCGTACCTTGCTGCGGCCATAGAGGAGGCAGACGAGCCGGGTGTGTTGCTGATCGCCCTTCGCCAAATCGCGGAAGCCCGCGGCGGCATGGCCAAGGTTGCCAAAGATGAATAAAAAATATTGGGAAATGAATACCGAGGAGTTGGCTCACGCCACACGGACGTTTGATAAGGAATTTTCGGCGCACAAATCCAAACCGCTGGGCCCCGCTGATCGGCTGGTGCACCGCAAAGCCACAAAGCCAGGTCGTCCGAGAGTCGGTAAAGGCGCGTATCGCATTAATATCACGGTCGAACAGCAATTGCTGGCCAAGACCGATCGTTTCGCCAAAAGCCACGGCCTCACGCGCTCGCAGTTGATAGCTCACGCACTGCGCCATGAAATGGCGGGAACCGCGAACGGGAGAAGCTAGAAGCTAGAAGTTAGGAGTTAGAAGAGGGAACCTGGAACCTAGAACCTGGAATACGGGCGCGCAACGGCAGGCTTTGCCTGCCTGGCAAAATGGTAAAGCGAAGCGCTTCCGGAAAATGCGAGATGCGAGATGCTAAATGCTAACTGCCGGGAAGCGCCAGCGCTTCCACATTCTAACTCCTAACTTCTAACTTCTAACTCCCAGAATATCCTTCCCCTATTTTCAAGGTTGTAAAAAATGTCTGAATCCATCTATCAAGAAACTGATGTTGTGCCCGTGGCTTCTAAAGCCGGCGGCGTACAATCGGACCTTCCGGCATCGATCAGCGGTGGAGATTCTATCGCCGCAGTTTCCCCGCCCGTGCCGCACCTGGTTCTGCGCCCCGGATCCGCGTGGAAACTTGTGGACCTTGCGGAAGTGTGGTATTTCCGTGACCTGCTGTTCAGCTTCGCGGGGCGAGACTTGAAACTGCGTTACAAGCAGACCGCCCTGGGCATCATTTGGGTGGTTTTGCAGCCCCTGCTGGCGGCAGGAATATTCACCTTTGTTTTCGGGTTCATCGCCAAAATTAAAAATCACGGAATCCCCATGATGGCCTTCTCGTTTGCGAGTTTGCTGGCGTGGAATCTTTTTGCCAATACGCTCAACCGCATCAGCACCTGCATGGTGGCAAATTCCAATATGATCTCCAAAGTTTACTTCCCGCGAATTATTTTGCCCCTGTCCATCACGCCTTCAACCCTGGTGGATTTCTGCGTCGGGTCTTGTATGCTGGTTCCCATTATGTTGTTTTTTCATCTTGTCCCGACCTGGGGCCTGCTATTATTGCCGGTCTGGGTCGCACTGATTCTGACCATGGCCGTCGGTATTGGAATGATCGCATCAGCCCTGGCCGTGAGCTACCGTGACATCCAATACATCCTGCCGATTTTTATGCAGATGCTCATGTACGCCAGCCCCGTGGCCTATTCCATTTCGCACATAACCAAGCTAAGTAAAACGCACCCCATTATCGCCACGATTTTTTCCTTTAATCCGCTCAACGGAATATTATCCTCTTTCCGCTGGAGCGTTTTTGGCGGCCACCCCCTGATGATAGGGCCGCTGCTCTGGAGCATCGCCGCCGCCCTGATCGCCGCCCTCATCGGCCTGTTTACCTTCAAGCGCCTGGAAAGCCGCTTCGCAGACGTAATTTGAACAAGAATCAGTATTCAGGAGTTAGGAGTTGGACGAGCACGCAGGAGTTAGAAGTTAGGAGTTAGGAGTTAGAAGTTAGAAGTTAGAAGACGGCGCGCATCGGCGGGCTTTGCCTGCCGAGCAGAATAGAAAAGCGTAGCGCTTGGAGGAGATGTGGGATTCGGGGTGTCCTAAATGGGTGGGCAAGGCGTGAGGGGGATGAGGATGGGGGGCAAGGTGGCCAAGGTGTCCAAGTTAGGGGGCAAGGTGTCCAAGTTGGACATGTAGAGCAAGTGGTTGATTTTGGCGGTTTTGGTTGAAGGTGTCCAAGATGTCCAAGTTGTTTTGCATTTTAGTATTCGGGAGGTAGGAGTTGGACGAGTATTGAGGAGTTAGGAGTTAGGAGTTAGAAGACGGGGAATTTAGAACCTGGAACCTGGAATCTGGAATACGGGCGCGCTGCGGCGGGCTTTGCCTGCCTGGCAAAATTACAGGGCGGCGCTTTGGCAGCGTTGCGGATCCTCGGCAGCCAGTTGCAGGGGCGGCGGGAGCGCTCGTCGCCGGGCGACGACGCTAAACGGGGGACGGGGACGTTTTTTGCCGCGGGCGTCGGGCGGGTATTTACTTTTCAAGCAGTGACATCTGTGATCGTTGAGCAAGGATCAATGGTCAAAGATCGTATCGGGGAAGCTATAGGGCGCGGGGGCTGGGGTTATGGAGAAGAGGAGTTGGGAGATGGACGAGTATTCAGGAGTTAGGAGTTAGAAGTTAGAAGAAGGAACGGCCCGGAAAAGTGGGCCTGCCGGGAAAAATGGTAAAGCGCGGCGCTTCCACATTCTAACTCCTAACTTCTAGGTTCTAGGTTCCAGATTCTAGGTTCCAGGTTCTAACTCCTAGTAAAAGGCAGGCGAGACGCCTGCGTTACGTTCCAGGTTCTAGGTTCTAATTCCTAGTAAAAGGCAGGCGGGACGCCTGCGTTACATTCCAGGTTCCAGAACAGTATTGGGGAGTTAGAAGTTGGACGAGTATTCAGGAGTTAGAAGTTAGGAGTTAGAAGACGGCGCGCACCGGCAGGCTTTGCCTGCCGGGCAAAATGGTAAAGCGTAGCGCTTCCACATTCTAACTTCTAACTCCGGGCGAGTATTCAGGAGTTAGAAGTTAGAAGTTAGAAGACGAGGCCCATCGGCAGGTTTTACCTGCCCAGCAAAATAGTAAAGCGTAGCGCTTCCACATTCTAACTCCTAACTCCTAACTCCTAACTTCTTATCCCCCCCCGTTGAAGAGCAAGGGAGAAATTATGGTTCAGTCATCCTGGTATGGTATCGCCTTTGTTGGCGGACTATGGGCCGGCGTTTTGTCGTTTGTGCCCGTTATCCTCCTGGCAAAGCGCTTCAAGCTTGTGGACATCCCCGATGCCCGCAAGGTGCACGTGCACCCGGTGCCGCGCGTCGGTGGGTTGGCTATTGCGCTTTCCACGCTCATCAGCGCTGCGCCCGTGCTGTTGTTGTATCGCCGCACCACGCTGGTGCATGCCGTATTCCACACGCCCATGGCGTCCCTTATTTTTGCCTCCGTCGTGCTGCTGACTGTCGGTTTTCTTGATGATATCATCAATATCCCCGCCAAAATCAAACTTGTCGGCCTGCTGGGGGCGGCGGGTTTGTTTGCCTATTATGGTGTCCGTGTACCCACCGGCCCCATTGCCGCGAACTGGCAGCCCTGCCTGGGCTGGCTCTCCTGGCCCCTGACCGTCCTCTGGCTGGTGACTGTCCCCGTTAGCTTGAACTTTTGTGACGGGCTGGATGGCCTGGCCGGCGGTATCGCTGCCGCAGCCGCCCTGGTTGTCGCAATTATCGGCATCGCCATCGGAGAACCCTCCATTGGCTTTTTGATGCTCGCCCTGATGGGGTCCCTGACGGCGTTTCTCATTTTTAACTTCAACCCTGCCCGCATTTTCATGGGTGATGGCGGGAGTTTGTTCATTGGCTTTACGATTGCCGCCGCCGCCGTGCTGGCTTCGCATCACTGCAATTCGCCCTTGCCGCTGCTGATCACCGCCGTGGCGTTATCTATCCCGCTGGTGGATACTGCCATAACCTTTGCCCGCCGGGCCATTTTGCAGCGTCGCAGCCTGTTCTCCGCAGAACGTGGCCACCTGCACCACCGCCTGCTGGACCTGGGGCTAACGCATATTCATTCGGTGTATCTGCTGTATGTGTTTGGTGCCGGCACTGCCGCGCTGGCGATTGTCATGTTTTTTGGCAGCACGGTGGTCATGGGGCTGGCCAGCTTTGCCCTGGCCGTGCTGCTGATTGTGCTTTTCCGCACGGCCGGTAGCGCCCGCGGCGGAGATCTGGTGCGTGCCCTGCGGCGAAACCGGCACCTCGCCCGTGAGTCCCACACCTACCGCAAGGCTTTTGAATCATTACAGCTGCGCCTCGCCCGTGCCAGCACATTTGATGTCTGGTGGGCCGGCATTTGTGAAGCCGCCCAGATGCTGCAATTCAGCCGCATCGCCATGACCGTGATCCGGCGTGATGGATCCTTAGATGAACGCGTCTGGCAAACCGCGGAACTCATCCCAGAGGGTGCCGCCGTCATGACGGCATCGCTGCCGATTGTCCAAAGGCGTATCGGCAAGCCCATGCGGATGGAAATGGATGTCCTGGCACCTACATTTCTTGAATCGGCCGGCTACCGTATTTCGCTTTTCGCCCGCCTTGTGGAAGAATTCAGCCTGACTACTTTGAAAGATCAGCCGCCGGGGCCATTTAAAATCCGGCTCTTTGGTCTGGGCTTTTCGCGGGCCAATCCGCGCCGGCGCACGCCAGAAGATAAAAGCATTGCCGGGCGCATTGGCTCCCTGGACCCAGCCAAATATAAATCGCTGAAACTGCGATTCTCCAAGCCCGTCACGGAGCTGAAAATTGCCGTTGTCCATGATTTTTTATACACCTACGCCGGCGCTGAACGCGTGCTGGAGCAAATGCTCCTGTGCTTCCCCCATGCCGATGTTTTCAGCCTATTTGATTTCCTCAAGCCCCAGCAGCGCGGCTTTATTATGAATAAGCCCGTGCAAACCAGCTTCCTGCAAAATATGCCTCTGGCCAGAAGTAAACACCGCGCGTATCTGCCCCTGATGCCCATGGCCATTGAACAGTTGGATGTATCTAAATATGATCTGGTTATCTCCAGCAGCTACGTGGTGGCCAAAGGCGTTATTACCCGGCCGGACCAACTTCACATCTGCTATTGCCACAGCCCCGTGCGCTTCGCCTGGGATATGCAACGGCAATATCTCAAGGAAGCCGGCCTGGACCGCGGCTTAAAGGGGGCGATCGCCAAACTGATTCTCCATTACATCCGCGTGTTTGATGTGCGATCCAGTGGGGGGGTGGATGCGTTTATGACCAACTCTGCCTTTGTCGCCCGGCGGGTAGATAAGGCGTACCGCCGCAGTGCCACACCCGTTTTCCCGCCCGTGGATACGGAAAAATATACGCTCTGCACCGACAAGGCGGATTATTACCTGACTGCATCACGTATGGTGCCATATAAGCGCATTGATTTAATCGTCCAGGCATTCTCCCGTATGCCGGTCCGCCGCCTTATTGTTGTCGGCGAAGGCCCGGAACTGGAGAACGTCCGGGCGTTGGCCGGGGCGAATGTCAAAGTGGTCGGTTATCAGAGTTCCGAGCGCCTCAAAGAATATATGCAGCATGCAAGAGGCTTTGTGTTTGCCGCGGAAGAAGACTTCGGCATTGTCCCCGTCGAAGCCCAAGCCTGCGGCACGCCGGTGATCGCGTATGGTCATGGCGGCGTGACGGAAAGCGTCATCGACGGCGTAACGGGTCTGTTTTTCATGGAACCCACGCCTGAAAGCATCATGGCCGCGGTAGAACATTTTGAACGCATAACCTGGGACGCCGCCGTCATTCGTAAAAATGCGGAGCGCTTCAGCCATGCGGTGTTCAAGGAAAAGTTCCTGGAATTTGTGAATAACCAGTGGCAAGATTTCCGCAACGCCCGGCTGGACGCCATCGCGGAAGCCCAAGCGGCAGCGCAGGCGCCCGCGTTAGCGGCGGAGCCGGTAGCGGGAGAGGGAGAGGGGGCGAGTATTAAGGAGTTAGGAGTTGGGAGTTAGGAGACGACGCGAGGTTACGGGTTACAGGTGACAGGGGACGGGGAACGGGGGGACGGGAATTTAGAACCTGGAACCTGGAACCTGGAATGACGGGCGAGTATTGAGGAGTTAGGAGTTGGACGAGCATTGAGGAGTTAGGAGTTAGAAGTTAGAAGACGGCGCGCAACGGCAGGCTTTGCCTGCCGGGCAAAATAGTAAGGCGCCAGCGCTTCCTAAGCATTCTAACTTCTAACTTCTAACTCCTAACTCCTTGGCAGCCAGATCCACAGATTGCACGGATTGGCACAGGTTGAGGGAGAGCATTCAGGAGCTGGCATTTAGCATCTAGCATCTGGCATCTGGGATTGGATGCTGTTTGTGCCGCCGGCGCGACATTGGGTATAATGATTTTGATGACTATCGCAACAATCAATCCGAACATTCAAGGCGGGGTGCCCTGCTTCACGGGCACACGCGTGCCGGTGGTGGCGGTGTTGGATTATTTGGATCGTGGTTACACCGTGGCGGAATTTCTTGCTGATTTTCCCACAGTGGAGGAGGCTCAGGTTCACGCACTGCTGGAACAAGCACGGGCCGACGTGCTGGAACACTGGCAACAGAATTTGTAATTCAACAAGGAACTTCGATTATGGCGGGTCATACCAGTGAATTGAAAATCAGAGGGAAGCGTTTTATTTTGCTGCCGAAGCGTGAGTTTGAAACGCTTAAGCGGCAGGCGGAGGTTGGTGTGAGGCCCGCTACCAGGCATAAGAGCCGGCCGGCAGTTGCCAAACGTGGCGCGCGTACGCGAAAAGCCGTCCGGATTCTCGATCAATGGCTGCAGACAGAAGACCGTCAGGGCGAGGCCTTCTGGGCGAGCTTGGAGGCTGACGTTGCGCTAAACCGCTTCCGCTTGCGGCAGCCGAAAGATTGAAAATGCGGTACATTCTCGACTCAAAATGGAGGACTGGACGGTCGGATAACGACTCTGATCCACGGATTGGGGGCGAGTATTGGGGAGTTGGACGAGCATTGAGGAGTTAGGAGTTAGGAGTTGGAAGTGGGAACCTGGAACCTAGAACCTAGAACCTGGAACCTGGAATTACCGACGAGTATTGAGGAGTTAGGAGTTAGGAGTTAGAAGACGGGGAATTTAGAACCTGGAACCTGGAATTACCGACGAGTATTGAGGAGTTGGGAGTTAGGAGTTAGGAGACGACGCGAGGTTACGGGTTACGGGTTACAGGGGACGGGGAACGGGGGGACGGGAATTTAGAACCTGGAACCTGGAATTACCGACGAGTATTGAGGAGTTAGGAGTTAGGAGTTAGGAGACGGGGAATTTAGAACCTGGAACTTAGAACCTGGAACCTGGAATACGGGGGCGATTCGGCAGGCTTTGCCTGCCGGGCAAAATGGTAAAGCGTGGCGCTTCCGGAAAATGCTAAATGCTAACTGCCGCGCAGCGCCAGCGCTTCCAAATTCTAACTCCTAACTCCTAACTTCTAGGTTCTAGGTTCCAGGTTCCAGGTTCCAGGTTCTGGCTCCTCGATGCTAAGCGCCGACTTGTATCTTACTTTGCACGGATGTAAGATAAGTGTTATGAAACAAGAGATTATGCGTGACATTACGGTTACCACGCGTGGGCAGATAACGCTGCCGGTCGCCATAAGAAAATCTCTCCGGCTGGGCACTGCCCGAAAAATTCGCATGCGACTCTCTGCCGATGGAGACGTGACACTTCGCGCGCTCCCTGACGTGATGTCCTATTACGGGTCTCTGAAAAGCGGGATCCCCTATGACCACCATGAGAAGGCCAAGGCCCGTCGCGCCATCGCCGGCAGGGCTGCGAAAGAGGCTCGCTAATGCCCTCCGTTTACCAAATGGACGCCAATATCCTGCTGCGTTTCCTGCGTGACGACCACAAAGAATATTCACGAAAGGCGCGGGCCTTAATTGCAAGAGCTAACGCCGGTGAAATAGTGCTGGAGGTTTCGGCGGTGACCGTTGCCGAGATATTTTACGCACTGAAGGCAGCTTATCGTATTGACCGCCGCAGTGCCGCCAATACGCTCGCGGAGGTGCTCAATACTCCTGCCTTTCGTTTGCATGAACCGCAACGTATCACCGACGCACTGAGGCGCGTGCAATCAGCGAACGTGGACTTTGGCGATGCGTATCTGGCGGCGACAGCCTCTGGTACAAACACTGGCGTGGCATCATTTGACAGCGATATTGACAGATTTACCGACATCACACGTTTGGAATGCTGATCCACAGATTACACAGATTAACACAGATTAACGACGACGAATTGATCCACAGATTACACAGATTAACACAGATTAACGACGACGTGCTGATCCACAGATTACACAGATTAACACAGATTGACGAACGACGTGCTGATCCACAGATTACACAGATTAACACAGATTAACGGGCGACGTGATGAGATCTCTTTGGTTCGTTAAATAATCTGTGTAATCAACATAATCGGTGGATGACAACATATCTGTTACGGGCTGATCCACAGATTACACCGATGGACACAGATTACGGGCGAGTATTGAGGAGTTAGAAGTTGGACGAGTATTCAGGAGTTAGAAGTTAGGAGTTAGAAGACGAGCCGCAACGGCAGGCTGCGCCTGCCGAGCAAAATGGTAAAGCGTAGCGCTTCCACATCCTAACTCCTAACTCCTAACTCCTAACAAGGTTCTTAAAATGACTGATATCGCCATCTCTGCTGCTGGGATTGCTAAATCTTATGTGATTCGGCATAACGCTTCGGATCATGTTACTTTGGCGGAAACGGTGCTGCACCGGGTTATGCACCCGCTTCACCGGCCGCAGAAGGAGCTTTTCTGGGCGCTCAATGACATTACCTTTGATGTGAATCGTGGGGATGTGGTGGGCATTATTGGCCGCAATGGGGCGGGCAAAAGTACGCTGTTGAAAATTTTAAGCCGCATAACCAAACCCAGCAAAGGTGAAATACATCTTCATGGCCGCGTGGGCAGCCTGCTGGAAGTGGGCACAGGCTTTCACCCGGAACTTACGGGCCGAGAAAACATTTACCTTAATGGTGCCATCTTAGGCATGAGAAAGCCGGAGATAAGAAAGCATTTTGATGCCATTGTTGAGTTCTCCGGTGTGGAACAATTCCTGGATACACCGGTCAAGCGGTATTCATCAGGCATGTATGTGCGTCTGGCCTTTGCGGTGGCGGCTCACCTGGAATCAGAAATCTTAATTGTGGATGAAGTGCTGGCCGTGGGGGATGCGGAATTTACCCGCAAGTGCCTGGGCAAAATGCAGGATGTAAGCAAAAGCGGCCGGACGGTATTATTTGTCAGCCACCAGATGCAAAGCGTGAATGTGCTGTGCAACAAAGCGATGTATCTTGAAAAGGGCGTGTGTACCTTCGCCGGCGATGTACCGACGGCCATTGAACATTACATGAAAAGTTTCAAAAACCCCGCAAGCACAACCGTAGATCCGCAACGCCGCCCCGGCTCCGGTGAATACCGCTTTGTCTCGGCGACGCCGACCAAAGAATTTTTCACCTGTGCCGAGGAGAAGGTGATACGGTTTGTAATTAAACGCTTCGGTAAAGCGGTGACTACCGTATTCCCGATCTGCTCAATTTTCGATTCCAATGGCATACTTATCACGAACTGCGATTTCCGCCTGGTGGGCGTTGGCATTCAGCCGTG
>JAJZDN010000003.1 GCA_021805985.1 Planctomycetota bacterium | reverse complement strand
GATTTCAAAATTTCCGTGCCCCTGAATCAGGCTCTTTTCGGGTTCGGCGATGCGGTGTGCGTTCCAGTCGTTGAGTGGATCGCGAAATATTATCTGCGTCCACTGCTTAATGCACGTGCTGCAAGGCCGACGGAGGCAGCTGCTTGAACTCCACCGATGTCATTACGCGTCCCTATCGAAATGTCCGTTGGGCAGCAGCAGCAATTTGTATCGACGCTTGCTGATATACTCAAGCGGTACAACCGCCGCTTGGAGTCTGTGGAAACGGATATGTCCTTGAAGATAGAAATTCAATGAGGGCGGCCGTGGCGGGTAAAGGTCTGCACTGTGAAGCGGTCTGGAACTCAGGGGCGTGGAACCTGGCGCGAGGATGCAGGTGCGGCAATGGGCAGAGCAGATCTTCGGGGCAGTTGGTACGGGGAAGAACCGCGGATTGTGCGGATATGGGAGGAATTGGCTTGGAATCTTGCTGTGATGTTTAGCACAGTGTTCGGCGGATGGCTCCGGGGGTCATGCCGGTGCGGGCTTTGAAGAGGGAAATGAGCTGTTCGGTGCGGCGCAGGCCGACGAGTCGGGCGATTTGGCCCAGGGGATAGGTGGTCTCCAGCAGCAGATGGCGGGCGCGGTTTACGCGTTCATTGAGAATTTCGTCTTTGGGTGAGCGTCCCAGCAGTTCGGTGAAGCGTCGCTCCAAGGTGCTGCGGGAAACGCGCACATCCTGGGCTGCGAGATGGTCCAGAACATTTTCCACGGTAATGCCATCGGAAACGTGATCACGAATGTACCGAACGGCCTTGGAAACCACCGGTGAATCCGTTGCGACAATATCGGTGGATAACCGGCGAATAACTCCCATGGGATCTACGCGTGTTTCCATGCGATCCGGCGCTTGGCCAGCCATCATGCGCGCCAGCAGGGCGGCGGCGTCATATCCGATTTTTTCGGTGGGCAGCGCGATACTGGTCAGCGGTGGATCGGCCAATTCGCAAAGCACTTCGTCATCATCGACGCCAATGACCGCGATTTCTTCGGGAACCGGTATCTGACATACCCGGCAGGCATTGAGTAGCTGTCGGCCGCAGATGTCGTTGCACGCCATAATACCGCAGGGCCGGGGCAGATCGCTTAGCCAGCGGCTTAAATCCGCTTCGTGCATGAGCGCTGAAGATTCGACATTGCTGGTATTGTTGCGGCGCAGGGACGTTCGCAGTTGATAGCTGCCACTGATGTGGTGCATTGTCAGCAGGTAACCGGCAAAGGCACCCTGCCGCCGCAGAGAATACTCCGCACCGGCAAAACCGCAGAACGCGAAATGGCGGAACCCGCGCTCCAGCAGATGATCGGCAGCCATTTTAGCTACACTGTCATCATTGACCATGATCCGCGGAATCCCGGCAGCCGTGTGCAGGCCGCGCAAATCAACGGTGGGAATGCCCTGTTTCAGGATCAACTCCATGGCCGAGGCTTGCTCAATCCGGGCGATCAGGCCATCGCACATCCCGGCCCGCAACCAGGGCGGAGGTGCATCGGCCAGAGATCGCTCCTGATGCACAATGGACCATCCGCGATGCGCTCGCACATACCGCGCTACGCCGCGCAGCAGTCCGCGGCCATATCCGCGCGAGGATTCCACTAATAATCCGACAATCTTCATTGAGAGGCGATTGTAGCGGGGTATGGCCTGTTCGGATAGCAAAAAAAGCCGATCAGGAGTCCTGATCGGCTTAATGAATAAATGTTTATATGTCAGCAGCGCTATATTACATGGTGCTGAACTTGTAAACCGTCCGCTGGAAGAATGCTTCCCCGGGATTTAAAACCGTGGACGGAAAATTCGGCTGATTGGGCGAATTGGGATAATGCTGGGTTTCCAAAGTGATCGCTCCATGGTACGGATAATGACCGCCGATGCCTTTGATTTTTCCATTCAGGAAGTTTCCGGTATAAACCTGAATTCCGGGTTGCGTGGTGTAGCAGTCCAGCACGCGACCGGTTTTGGCTTCCTGAATTCGAGCGGCGAACGCGAGCTTGGTTTCATCCTGATTGTTCAGGCACCAGTTCATATCATAGCCGTAGGGGACTTCATCAAATGCGATGTTGGATGTTCCATGGTATGCGGGTTTTAACCGTGTGGATAGCAGCACGGGTTTGCGGAAGTCATAGGGTGTACCGGCCACCGGCGCTATCTTGCCGGTCGGGATCAACAAGTTGTTGGTCGGCGTGTAATGATCGGCATTAATGGTGACAACATGATCCAGAACGCGGGTGCCGGGTTTATTCAAATTGAAGTAGGCATGATTGCACATATTGATAACTGTTGGTGCATCGGCATTGGCGCGGAAGTGAACGTGCAATTCATTTTTTTCATTGAGCGTGTAGGTCGCCGCGACTTCCACATCACCAGGAAATCCATTTTCCATCGCCGGGCTGAAAAGATTAAAGCGCACGCCCGGTGCGCCAAGTTCGGTGACTTCCGTGGCCGTCCAGACTTTCTGATCCCAGGAATGGGGGCCGCCGTGCAGCGTGTTGGGATATGGCGCATCGTTGATCGGCAGGTGATAGGTCGTGCCGTTGAGTGTGAATTTGCCGTTGGCGATGCGATTGGCATAACGGCCGATGGTGGCGCCAAAGTAGGGGTCCATGGCGTGATGCGTGGCATAAGAAGGCAGATTATCAAAACCGAGGATAACATCCCCCGGTGTGCCGTTGCGGTCGGCCGCTTGAATACGCTGCAGACGCGCGCCGTAAGTGATGAGTTGCACAATCATCCCATTGGAATTGGTCAGCGTATACTGATACACCTTCTGACCATCCGGCAGTGTGCCGAAAAGTGCTTTGTACATGGCGCTTTTTTTAGGCAGGCTGCTGACATCCGTTCCGGACATGCTCTTACAGCCGGTTATGGCCCAGGCTGCGGCGACGCCTGAGGCGGCCAAAAAGGTTCGACGAGAGAGTTTCCGTACACTGTTGAGTTGCTGTGGCATCGGTGGATACCTCCGTATATGAAACTAAACAAATACCAATGCGGAAAATATATGCCGGGAATGAAGTTTCGGCAAGCCTGCGAAAATTCGAGCTGGGATATTTCACGTCCTGAGGATGGCATTAATAAGCCGTGACACCTGTGTTTCAGCTTGCGCGGTGCCGGACTTATCCGCCCCCGGCGACGTGCGGCCTGCGACAGGTATTTACAGCCGGACTGGTTTTGTTATAATTCGTAACTCGATATGCGGGCGTAGCTCAGTGGTAGAGCGTCACGTTGCCAACGTGAATGTCGAGGGTTCAAATCCCTTCGCCCGCTTTTTTTAGCTTCCAAGTTGCCGTGCGGCGGCCAAAAACTGGTCATAATTCTGACGCATTTCACGCATAGAGTCCCCGGCGAATTTCTCCACCATGGAGCGGGCGATCTCGAAGGCAATAACATTTTCGACCACCACGGCTGCTGCGGGCACAGCACAAACATCACTGCGTTCATAATCTGCTTTGCCAGCTTGTTTATTATTCAAATCCACGCTGGGCATGGCTTTTTTCAAGAGCGTACTAATTGGTTTCATCGCCGCCCGAACCACTATCGCTTGCCCATTGGTCATGCCGCCTTCCAAACCGCCGGCGTTGTTGGTGGGGCGGTTAAACCCGAGTTTCGGCGTATTGCGCAAAGCCGGGTCATATTCTATCGGATCATGCACTTCAGAACCGGGTAGCTCCGCGGTTTTAAAGCCCATACCGATTTCCACACCTTTAATGGCTTGTATGCCCATAACTTCGGCGGCAATTCGGCTGTCGAGCTTCCAATCCCACTGGGCGCAGCTGCCCAGACCTATCGGGCAACCTATCACGCGGGTTTCAACAATGCCCCCGAGTGTATCGCCCTGAATTTTCGCGGCTTTGATCTGCTCAATCATGGCGGCGGACGCGGTTGCATCCGGGCAGTAAACTTCACTGGAGGTGATTTGCTGCCGCAATTGGTCCAGAGAGGCATCTGCGGCCACGGCAGCTTTAGCGGAACCAATCTGCACGACAAACCCAATAACCTCAATGCCAAATTGCCGCAGGAGGCACCGAGCGATGGCACCCACGGCCACGCGATTAGCGGTTTCGCGAGCGCTGGCACGCTCCAGAGTTTCTCGGCAATCGGTGGTCAGCCATTTGGTGGCACCGGCCAAATCCGCATGGCCCGGCCGCGGCTTGACTAAGGCTGGTGCATCATCAAGTCGGCTGTCTTTATTGGGTATTTCCACCACCAGCGGTGAACCAATGGTTTTACCCCGGCGGAATCCCGTGCGGAAATTTACCACATCGGTTTCGATGCGTTGCCGGCCGCCCCGGCCATAGCCGCCCTGCCGACGGCGTAACTCGCCGTTGATAAATTCAATATCCAAGTCCAATCCGGCGGGCAGGCCCTCAATAATGCTCACCAGAGCCGGACCGTGTGATTCACCCGCTGTACGATAAGTCAGTGTTGCCATAGATGAGGAATTGTAACGTTTGTCCGCCCGTGCGGCCAGTGTTAATGCGAAGTATTCATGCCATGAATTAAATCTATTCACGGTGTGAATAGATTTAATTGGCTCATCGCCGGGCCGGATTGGGTATTCCGCAGATTCGCGGTAGAGATCCCTTTTTGGAGACACATGCTGCCGGCTTGGCCGCGCGAAAGCTGCTTTTGGATGCTTATACTGTATAGCCGTGAACGGGTGCGGTTAATTTTCCGGCCATTCGCCGGAGAATACTTCCGTGGCGGGGCCGGTCATGTAAACGCAATCATCCGCCTGGTTCCATTTCAACGCCAACTGGCCGCCGGGGAGATTTGTCAGGACAATGCGATGGGTCTTTTCCGTCAGCACGCCCGCCACACAAACTGCCGCCGCACCGGTGCCGCAGGCCATCGTAATGCCGCTGCCGCGTTCCCAGGTGCGCATGGTAATTTCACCTGCCTGGTGCACCATGACAAAATGCACGTTGACCCGACGCGGAAATATCGGATGCTTTTCAATATACGGCCCCACCATTTCCAGAGGAACTTTTTCGAGGTGTTTGCAATACAGCACAACATGTGGATTCCCCATGGATACACACGTCATCGTGTCTTCAAGCCCGGCAGATTTTATCCAATCCGAACCGGTGGCCAGGTCGTGGAGTTTTAATACATCGCGCCAGGGATGGTTGATAACCTGCTCCACGTTGGCAAGTTTTACTGGAATATCTGAGGCCTTGAGAATTGGTTTGCCCATGTTGACGGTGACTCGATTAACTTTGCCGCGTTCAATCCATAAATCCAGTGTCAGCACGCCGATACCGGTTTGAACCCGCATGGGGTTGGCGCTGGTCAACTGGTGATCAAAGGCATATTTCGCCACGCACCGCACGCCGTTGCCGCACATTTCGGCCTCACTGCCGTCAGCATTGAACATGCGCATACGCACAACTGCACCCAGCGCCGCCGCCGGGGCGGTGGGGGGGGAAATAAGAATTAACCCATCGCCGCCAACCCCAAAATGCCGATCGGCAATTTTTACCGCCAGGGCTTCGGGATGGCTGACGGTTTGGTTAAACACATCAACATATATATAATCATTTCCTATGCCGTGCATTTTTGTAAAGCGCATGATGTAACTCCAGTATTTATTGCGTCAGGTGATGCCACGCTCGCAGCTTGAACGCCACCTGCACCGGCGACCTTGCCCGGAAATTTCCGGTCACGCGGTTGGGCCTCGGCGAAGGGCGTATCATACATCATCGGAATTCGGCTCGGAAGAACCCGGGTTGTTGGGCCACACCACGGCAGAAATCGCTCCGTCACGGTCCCGCTGGATAAACACCTCAGCTTTGGCTTTGGTCATTTCCACCAGGCGGGCATTTGGCAAATCGACATGTTTGACCCAATCCTTGGCCATTCCGACAGTTTTCCCGCCTTCCATGTGGCGGTTCATGAGATTGGTCACCACGGATGCCGGCGGAGCTTCCACATAGATGCGAAGATCAAAAATGTCGGAAATGCCCGCGTAGGGCGGGCGGTCCAAGAAAAGATAATTCCCCTCCACCATGGCCAGATTGACCGATTCATGAATGCTGATCGCCTGCGGCACCGCTTTATGGCGTACCCGGTCATAGCCGGGCCAGGTCATTTTCTGGGGTGTTTGTTTTAACCGCAGAAGATGTTCACGCAACAGAGGCACATCAAATGTATCGGGCGATCCCTTGCATTGGCTCATGCGCAGCTGCCGGCCGTCCTCTAATTGTAAAAATCGCTCCGCCAGGACCGATTCGGGAAAATGAAAACCATCCATGGGCAAGGAGACAAGATTCACTTTCGGCAGAATATTTTTTGTCGCCATCCAGGCGAGCTGTTCGGTAAAAAACGATTTACCGGACCCGGGCGTGCCCGCCACGCCTACCAGCATGCGCCGGCCGCAAAGTCGCTGGAGTTCCAGTAGATTGGAAAGAAAAGGTCGCCACCGTTTGGTCCATTCTGCGGCACGAATATTCATTTCGACGCGTTGGCCGTTGATCAGCAAAGGCACGTCTTTGTGCAAAAACCATGGAAAAGGATCTATTTCTTGTAAAGACAAACGCAAAACTCCACAACTTAATAATGCCCGGCGTCTGATAACCGCCGGACGCAAACAACAACGTCCGCTAATTATCCTGCGGATCGCCGGCCTGAACCTTATTAGCTCTTCGGCACTGATTCGCCGGAACTATGGACCACCGGATAGGGCCAACAAATCCGGCCGGATTCGGGCAGCGGGGCCACAGCGGCTCCCTGCAGTGGTAGATAACCTTGATATATCGGCGAAATACATCTGGGAACTGAATATACTTGCACCCAAGTGGGGAACAAGTAATCCCGGCAGCGCTAAAAGCATCAGAGTTCTAAACCTGATTTTTGCCAGTATGTCCAAACCCCTATCACCCGTCAAAGCACTTCCACGCGGCGCACAGCAGACAACGATAATAACACGGATAATCAAATTTCGCGTGCGGCGATGCATTGGCCCTGCCTCGGCTGCAAAGGCCCTGCATCGCCAATCCGCAACGGACGGGGCACTATTTGAGCCAAGGGCGCCTGGCGTACCGGTAAACCTGCCACCTTCCGATCATCACTGCATGTACTGCACATACTGCGACTACTTCCCCCGTAACTCTCCGTAAAGCCTGGGCAATATTGATAATCCTGAAAATCGGTGAATCAGGCGAGAATCGTATGGGCAAATGCCGCGGTTCCCGCTGCAGGGCGCAGTTCGCCTTGGCGACGGGCCCGAAAGTAGCGGGCTTTTGCCCGCGATCCCGGCATCCCAACTCCGCGAGAGAGTACCCGCCGGATGGGCGCATCAGATTGCTTCAAAGCCAAGACGCCGCAGATAGCTATAGGTGGAATCGTAGAACTCGGGCGAGCGGGTCGCGTCGCTGTGATCGCCCGGAGGTACAACGATAATCATTCCTTGGCGAGCCCGGGTGAGGAGGACCCGGTATGCGTTCTTTTGGTACACGCATCTTTCCGCCTTTCGGATGCGATTCCAGCGGTCTCCGCAGAAGGACCACTGGTCCCATCCATTTCGCGTATGCCTAAAATCGGCGTCCCATGCTACACATGCCCAATCCAGTTCCAGCCCCTGCACATGAAACTCCGACGCGACGTCCTCAAGATAGTAGGACGACCGGACGTCCCCCTTTCCATCGAGAAACCAATGAATCGGGTCAACTGGTGATCGGACGTCGATTGCATGGGGTTTGAGGCGAAGCGCCTGGGAGGACACGACGATTCCGTACCGTTCGGAACCGCGGGCTCGTTCCTTTAGCCACTCCTTGGCCCTTTGCAGGTTTCTGGTTATGGCGATTGGATATTTGGCGGAAACCTGTCGGAGGGTTACGGCGGCGGACTCTTCATCGAGGTCAAGGAGTTGCTTCACAAGCAGCGAGACCTTTTCTGCGCGGAACGACCTCATCGATACAGCAAGGTGTAATTCATCCTTGAAAATGACATTTTTCCGTTCCCCCAAGAGAGCTAATGCATTCCCCGCGGCATACTCGCTATCCGTCAGCCGTGACGAAACGTAAATTTGCCAGTGCGGGAACTTCTGGAGAATGGCGTGGAGCCATTCCGCTATGCCAGCCTCGCCGGTATTGATCTCCTGGCCTCCGCCAACCAAGCAAACAACGACGGCCCAATCCGGATGTCGGTCCATACATGAGATTAGGAATTCGGGTTCTGATTGGCAAAAATCACGTATGCCCTTCTTGCGGCGCATGAAATTTGCGGTTTGTTCGAGATTCCACGCCCTCTGCGCCTCGTCGAATAATGCGACGTGTTCTATGGGCGGCCGGCCAGGATCCGTAATGCACTCGTCCCGAAAGTTATGTACGTTCTGAATGAACATCTTAACTTCGCTGGCTGCTTCATTCTTTCTCATACGGTACCCCAGTACCTTCTGGCGATCTACCTTATCCCTCACCAGGGCTTCGCGTAGCACCGCCACAAGCGGGCCGTTGCCCGAAAGGAAGACGCTGTGGAGGGAATTTTCTTTATCCGTGTGCTTTACGGCGGTATTGAGGCCCACAAGTGTCTTGCCGGAGCCGGGGACACCTGTCAAGAAGCAGATCGCCTTCTGAGAGGCTACGCCCGCGTTCCTTATAATTTCCGTTATGCAGGCTGATGTTGTTGTCAGGTTGACTGCAGCGGCATCGCTACGCGATATTTCGGACACCGAATGGCCGCTATAAAGGGCCACTGCGGCTTCAACAATAGAGGGCGTAGGGCTATATCGGCCTTGTTCCCATACATTTAAGTCGATGGCACCGCCGTCAAGGAATTCTAATACGCGACGAAGCACCTCCGACAACATTTTTCCGTTGGTTTTGACCGGCGCCAGCAAGCGGTCAGTTGCCAGGGTTGTCGCTATCGGGAGGTCCGGCGATTCTGCGCCCGTTGCGACGAGCACGGGCGCGATCGCACAATCGTGGCTCGGCTCATGGAAGTTCTTTAAGTCTAGCGCGTAATCCCAAACTTGGTCAACGCCGGCGGCGGTGAACTCCTTTTCGCCCACTTTAAACTCTAAAACAAACAGTACGTGCCCGAGGATGAGAACGACGTCGATGCGTTTTCCTACACGCGGCACGGAATACTCGAAGTAGACCCGGCCCTGCTGAGGAATTGGCGAAAGGGCGGATTTGAGAATTTCTAATTCAGCAAGCCACGCATCACGTTGAGATGCCCCCAGAGGGAAATTATTTTTAGATACCATCTCTCCGAGAATAGCATCGTTCGACTTCTCGAGAAAGCAACTGGTGTTGTCTTTGTAAAATTGGCGATCCATTTAGATAGCAATCCTCAGCGGGACACCAGCCTGATCAAATCAACGCCGCGCCCTGGCCCTGTCGGTCTATAGAAATGAGTCTATGGGAGGATACGCAGATCGGCAAGCTTTTATTCGCGCCGCCGCGGGTGTCCCCGGGTTCCGAATGAGTATGATCGGGGTTGGCGGGCAATGCGCCCGTAGCTATGAATGGGGTGTCAGCTCTCAGAAAACCAATCAGGCGTAGCATAGTGATCGTGAAATACACGGGGGCGCCAATGCTGTAAAGATGAAAGACATTACCCAACACGGCGTGACGGCCGCCGAATTTTCTTGACGGTTTGTAACCCGAATGTATGATAGCCCGGAATGATCCGATAGGGGGACGTACCATCGCGAAAGATTTGAGAAAATCACGAAAAACACCAACGGCGACCTGGGCTGCGGAGCACGTCCATGCGCAATCTCAATTCACGCTCGCCGTGCGATTCCGTGGCAGCGCGGGGAAGGCGAAAAGCCGGAAAAAGGCTTTTAAGCTGTTCCGCTCTGTTGCTTTGCTAGGAGCCTGTCTGAGTAATCGCCGGGTTGCGACGGCGTGATTTTTGGCTTCTCGGGACATCGTCGCGTCGGAGCACCGTGGTGTAAACCGGGTGGTTGGTTGGCGACACTGGATCAACCACCGGATTAATCATCCGGTGCTCTACAAGAAACGGCGACGATGGCGTACCTGACACGGATGGTACTCCGAGGAGCCGCGCCGCAGAGGGGGGCCAAAAAGCACACCGCCCCGCGGGGTGGGCCTGAAATGCCCCGCCTGCTTTGTTGTCGGATCTCGCAGACTCATCATTAAGAGTCGGCTCGATCCTCCGCCGCGCATACGGGACATTTCAGACCCATCGCAATCCCGGACATTGCTCGGACAGGCTCCTAGCCCGCGGCGGTGTATCCGCCGCGGTTGCATCCGAATCGTAAAATGCTTACAACACACGGGTAGAGAATTGCATTTGGAGCTGATTTTATGGATGCCATCACGTTCGATACGAAAACGTGCACCAATCTTGATAAGTCCATTGGTCTGGAGTGGTTGTGCACCAACGGGCTAGGGAGCTTTGCTTCCGGTACCGTTTCCGGCGTCAATACCCGCAAGTATCATGGCTATCTGACCGTGGCGGCCCGGCCGCCGGTGGAGCGGTATGTGATGCTGGCGCACGTGGAGGATCGGCTTTGGATGGGGGATCGGAGTTACGCGCTTTCGGCCAATGAATTTCCCGATGTCATCGATCCAGCGGGATATGAAAATATTGTAGATTTTTCCTATCTGAATGGACCGACTTGGCATTATCGCTGTGGCGATGCGCTGATTGAAAAATCGCTTGTTTTGGCGCACGGTCAGGATACCGTGTGCATTCGCTACAAGCTCCTGGAGGGTTCCACGCAGCGCGAGCCACTGCGGTTGCATGTTCAACCCATGCTGGCGGGGCGGCATTTTCACGCTACGACCACAGCGGGGAATCGGCCGCAATGGCAATTGGCGGATCGCAGCTCCGCGCGCGACTCACTGATGCTTTCCACGCCTGGGTGTCCCATTCGGCTGTTCATTAGTCACAATGCTGATCGTTTCAGTGATGGCTCGTGCTGGTGGTACAACTTTATACTGCGGGCGGAAGCCGCGCGGGGATATCCAGATCGCGATGATCTTTGGACACCCGGCGCTCTGGAATTTACGCTCACGCCTGGCAAATGCGTCGGGTTGATCTGCGCCACGCGGCCGGTGGCTTTTACGGAACAGGATGGTATTTTCGCCAATGCCGCAACACGCACGCAGTCGCTGGTGATCAAACTTAATGACCCGTCAGAGCCGGGCCAACTGGCACAAAAATTATCTGTCGCGGCGGATCAATTTGTGGTCAGTCGCGCCGGCGAGAAAAACGCGTCGGGGAAAATGTCGGTCATCGCGGGGTATCCCTGGTTTGAAGACTGGGGCCGCGATACGTTCATCAGTTTGCCGGGCTTGTCTTTGGTGACGGGTCGCTTTGATGTGGCGAAAAGCATTTTGGTGACTTTTGCCGACCATATCCGGGATGGGCTGGTGCCTAACCGTTTTCCGGATGAATCGGATCATCCGGATTACAACACGGTTGATGCATCGCTGTGGTTTATTCATGCGGCCTACCAATATTGGCGTTACTCGGGCGATCATGGGCTGTTGCGCGATTATCTGTATGCACCGCTGAATCAAATTATTGATTGCTTTCGCGCTGGTACCCGCTACGGCATCCGGATGGATTCCGACGGGCTGGTCAGGGCGGGCGAACCGGGTGTGCAGCTTACCTGGATGGACGCTAAAATCGGCAACGACGTGGTAACGCCGCGTTACGGAAAACCCGTGGAAATTAATGCCCTGTGGTTTAATGCACTGAAAATTATGGAAACTGTAGCGCAGTCGGCGGGGCGTTTGGCGCGGGCCGAGGAACTGGCGGCCTTGGCGGTGAAGGTGAAGGCAGCGTTTGGGGCGCGGTTCTGGAACCCGGCCGCAGGCTGTCTTTTTGATGTTATCGCGGATGACGGTTATGGGGATCCCGCCATTCGCCCCAATCAGATTATCAGTTTGGGTTTACCGTTTGGTATGCTTGATGACAGCAAGTCCCGATGTATTCTCAATGTGGTGCAGCAAAAACTATTGACTCCCATGGGCTTGCGTACGCTGGCTCCGGGCAGTCCGGGGTATCAGGGGCGCTACATGGGTGATCAGAATTCCCGGGATCACGCGTATCATCAGGGCACGGCTTGGCCGTGGCTGATAGGGCCATTTGTCAGCGGCTATATAAAGACTCTGGGTACGACATCGCAAATTCGTGCCGAGGCGTGGGGATTTCTCAAGCCATTTACTGCCCACCTCACACAGGCGGGTTTAGGCAGCATCAGCGAAATTGCCGATGGTGATTCCCCGTATACCCCGCGCGGATGTTTCGCCCAGGCGTGGTCGGTGGCAGAGGTCCTGCGGGCCTTGTGGGAAGATGTGCTGCAAAAGGCTCCTGCTTGGCCGCACGAAGTGTCTGCGACAGTGAACGCTGCGCCGGTATCGATGGCGGGCGCGGAAAAATAAAGATTCTTTCAGTTTAAACCGTAGCGCGCCATTTTCCGGTACAGCGTTCGCACACTGATGCGCAAGGCGGTGGCGGCGGCGGTGCGATCAAAATTATGCCGTCGAAGGGCCTGTTCGAGGGTGTCACGTTCGGCGCGGTCCAAATCCAGGCCAGCGTTGCCGCTGTGGGCATCGGGAAGGCGGATATAGTGCGGCAAATCTGCTTCGGTAAGGATGGGCTTTTGTTGTAAAACCAACATGCTTTCCAGGGCGTTACGCAGTTCGCGCACGTTTCCGGGCCAACGGTAGCGTTGCATCGCGGCGATCATGGAAGGGTCAATGGCAGGCTCTGTCAGATTATGTTCGCGCGCCAAATGCCGCACCAGCGATGCGGTGAGCATGGCAATATCTTCCGGGCGCTGCCTCAGCGGCGGTAGTTCAAGGCGTACCACATTGAGGCGATAAAATAAATCAGCGCGAAAACGCTTTTCCTCCACTGCTTTTGCCAGATTGGTATTGGTGGCCGCCAGCACACGCACATCCACCGTTTTTTCCCGCGTGGAGCCTACCGGCAGAACCTTGCCGGATTCCAGTGCGCGCAGAAGTTTGCTTTGCACCGAAGGCTCAAGTTCGCCGACTTCATCAATAAACAGCGTCCCGCCTGCGGCCGCTTCAAAATAGCCGGATGTTCTGGCATCGGCTCCCGTAAATGCTCCGCGCTCATGTCCGAATAGTTCACTTTCCACCAGGTTCGCCGGGACCGCAGCACAGTTGAATGCTACAAAGGCATGGTCTTTGCGAGGGCTTAATTGATGGATCGCCCGCACCACCAGTTCCTTGCCCGTGCCGCTTTCGCCTTCCACCAGCACCGTACTTTTAAATGGCGCTACGCGACGGATGTTTTGCGCAATATCCAGCATCGCGGGAGATCGGCCAATGAGCGTTTCAATTTCTGTTTCGCTGGTAAGGCCGGCAAGGGCATTTAAATCCTTGCTTAACCGCCCATGTTCCAACGCCCGTTCCACGACGTCCAGCAGGTCCGGTGGTGCAAACGGTTTGGTAAGGTAATCAAACGCTCCAAGCTTCATGGCTCGTACGGCGCTGGGCACGGTGGCATTGCCCGTAATGATAACCGTCGGCATGGCCGGCACCGCCCGATGCGCTTCATCCAGGAGAGCCAGACCGTCCATCTGAGGCATCCACAAATCAGATATTAGCAAGTGGATATCTGTGCTTAACATCAATAGCGCATCGTGGCCGGTGCGCGCGGTCAATACTTCATAACCGGCGTCGGTAAGGACTCGGGCCAAAGCGTCCAAAACGCTTTGATCATCTTCCGCCAGCAATATCCGGCCGCGTCGGCGAGGAGGATTTTCCATCATTCTACGATCCCTTTTCTGTCGGCCGAGATTGTACCACCGGCGCATTAAGCGTGGCGCGCAGCGCCTTCCTGTCACCCCAATCATTATCCGTGCGTGGGGCGGGAACCGAGGTAGGTACCGCACGGGGCAGCACAATTCGGAAGGTTGTTCCACGTTGCGGTTCGCTTTCAAAAAATACTCCGCCGCCCGCGCCGGTAACCACGCGCCGCACCAGTGCCAGCCCCAGGCCGCTGCCCCGTGGTTTGGTTGTGAAAAACGGATCAAATAGCCGCTGCTGCACTTCTGGTGCCATGCCTGTGCCGCTGTCGCGCACCAGAAGAATCGCATTTTCCGGTTCGGCGACCGTCGATATGACAAGCGATCCGGAACGCGGCATGGCTTCCTGGGCGTTGGTGCACAAATTCAGCAGCACCTGGCGCAATTCATCTGAACTGATCGACACATGAGGATCAGCGGGATCCAGGTGTGTAATAATCCGAATATCCTGGTTGGTCAGGGCAGGCCGGAGAAAATCCAAGGCTTCCGTCACCACAGAATTCAAGGAGCTTGTACGCGCATCGCCGACAATTTGTGTGCGGGTAAGAAAATCATCGAGCATTAAATCCAGCCGGCGCACTTCGCGTTCGCAGGAATGCAGAAGTTCGGCGTGGCGTGCCGGATCATAATTTGCGCTATCCAATAAACTTTGCATGAAATGAAGATTAAAGCGTAGTGCGGTTAACGGGGATCGCACTTCATGCGCCAGCACCGATGCCAACATGCCGCGTTCGCTTAGCAAACTGGTGCGGGCTAGAAGTGTTCGGGCGTAATGGGCGCGGCTTTTATCCCAACGCCGTTTGATCCCGATTGCCGAAGCGCCCAGAATCAGGCCCGTCAGCACCGCCCCCATCGCAAGCAGGAGGAGAATGCGGTGGAGATCAGAAAAGAAGTCGGCCTGAAAGTTGGCCGCCGGGTAACCTACGCTGAGAATGGCGTGTGTTCCGGGCCAGTTCAGAGAGATTTTAGTATCTATATACCTGCGGCGGTCGGTTCTCCATGGTGTGGCGCGGATGGTTTGTACCGTCAGGCCTTGGCCGGTGGGAGTGGGCCACTGTGTGGGGTCAAGCGTGTGGCCGATATAGGAGGTCTTAAGCGACCAGGCGCCGCGATGTTGCGCGGCGAGAAACACAACGGTTCCATCGCTTTTCCATATCAGAATGTAAGCCAGATTTTTATAGGAACTGCGGTGCTCAAGTATCAGGGGAAGCGTTTGTTGGGCCCAGGGTGTATAACCGCTGAAGTGATTTTTGGATGGGGCAGGCCGGGAAAGCAGAGATTGCGCCAGCAGGTGTGACCGCAAAGCCGCCTTTGCAATTTCGCCGTTTTTCCATCCGGTGTAAAGCAGCGCCGCCGCCATTGCGAAGCATAGGACCATCCAAAACAGCGCAAGAAGAGCGCTGATGACCCAAAGGCGAAACCGCAATGAAAGGGCTTTTACCATATCCTTAACAATACGTTACTTTCCCGTGTGCGGGAAAGCCAACGCGGTGTGCAAATAAAAATTCAGTGATTACACGTCCGATAAAAATATTTTTATATTCATAAAACGGTAATTTTGTGGCATTTTGTGTGTAAACTACGCAAAATTAGTGCATAAAAGGCGAAATTTAAGTTGAATTCTCCGACATCAGTTTTCCCGACGCAAAAAAAAGTATTGCCTTGAGGCAGCCCGGGTCTTATGATAGCTGGCTAATGAATACCACCAAGGCGGGGTACGTGGTTATCGGGCATTGCTGGCAGTGAAATACTGCACGGATGGGCGATGTTTGAACGGCAACGGATGGCAAAAGGAAAAACAACATGGCACAGATGACTATGGCGCGCGAGACGTCAACACAAGTAAATACGTCGCTGAATTTCGCACCTACCCGTAAGCACGCAAACGTGCCGGAGGGGCTGTGGCTGGCGTGTCCAGGATGCAGCCAGATGCTTTATCGGAAGGAAATGGAAGAAAATTTTCACACGTGTCCGGGCTGCCAACATCATTTCCGTGTGTCAGCACGCCAGCGCCTGGCCATGCTCACGGATAATGGTTCCTTTGAAGAAATGGACGCGCTACTCGCCCCGACCGATCAACTTGGTTTCTCTGCGAAAAAAGCATATCGGCAGCAATTGGTTGAAGCTCAGAAGCTTACTGGCTCGAAAGATGGCGTGCTGACGGGGCGGGCGTTTGTTAAAGGCCGTCCCATTGTGGTCGCGGCGATGGATTTTACATTTCTGGCCGGCTCGATGGGGGCGGTCGTAGGCGAAAAAATTACCCGCGCGGTGGAACGTGCCACAGCCGAACATCTGCCGGTGGTTATCATCTGCTGTTCGGGGGGGGCTCGCATGCAGGAAAGCACCATCAGTCTTATGCAGATGGCCAAAACATCGGCGGCCCTGGCCCGGCACCATCGCCACGGCGGCTTATTTGTCAGTGTTCTGGCGGACCCCACAACTGGTGGCGTTACGGCCAGCTTTGCCATGCTGGGCGACCTGATTTTTTCGGAACCGAAAGCAATGATTGGCTTTGCCGGCCCGCGCACCATCGCCAATACCATTCGCATGGAATTGCCGGAAGGATTTCAAAGAGCGGAGTTTCTTCTGGCCAAGGGGTTCATTGACCGCATTGTTCCGCGCAGCGAATTGCGATCTGCAATCGCCCGAAGCGTCGATTTTTTTGGTCGTTGAACGAATCTGGCTTTTATTTAAGTTCCCGGGCACAACCGGGGTGCCCGGCACAGCAATAAGCAGTTTCAAGTGTATGTAAGCCGCATGAATTCATGGGTAAATGAAGGTTGTAGTCAGTGGTTCTGGGGTTTGCAGGGGCGCGGTGGGTAAAAAAATAATGCCGGAAAACATCGGATTATTCTTTTTTTCCTTGACAGGTGGCCGCCGGCTATTAAACTTCATGAATTGCGGCGGGAGATAGACGCAGTAGAATCTTTGCTTCGGCGTGAAAATTGACGTGGTCTGATTTGGATTTGTTTACCCACAGGAGGCCCTCTTGAATACACTAACAAAAACATTTGTGCTCTTGCAACTCGTGCTGGCACTGGTACTGTCGGTTCTGGTAATTATGTTTGCCGATAAGCAGCAGAATTATCGCGGCCAGGTGGCGACATCGCAAAAAGCTCAGATCGTGGCTCAGGCGATGACCAGTCAACTGCAGCAGGCTAATACCAATCTTCAGACCCAGTTGACTGCGGCGCTTCAGGCGGGGGCGGAAAAGGCCGGCCGATTGAACAACACCATTCTGGATGTGCAGTCCAAACTTGCCGATGACCAGACCACCATCGCGCAGTTACGGGTAGCCAAAAGCCAGTTGCAGACCAGCATCACAGATTTGACCAGCACGGTCAGCTCTTTGAATAAGCAGGTAGCCGGACAAAATACGATTCTCAATACCATGCGTCCGAAACTCCTGACCTATGTGAACCAGAATGCGCAACTCGGTCGCCGTATTACGGAATTGACCAATGAGCGTGACGTCGCCCGGCAGACCATTCAGGTTCTCCAGGAAAGTGTGGCTTCCCTGCATCGGCATATGGCCAAGATGGAAGTCGCAGCCCGGACCTCCAGTCCGACATCCCACGCTATGTCTGGAGCCGTGGCCGGTGTGCCAACTTCGGTACAGGTAAATGGCACGGTGATGAAAGTTGCCAGTTACAACGGCCATACCTACGTCAGCGCCTCCTTAGGCACGCGGGACGGCGTGGTCAAAGGGACGCGATTGACGATTTATTCTAATGGCCATTATATCGGTGACGTGGTTGTGCAGAAGGCTGACGCCACGGAATCGGTGGGTGTGGTTTCGCTGCAAGCTCCCGGCTCCAGGATTACCCCGCACGAAATGGTCATGAGCGGACCGGGGATCTAAGCGTCGCTTATAAAGGACCAGGGTCAGTTGTGACATTGGTTATTTTTCCGCAGACTTTTATAGACGCTGCGGTTGGTTTGGGCAGGTGCCTCCTTCAGATAAGCTTAAGGCCATGCTCTTGAAAGTTGATTTTATGATTTGCCGGGAGTTGTCATGTCACGTGTAAACCCGCCCGCCCGAATAACGGTACGGCCGCAGCCCAATATATATTCTGCATTGGCCATCATTGCTTTTCTTGCAACATTAGGTTCTTTGATTTACATCGCCATTGAATATAAGACCATGATCGGCTTCTAATTTTTTTGCCATCATTTAAGATGGCGACAGGCTGGAATGTCACTTAATTCAGATTGTGATCAGTCCGGTGCCGAAGCAGACACATGTTGTGATAATTCCGGATCACAATTTTCGGCCAATACCGTTAACTCCGATAATGTGGTATCCTACTTAGGCCGGTAGGGGGCGGGGATAGCCGTTTTCGGCAACGCACAAGGATGCCGCGTTGGCCATCACCGGTGTGTTCAGGATTCTGTCGCGGAGCGCTTTGGCTTGTTTTTTGATTCAATGTTGGGTTGGTTCTCGCTCGATATGGGCATAGACCTTGGTACATGTAACACGTTAGTATGTGTGCGTGGACAGGGTATTGTCCTTAACGAGCCTTCGGTAGTTGCGGTTAAAAAAGGCACCAATATCGTTTTGCACAACGGCAACGCTGTGGGTTTGGTTGCCAAAGAGATGTTGGGAAAAACTCCGGGGAATATTACCGCCGTGCGCCCGCTGAAAGATGGCGTGATCAGTGACTTTGAAATCACTGAGGCCATGCTGACTTACTTTATTCGGCGCGTTCATGGCAGGCGCAGGTTTGTGCGCCCGCGCGTGGTTATCGCCATACCTTCCGGTATTACCGCCGTTGAAAAGCAGGCGGTATTCCATTCGGCGTTACAGGCTGAGGCGCGCCGCGTCTACCTGGTCAGTGAACCCATGGCTTCGGCTATTGGCGCGGGACTGCCTATTCGCGAACCGACGGCCAGCATGATTGTGGATATCGGCGGCGGGACCACGGAAGTTGCAATTATCAGTCTTGGCGATATGGCGGTCTCGGAATCCATCCGCACTGCGGGTGATAATTTTGACGAAGCCATTGTCAACCACATGAAAAAAACCTACAACCTCATGATTGGTGAACAGTTTTCTGAACGCATCAAAATTGAGCTTGGTTCGGCCAGCACCGTGGGGCCGGAAACCACGATGGAAGTCCGTGGACGTGACATGATCAGCGGTCTGCCTCGCAAATGTATTATCACCAGCGAAGAAATACGCGAAGCCTTGCTGGAGCCAATTGGCAAGATCATCGACGCCGTTACACACACACTTGAACGGGCCGAACCAGAACTGGCGGCCGATCTTGTGGAGACGGGTATTACCATGGCGGGCGGCGGCAGTCTGCTAAGGGGTATTGATAAAGTAATTTCACAGGCCACGGGGCTGCCGGTGCGCGTGGCTGAGGATCCGCTGACCTGCGTGGCACGCGGTACCAATGTGCTGCTGGAAAACCTGGAAGAGCTTAAGGAAGCCTTGGAATCAGACGTCGACGATATGTGATTCGCCGCCTGGGCAGCTTCCTGCGGCACGATGGGGGGCTGTATGGTTTCGTAAGCAGCCGCCGGACATGGTATGCTTTCGGGAAGAAGGCATGATGAAAATGACCCCGCGAAAGTGGTTCTGGATACTTAATATCGCCGCACTGGCTACCGTGATGATCGGCGCGCGGCACCCGCAGGTTGTCAATCGTCCACGTGGTGCTGCGGCAGACGCTGTAAAAACCTTTGTGGCTCCCTTTTCTTCCGTGCTAACTGGCCTGCAAACCGGTGTGAATCGGTTCCTGCATCCTCACCAGAATTCCAGCAGCCGCGTTAAGTCACTGCGGGTTCGCTATCAAAATGAAATTGCCATGCTGGTGACTCGAATCAGTGATTTGGAAAAGCTCCTGCGCGAAACGCGCTTGATCCATCAGCGTTTCCCCGGCTTATCCGTCCAACGGTTAAGAGCGGCAGCTATTGATGGATTTTCCTCCGGTAAGGGCGATGAATGTACGCTGGATCAGGGCTGGCGGGATGATAAAGCCATTCGCCCGGGAGATGCGGTGCTGGCCAATCGGGCGGTCATCGGCCGGGTGGCGCATGTCGGGCCGGAAACATGTTCTGTGCGGCTGCTGACCGATCCGCGCATGAAGGAAATCGCGGCCATCAGCCGTCCTGTGCGTGCGGGCCTGGTCAGTATCGCGCCGCAGGCGCTTATTGAAGGGGCGGGGCCGGGCCGGTTGCGATGTGAATTGGATCAATCCATTCATGCCATGGCTCCGAAGCCGGGTGATCTGGTGCTGCTTAATGATACGGAATGGCCGCAGGCGGTTGCCGGTGCGGTCATTGGCGTTATCAAAACCGTGCATCAATCGTCCCGTACAAGCCTGCGATGGAGCCTGCAAATTACGCCGCGCACGGATGTAGAGCAGATTCGACAAGTGGTTATTGTGCTTTCCTCCCGCAGGTAGGAATCATGCTTAATATCATTGGTAGCCGCCGCCCGTGCGGAATTTTTTGATGCTCGGCGGTCTAGCCTTGGCCAAAAATGCAAAAGTGTGCTAATTTAATGGTTTCCCGGTTTTGGCCGTAGTGCCACCGGATGAGATTTAACCGTACCTGGAGCTTTAAAATGAATTTGTGTATTGAACATGTCCACGCCCGTGAAATTCTTGATTCCCGCGGTAACCCCACAGTTGAAGTGGATGTTATTTTAAATGACGGCACATTGGGCCGCGCAGCTGTTCCCAGCGGCGCATCCACTGGAGAAAACGAAGCCGTGGAATTGCGCGATGGCGATGCCAAGCGTTATGGCGGTAAGGGCACTTCCAAAGCCGTTGAAAATGTAAATACCAAAATTGCCGCCGAACTTATTGACCTTGACCCCCGCGATCAGGAACACATTGACCGTCTGATGATTGATCTGGACGGCACACCCACCAAAGCCACGCTGGGTGCCAACGCCATTCTTGGCGTATCACTGGCGGTGGCCAAAGCTGGGGCCGCCGCCTGCGGTCTGCCACTGTACCGTTACATTGGTGGCACGTTCGCCAATGTGTTGCCCGTGCCGATGATGAATATTCTTAACGGTGGTAAACATGCAGACAACAACGTCGATTTTCAGGAATTCATGATTCAGCCTTGGGGGGCCAAAAATTTCGCTCATGCATTGCGTATGGGAACGGAAATTTATCACACGCTGAAAAAAGTATTGCACAAAAAAGGTTTGAGCACTGCCGTGGGTGATGAAGGGGGATTTGCCCCCAGTCTGAAATCCAATGATGAAGCGTTGGAAGTTATTGCCGAAGCGGTTAAAGCCTCCGGTTATAAGCTCGGTAAGGATGTGTTTATCGCCCTGGATCCCGCCGCCAGCGAGTTGTGGGACCACAGTAAGAAAAAATACAAGCTTTTCAAGAGTGATCCAAATAACTACATGTCTGCCGATGATATGATCGGCATCTGGTCCCGCTGGGCGGACAAATATCCCATTCGCTCACTGGAAGACGGTCTGGCTGAAGGCGACTGGGATGGCTGGAAGACACTCACTGATAAACTGGGCAAAAAAATCCAGTTGGTCGGCGATGATATTTTTGTAACCAACCCGAAATTCCTGAAAAAGGGTATCGAGCTGGGCGTGGGAAACAGTATTTTGGTGAAAGTCAATCAGATTGGCACGCTCACGGAAACCCTTGAAGCTGTGAATATGGCCATGCGCAATGGCTATAGCGCGGTATTAAGTCACCGCAGCGGTGAAACCGAGGATTCCACGATCGCGGATATTGCCGTTGCCACAAATTGCGGCCAGATCAAAACCGGTGCCCCGGCCCGCTCTGATCGGGTGGCCAAATACAACCAGCTTCTGCGCATCGAAGAAGAACTCGGCGAACACGCCGTCTTCGGTGCCCGATACTGGAACAGGAAATAAGCTGTTCTTGGAAGCCTGTCTGAGTAGTCGCCGGGTTGGGAGGGCTTGATTTTTGGCCCTTTGGGGCGCATCGCGTCATAGCACTGTGGTGATAACCCAGTAGTTGGTTGGCGGCACTGGATCAACCACCGGATTACCATCCGGTGCTCCCGGGGCGCGTCGTGCCATAGAGCACCGTGGTGATAACCCGGTGGTTGGTTGGCGGCACGGGATCAACCACCGGATTACTCATCCGGTGCTCCCGGGGCGCATCGCATCATAAAGCACTGTGGTGATAACCCGGTGGCTGGTTGGCGGCACGGGATCAACCACCGGATTACCATCCGGTGCTCTACAAGTAAGGGCGACGATGACGTACCTGGCAGGGATTTTCTCAGGAAGCATTCCAAGAAACGCCACATAGAAAACTTTCCACGCAGCGCGGAATTGGACTTAATGTGGCACAGGGTCAGGTCACCGCTATCGCCAAAATAGTTACATCGTCCATCTGCACCCCAGCCTGACGCCACAGCTCGACCGCACCAAGCAACCGCCGTGCAACGACGTTCACCGGCTCTTGAAAATTGGCCTGCAGCACATCATGCACACGCTGGCGACCAAATAGCATTCCATCCGGCGCGGCGGTTTCTGAAAGACCGTCGGTGACTAACAGGATCCGGTCGCCCGGATTTATCGGCACCACTTTTGACGTCCATTGTGCTGTGGCCACCAACCCCAGCAAGTCACCCGTCGAATGCAGCGCTTCCACAGGCCCCAGTGCCCGCATGAGATAACACGTCTCATGGCCCGCGCTGGCATACTGAAGAGTTCGTGCGGTCGAATCCAAGTGCACCAAAATGACAGATGCAAAATCCTCCTCCAATGCCACTTGTGTGAAGCCCGCGTTCATTAGTGCCAGTGCTTCCGCTGGATCTGAGGTTCGAGAGATGGCGGAAATAAATAATGATTTTAGCATTGCCGCACCGATCGCCGCCGGAACCCCGTGGCCGGAAACGTCAGCCATACATGCGATCAGCGAGCCATCGGAGAGCATCTGAAAATCGAAATAGTCTCCGCCAACCAGCGCCGCCGGTTTGTATTCGCAAGCAATTTGCCCGCTTCCGGTTGGAACAACCGGCAGGAGGTGCTGCTGAATGCGCCGGGCCTTCGCATTGCGATGGTGATCCTCACGTTGAGCGTCAGCCAGCGCCATGCGCATTGTATTGATCGCCGATGATAGAACGGCCATCTCTCGACTGTTGTGAATCTCCAAAATTTCCCCCTCAAAATCCCCTCTGCCAATACGGTCAACTGCGGCCACCAGCCGCTGGAGGGGCTGTGTCACCAGCCTGATCAGCACCATACTCACCACCAAGGTTATTGCCACACCCACTACCGCAATCACTGCCATCCAAAGCAGAATCTGATCGCGAATTCTGCTTTCCAGGCCCGCAATACCCTCGCCAATGTACAACTGAATATCGCCCTGTGACGCATCGGCGACCATGATCTGTCGCGCCTCCGCCAATGCCTGGTGGGTCGGCGATCGGGCACCTCGGCGCACCGCCGCATAAAACCTCCCGGTTGCCGGCCCGGCAATACCGCTCTCAAGAACTGCGGTACCCACGCGCACCACGATGTAATGGCGTGGCGGAATTGACGTGCCGCGCATCAAACGGCTTGCGGCGTTGACATATTCCTGAATTTCGGGCAATCCCTGGCTGCGTAATTCCGCAACACCGTCCAAAATCACCGCGGCTTGGTCATGAAGCGATTGGTAACGATCTTTAAGACGCTGATGCAACTCATGTAGATACAGAAACATTAAAAACGACAGCAGGCCAAGCCCCATGATCGTATTCACTGACCAGAGGAGGCGGTAGCGGAGGCTGCGCGGCTGGTTTGGCTTTTGTCCGCGCACCAATTTCATGTAACGGCTCCATTGGTAACCCTTCCGAAGCACCCCTTCGCCGGATTACGGCTCATCGTCCATGTCCGCATCTGGGACGGTTGCCGGTTCGTTGTCGGCAGGGGCGGGTTGGGAAGCTCTGATAGATTCCCAGTCTTCCATGGTGATCAGGACTTCACTGGCTTGACTGCCCTTATAGGCACCGACGATACCGGCGGCACGCATCTGGTCAATCAGGCGGCTGGCGCGGGAGTAGCCAATGGTCAATCGACGCTGCAGCAAACTTACCGAACCGCGGCGTGTTTCGATAATAATTTTGACCGCTTCATCAAAAAGCGGATCCTTTTCCGCGTCATCGAGTCCCGCAGGTGCGCCGATCTGTATAAGCTCGGGATGGAATTCGGGCTGGGCGATGTCTTTCAGAAAGGTGCAGATGCCTCGAATTTCAGCATCTTCGACAAACGCTCCCTGCCCACGCAGCAGCGCTCCGCCATTGGGCTTGAGCATCAGCATATCCCCTTGCCCCAAAAGCAATTCGCCGCCGGACTGATCCAGCATGATGCGCGAATCCAAACGGGACCGCACCTGAAAACAAATTCTTCCGGGCATGTTGGACTTAATTAAACCGGTGACCACCTGCGCTTCGGGACGTTGCGTCGCAAGGATCAGGTGAATGCCCACGGCCCGGGCTTTCTGCGCAATGCGGACAATATGGCCTTCCACTTCCTTGCTGGTCATCATCAGATCGGCCAATTCATCAATGATGATCACGATGTACGGCAAATGGAATGGAATCCGGGCCTCTTCCTCCGGATTGCTGGGTTGAAAGCGCTCAATAATTTGTTCGCGGGATAACTGATTAAACTGTTTGATGTGCCGCACGCCGGCTTCGGAGAGCGTTTCGTAGCGTTCGTCCATTTTCTGCGTGGCCCATTCCAGAACACTTTCTGCCTTGCTCATGTCATCAATAATCGGTGCCATGAGATGAGGAATTTGCCGGTAATCCTGCATTTCCACCATTTTGGGATCCACCATAATCATTTTTACATGATCCGGGCGCTGGGTTAAAAGCAGTGTCATGATAATGGAATTGATGCAGACGGATTTCCCGGACCCGGTGGTACCGGCGATTAACAGGTGGGGCATTTTGGCCAGATCCTCCACCAGCGGGTTGCCGGAGGCATCTTTGCCCAGGCACATAGGAAGAGCCATTTTAGATATGTCTTCATGTGCCAGTTGCATGAGTTCCTTGAGGCGGACTTTTTCCTTGTCCAGATTAGGCACTTCAATGCCCATGGTGGATTTGCCCAGGATATTGTCAATGCAGCGGACCGGCGGGCTTTTTAGTGCGCGGGCGATATCTTTGGACAATGCGCCGACCTGTGAGCTTTTTATTCCCGGTGCCAGTTCCAATTCATAAAGCGTTACCACCGGGCCGGTATCAATGGCGACAACTTTGCCGTCAATGTTGAAACTCGTCAGGCAGGATTCCAGCACTTTGGCATTTTGCCGGACAGCTTCTTCCTGTCCCTCCGTATTGGCCGGTTCAGCATCCTCCAGCAGATCCAGCCCAGGGAGCCGATAGTTGCCCAAATCCTGCTTTTGCACCGGCGGCGTTTTAAATGGCAGCAGCATGTCTGCGACAATAGGCTTGGGCCGCCGCACCACAACGGGTGCCGGCTCGGGCTCTTCCGCCTTGGGTACGGAATCTGGCAAAGAATTGCTTTCGGAATTCTGGGATGACTTTGCCTTTTCAGCATCTTTCGCCACGGGGGGCAAACCCGCGGTCGCTAAGCCTGAGGCGGATTTTGAGAGTGTCATACGTGGTTCGGGTTTTTTTCGCGCACTGGTTTTGGGCTTGCGGGAAAATAGCGCCTTGAAGAGCGACCCTGCCAGCCCCAGAATCCCCGTTGCGGCCGCGGAGGCAGCATCGCCGGCGGAGTCGGCGATTTTTTCGTGCGGAACTTTTTGCCAGGTGTGCCCCATCCACATCAGCAACGCGATGACAATCTCATCGGCCGCCAGAAGCAGCCCCATAATCAGTCCCACCAGCAAAATCAGAGCTGACCCCGCCGTGGAGACGTGTAACTTAAGAAAATGTCCGACCGCTTCCCCCAATATGCCGCCGGGCCCGGCCGGTAAATTCTTGCCCCAGCCCAGCAGATTGGCCATACCGCTGGCCACCACCAGCAGCACAGCTCCGCCGATAAGTCGAAACGCAGTCTGCGTAAGATTTCCGCCCACGCTCCAGACCATCAAAAGCGCAGCCGCCATAGCCAAGGCGACCCACGTTCCCGGCCCCAGGTTGTTCATCAGCAGATAGCCAATGCTGGAGCCTACCGGCCCGCACCAATTCTGCACAGGTACTGCTTGGGTGTGATAGACGGGAGAGCTTGGCAGCATGGTGGGGTCCGACGGATGAAAAGACATCACCGCCAGCATGATAAACAACCACGCCGCCCAGCCCAGTGGAACCAGGCATAAACGCATGACGCGCTGGTGGCGCGGCCCTGATTTGCTTGCCATGATAAACCTCGACTTCCAATGTCTTGAGGTCGGTTCCAATACCGGCCCGTTCACTTCCGCCATCCAATGCGGAGTATAAGGGTATATTCTACCCTGAATATCGGTATAAACCAGCAATCGGGCTGCGGCCCGATTAGAGCAGCAATCGGGCTGCGGCCCGATTAGAGCAGGAGAATTTGGAGCAGGAGATCAGGAGAGCACATTCGGCTGGCGCATATAGAGAGGCTGTCGCCGAAACATTACTGCCTCTTGCGGTCTGCGCTCTGCTCTCAATGCGTGTGGCTGGCGCAAAAGAGTGGCTGTCGCCTTAGCAATGTCGCTAGGAGCGTTGCTGTACTGGCGGGGGAGTATCGGCATCCGGGTCCAGCGGGAGGATGACTCTTACTTGGGTTCCGGTCGGTAGGGGACGAATAAAAATCTGTCCTTCATGCAGTTCTACAAAGCGCCGTACGATCGCAAGACCCAGTCCCAGCCCGCGGCTGCCTTCCTCGCCCGCGTCGCCACTGTGATGTTGCATGGTATCAGCGCCGGTCTGGAACGGCTCAAAGGGGCCTGCCATGACTTCATCAGGCATTCCGGAACCGGAATCTTCGACAATTAATTCAATATGTCCACTTACCAGCACGTTGACGGTTACTCGCACCGTGGCCCCATCCGGCGAAAAACGGATGGCGTTACTTAACAGATTCGCCAGAATATCCCCGACTTTATCGGAATCGCCCCGCATCGTGGGAATGGTGTCGGGCATGACCAAATCAAGCTTTTGCTTCCGCGCGCTGATAAAGACGCTTTGCTGATCGCATACTTCAAGGATCACTTGGCGAAGATCGAACGGATCGCGTCGCGGCTTGATGGTAAAGACATCTTCCTGCACCAGCTTGAGAAGGTCGGTGACAATCTTGGAAAGCCGACGGGAATTTTTCAAAATTGAATCAAGTGATTTGTATATTTCTCCGGCGGGCGTATTGGCGGGTTCGCCAGGTGCCGGCCGCGCCATGCCAGCATTGGCTAATTGCCGGAGTATTAATTGCGTGGTGATGATAATGTGGGACATAGGGCTGCGGAGTTCATGAGCGGCCAAGTCCATGAATCGTTGCTTGGCTTTGGCGGTCTGTTCAAATTGTCGCACATTGGCGGCCAGGCGGCGGGTCATTTCATCAAAGTCACGCGCCAGCATGCCCAGTTCATCGCGGCGGAACATCACATCTTCCTGATCCTGGGATAGTAGCCGGATGTTCAATTCGCCGCGTCCAACGGCGCTGGTGGCTTCACGCAGTCGAAGTATGGGATAAATGATTTCGCGCTTGCTGATGACATACCCCAAGGCAAACAGACCCACAATGAGCATTCCACCTGCCAATGCCACCAATTCGGCCTGCCGCAGAATCGGAGCCAGAATATCCTGCGAGGACTGGCTTAAGATAATACTCCATTGCGGTACCACCGAGGGCTGGTCAATAATATCAGACATGCGGCTGAATTTGACCGTGGAATCACCAATGAGGCACCCCGCAAGCAGATCCCCAATCCACCCGGAGCGGTTTCCGCCGCGCAGGGCGATATAGCGCTGGCGGCCCAAGTGAGCCTGGTCAGGGTTTCCCAGCACAAATACCGGAGCATTGCGCTTCCGGTCATACACTTGCGCCACGGCCTTGGTTTGTGGCAGATACAACTGAAGCTCATACGTCAAATCGCTGACATTCACCGTTTCGAGGATAAATCCCAACAGCACGCCGCTTCCGGGGCTTACCACCGGAACAATAATTGGTATGGAGGGCAAACCTGTAATAGGATCGGAAAATATCGAGCCGATCACACACGTTCCACCAATGCCGCTGTCGGCAATTTTCCACCACCACGTTTTCCGGACGCTTAGAATGGAGGGCCGGACATCTGCCGCGATGACCGTGCCATGACGATTAATCACCAGCACGTGATACAGTCCGAGTTTATCTGCGGTAATCAGGCGGAGGCGGCGGGCGACGGGGTTGTTGATTAATGATGCAAGGCTGGGCGTCTTAGCGGAAGCGGGCGCGGCCTGCGTGGCCGCAGGGAGCCGCTGGGATTTTGTGGCCGCAGGTGCTCCGACATTATTATGCTGCTGAATAAAGCGGACGACTTCCGGTAATTCCGCCACGAAGTTCAACCGGCGCACCTCAGACTCAAGCTGAAAACTTATCGCATGCGAGCAGGCGGAAGCAAGTTCCACATACGCATTCTGTGCAGTATTAATGCGGTTGCGCGTGCCAATGCCCAGAATTGCCATCAGGCTTAAGGCCATCGGCAATAGCCCGACCAGCACTAAGGTGCCGATTAATTTTTTGCGAATTCCAAAGTGCATTTATTTCTCACTAAACCCGCCGGTAATTTTACCGCGATGATAATCGGCCGCGTTGCCTGCGGCCAGCCATGCTACAACATTTGCTCCAGCATGGCAGTCATTTTGGCTAAAGTCCCCGGCGGCTGCTGGGCAATATGCCCGAATATGCGATGAAATACCGAAAAAAAATGGATTAATTCCCGCATCCGTTCGACATAGGCCGCATGGTCGGCCTGCTCGGCGGGGTCAGCCGGCACGCTGCCAGCAGATTGCAGACACGCTTCGAGTCTATTGAGCAGCGGGTCCAGCTCGCGGCGTTTGCGCTCGCGAAAGATATTCTGGAATACCACCCATACATCCCCTTCGGTGGTGAAAAAATCGCGACGATCGCCCGGGGAACTGGTGCGTCGCACGATTCCCCAATTCACCAGATCGCGTAGATTCATGCTCACACTGCCGCGGGAAATCCCCAATTCCTTCATGATCTGTTCGGCGGTCATAGGCGCAGCTGAGACCATCAGCAGGGCGTGCATCTGGGCCATAGTACGGTTGACGCCCCAGTGCCCGGCCATCTGCCCCCACAAATCGACAAACTGCCGTCGGGAGTTTGCTAAAGCATTGGAAGGGTTATCCGTCATAGCGTCGATTCCGTTTTTCGCCCGGTGTGGCATTATTACATTGTACCCCGGCACGCACCATTCAAAAGAATATCCGCCATGGCATCCTATTTCCAGCCGCGTGAGCAACTTTGAGGGAAATCGATTTGAATCATATGACGTTGTTGCTGGGCAACGCGCAATAGGGTCGGGCGCTGGCCGGAGAGGGGGAGGACGATACCTGCCGGGCGGTCATCGCCCGCAGAATTGCGTCCAGCACCAGGCTTAATTGTTTGCCGATATCCTCCGCCAGGAAAAAACATGTTTCGTCCTGCAGCATCGGATAAACGCCCATCACAAAATCTTTGCCATCGCCGCTTTTTCCGGAAAGATGTTGGCGGACAACTTCATCGGTGACGGGCAAAAAGCGGCTATTGGCGCACTGCATGCACTTAATCTTCGGCTTGTCACAGATTCCACGAACCCATTCATTGCCGCACGCCGGTTGATATCCGGATTTGCCGGTTTTTCGGCTCTGAAAACGCTGCGGATAAACATCGGTGCGTCCACGAAACAGCGCGCGAAATAAAGAAACTTTTAATGCAGGTGAGGAATCACGGCTTACCGGCTCAAGAGGCTTTTCAAATTCCAGACTTTGGCTTCGAAGAACCGGTAGTTCAATGGAATTTCTCATCTGCCGCCGCTCCACATGTTGTGTAAAACATAAGCGTAATTGACGACCGTAATATTCGCAACGGCCGGTGGATACGCCGGTGGATAAGGCGATGGATGAGGCGGTTGAGCCGGTGGAATTTTTTGACCTACGAGCGTAAGATGAATCTCAACAGGTAAAGCCTTTGCGCCAGTGACAGGTGTCGCAAGCAGAGCAGCGGTTATACAGGGCGCGGCGCGTTGGCATTCAGCCACTCTCTGCGCTGCGAAAAGGCAGCCTGCGGACGGGGGAATTAGGGGTCGTAGTTGCCAAGAAGCTGGATTAAGTACAAATTTTTGAGTTGAAAGGTAGATGGGATGAAGTTGCGGACCGCACATTGGAAGAGTTTTGCCGCTGTCGCCTGCATGGGCGTGATGATACTTGCCGGCCAATGCGTTGCCGCCCTGCGTACAGCACAACTGCGGAAAGACCTCCATGCGCTATCTCCGACTACACGCTGGAACGCCCAATGGATCGCTGCTCCTTTGCTACTTGATAACCCGCTGCAGAAATTGAGTTGGGTATGGGGTGCCAGCGGCGGCGGCGGCACAGCCGGAACCAATGCCTGGTTTCGCCGCGAAATTATCCTGCCGGCAAAGGCGGTCATTCGTAAGGCCATGTTCAATCTTACGGCCGATGAGCAGTTCACTCTTTATGTCAACGGGACACCGGCGGCACAAAATACACAATGGCGGGGGGGCAACTGGAATACGATTTATCAACCGGATGTCACGCGATTGCTGCACGGGGGCGTGAACGCGTTGGCCATTGCCGCCAGTAATTCCGGTGATAATATTAATCACGCCGGACTGATCGGCGTGCTGACCATTGTGCTGGACTCCGGCACCAAGATTTACGTGCCGATCAATACAAAATGGTTGGCAACCCAAGTGCAACCTCCTTCCGACTGGAATCGCCCCGGCTTCCAAGCCGCGGATTGGAAACCTGCCCATAGGATTACCCGATTCGGCGGCGGCCCGTGGGGCCATCAGCCCAATCCGCGACATGCGTTACCGCTGTTCAGGCATGAATTTGCAATCAGCCGCCAAATCGCGCACGCGACGGTTTCTGTTTCTGGTCTGGGTCAATACGATTTGTTTATCAATGGCCATAAGGTCGGTGATGATGTCATGCAGCCGGGCTGGACGGATTATAAAAAGACGGTTTTGTATAACCGCTACAATGTCAGTTCTTTATTGCGGCACGGGCGCAACGCCATTGGCGTAATGCTCGGTACGGGCATGTATGATTGCCCCGAGGGGACGCAGCGTTACGAACATGCGCCTAATCCCTACGGTCGGCCAAAGCTCATTCTGCAACTGCACATCACGTTCACCGATGGAACTGGGGTCAACATTGTCAGCAATGGCCGGTGGCGCACGAAGCCCGGTCCGGTGATGTTTTCGTCCATTTATGGTGGGGAAGATTACAACGCGTTGGATAATATTTCCGGCTGGAAGAAGCCTGAATTTAATGATAGCCGGTGGCCGCGCGCCATGGTGGTTAAGGGTCCGGGCGGCAAGTTGACGCCGCAAATCGCGCCGGCGGTAAAAATCATGCGTACTTATAAAGCGGTTCGCATCACCCATCTAAATCCGGGCGTAACGGTATATGATCTGGGGCAGAACATGGCGGGGCGATTCGTTATCAAGGCCACGGGGCCAGCGGGATCCCGATTGATCGTGTACCCATCTGAATTATTGCAGTCCAATGGCACAGAGTGGCAATCCTGCGCCGGTCCGATCTGGTGTATTTACACGCTGGACGGTAAAGGTGTGGAAACGTTTCATCCTATTTTTTCCTATTTCGGTTTTCGTTACGTCCAAATTGATGCGCTAGCGGCAAGCGGTCCACATCCGGGTGCCAAGCCGGTCGTATTAAGCGTCATCGGGCAGGCGACGCACACGTCGTCCCCGACAGTCGGACATTTTACATGCAGTAATAAGCTGCTCAATAAAATCAGTCACCTCATCACCATGGCCATGGTCAACAACATGACCAGCATTATCACCGATTGCCCCACGCGGGAGAAAACCGGGTGGCTGGAAGACACCTACCTGGTAGGGCCGGGGATTATGGACAATTATTTCGTGCCAAAATTGTATGAGCAAACTGCCGCCAACATGCGTGATGCACAGTGGCCAAACGGCATGATCCCTGATTTTGCGCCGGATTATTTCAACTATCCCGGCGGATTTACCGATTCCCCGGAATGGGGCAGCGCGTGCGTGCTTGATCCCTTCCTGACCTACCAATACTTTGGCGATAAGCGGATATTATCGCAAAATTATCCGATGATGGTCCGTTACCTGCACTATCTGAAAACACGGGCGAGCAATAATATTCTCGCGTATGGCCTGGGCGACTGGTTTGACCTGGGGCCGGGAGCACCGGGGTTCGAGCAATTGACGTCCATGGGCGTAACCGCTACCGCGACGTGGTATCGGGACTTAACGGCCTTGGTGAAAATAGCACGCCTGTTGGGACATCAGGCTGCCGCGCGGCATTATGCCGCATTAGCCCGGCAAGTTCGGGCGGCCTTCAACCGCACCTTCTATCACCCCGCAACCGGCCAATATGATCGTGGCAGCCAATGTGCCAATGCCATGGCTCTAGCGACCGGCATTGTCAAAAAAGCGGATCGCTCAAAAGTGCTCGCTAACTTAATAGCCAATATTCGCAAGCATGGCTATCACACCACGGCAGGTGATATTGGCTTTCATTATGTGGTCCAGGCATTAATGGACGCAGGGCAATCGTCTTTGCTTTATAAAATGGCCACGCAGACCACTCCGCCAAGCTACGGATATCAGATTGCGCAGGGGGCTACAGCATTAACAGAGGCCTGGAATTGCAACGCCGACGATTCCCAGGATCACTTTATGCTGGGGCATATTGAACAATGGTTTTACAACGGCTTAGGCGGTATACGTATCGACATGGCGAAAGCGCCTGGTCGGCAACTGGAAATTCGCCCATCTGTTCCAAAGAATCTCAAATGGGTTCACACCAGTTATGATTCCGTGCTTGGCAAAATTGTCAGCAATTGGCACCGCGTCGGACATCGGTTGATTCTGAGATTTGTCATTCCGCCTGGCACGGCGGCCCGCGTTTATGTCCCCACAAACGATCCGCATACGATTCGAATCAATCACCATTTATTGACGGCCTCCGCTGTGGGAGTGGTGCGTATCATGCGTGGCCAGACTATTTTGGCGGTTCAGCCGGGAAGCTATCGGTGTACCTGCCAATACCGGTGAAAAGGAAAGTCCTGATCAGGAGCACCACGTTCTGGCACCGTTCTGGCACCGTTCCTTGGCAATTAGCCGGGTTACAACTACAATCCCAGTGCATTGCCGGAGGTTTATATGCCGCAGGAAGTCTCCTCTTTATCTCCGTTGGCGGGTAACACCAACCCATTGTATGACGCTCCAAACTCCACCGCCGGCATGACGGTGACGCGCGGACTTTTGCTTGTCCTGGTATGGATTATTCTGGGTGCCGCGATTATTTCTGCGCTCATAGCATTTGCTGCGGCACGGCACAACGGCGTTCCCGGCCCCATGGCTCTGGTGGTGCCCCTGGGCATTATCGGGGGAGCCTTGTTGGCGGTTCTGATTTATCTGGCACTCGCGGTGATTATCCGAGGGCAGCTTTTGCTGCTCAAGCACTTCCGCTTTCTGGCCCGCAGTGCACAGGAGCAGGTGCAGATTTCCGCTAATATGGAGCGCCACCTGCTGCATTTACATTCGGCGGTTGATCAGATTGTGTCGACCGCGGCCGGGACCTCGTTCGCAACACCGCCCAAATCAGTTGAGACCGCGCCGGCAAACACGCAACCGGCGGGAACCGATGGCTTGTTTGCCGCACCGCCGGTGTCGCCCGATGCCTCTGCGCAAATTCTGGAACTTTTAACACAACTGCGTGATGCGGCGTTGCTTACTGAAGTCCAGCGTCAGCAATGGGCGGCCGGACTGCTGGAAAAGCGGAAGGCTGCGCTGACTACGGAATTTCAAGCCGCCATCCAGAGCGAACAATGGAACGTGGCGCGACACCTGATCAAAAAAATCCGGGAAAATCTTCCAGGTGATCCACTGGCCCAGACGCTCACCGATGACCTGGTCCATAAGCAACGTGAAAAAGTTCGGCAGGATTTACAGGTGGCACGTGAAAAATTGCAGCACTACATGGCGATTAACGCCTGGGATCAGGTGCAGCAGATTACCGATACGCTCGAAGCCCGCTATCCTGATGAGCCTGACATTCAGGATCTGCTCAAGCAGATCCGGCACGAATATCATGCCTGGCATCGGGACGGTCTGGCAATGTTGATGGGCGACTATAAAGACTCGGTTGATCATCGCCAATGGGTTCGCGCCAGTAGTTTGGCGCAACAGATATTGGAGCGCTACCCGGATGAAAAACTCGCCGAAAAAATCCGCGCCGATCTAACAACATTGCGGCAAAATGCCGAAATTCAGACCCGCCATGAACTGGAAACCCAATACGCCGATCTTATCAAACGTCAGCGACACCAGGAAGCCGTTGCCATTGCCCAGCGTGTGCTGGATGTGTATCCCGAATCCGCAACGGCCCGGGAAATGCAAAAACACATGCCAAAGCTCCTGGAAATCATAAAACAGGAAAAAGCCCGCAAGCAGCCTACGATATCCTGAAGGCCAATAATTTCATCGTAGACTTGTTGATAAAAAGTCCATATAATTCAGCAGATTTATCCGCGACTGAAGTCGGCGGTGAGGGTTGAGTGTATTTAATATTTTCTCGTGAGGCTTGTTTATAAATACCATGAAATTTGATTCATCCGAAGAACGTTCGGAATTGCCCCCTGACACACTGTCTGTTCCTGAATCCGCTTCGCCAGGTGATTTGATCGCTGGGCCGGCGGAAGCAATCTCAGGAGATGATTCTGCAGATGCAGCGAAACCGCGCCGGCGGCGGCGGGGCGGCAGAGGGCGCGGCGGACGCGGGCGCGGCAAGACCGTGCGCCGTAAAGCTCCCGCGCCAACTGCCGAGGCAGCGGTCACAGCGGAGCCTGACGCACTGGCAGCGTTACCTGCCGTTTATCAGAGCGCCGGCTCTGACCCAGTATTGCCGGAAGCGTCGGGTGCCCGTGAGGCTGATCCGGCGGCACCTGCTGCTGCCACGCCCCTGGCGGAACCGCCCTTGGAGAATCCAGCATCGGAAGATCCCCAGCTCACTGCATTGCCCGCACCTGTGGCTTCAGCACCCAGCGCAGTGGGCAGCGCGGGGTACGCGGTTCAGCGTCCTAATCCAGATCGACTTGTAGCACGCGCCGCGCCGGGTCTGGCGCGCCATTCCAACCGGCGATCCTTTAGTCAGGGAAAAGTGAGGCATCAATTCCGCCCGACGGGTACCGCGCGCAGCATAACCTCCGGTGGAATAACCGATTCGCTTATTCCCGATTTAGTCCCCCCGGCACCGGTGCATCGTCATCAGTCCCGTCGGCAGGCTGATCCGGCCGGCAACGCCGCCCCGACAGAAAGTGTCACGATGGCTCCGCCGTCCCCGATGCAGGAAGCTACTTCATCGCGTCCGCTGGATACTAATAACGTCGCACCGTCCGACACTGCGGCTCATGAAGTGGATGTCATGGATGGCGAAGTGCCGGCATCCAAGCCTGTTGCCCAGAAGAAGGGGCCGCCACAGATCATGCTGGTGAACGTGGCGGATTCAGAAGAAGTTCGCATTGCCATTGTGTGCCAGGGAGTGTTGGAAGAGCTTTACACCGAGCGGGCCAGCCATGATCTGCATGTGGGCAATATCTACAAAGGCCGCGTAACCAATGTCGAACCGAGCATACAGGCAGCGTTTATCGATTTTGGAATCGGTAAAAACGGATTTCTGCACATCAGTGATTTGCATCCACAATATTTTCCGCAGCACCATAAATCGACTGCAAAAATGCACGCCGCGGGTGCCAAAAAAGCCGATGCTTCAGAGCCCTCTGAAGGACCCCAATCTCCCGAACCGGATTCGGCCGCCAACTTTGAAGAAATGGGGGGTGAAATTGATGAGCTTTTCGATGAAGATGCGGAAATACTGGTAGACAATGATCACATTGCGCCTATGGAACGCGTGGGCCGCAAAACGCCGCGTCATTCGCGCCCGCCGATTCAGCAGTGCCTGCGGCGCGGGCAGGAGATTATTGTTCAGGTAACCAAGGAAGGCATTGGTACAAAAGGTCCCACGCTGACCAGCTACATCAGCGTGCCGGGGCGATATTTAGTCATGATGCCGGGCATGAGCGCTTTGGGTGTTTCCAGAAAAATCGCCGATGATGAACAGCGCCGCGCCATGAAACGCCTCTTGCGGGAACTTAATCCGCCGGAGAACCTCGGTTTTATTATCCGCACCGCCGGAATGGACCGCACGGCCCGGGAATTACAGCAGGATCTGCATTTTCTGGTGCGAATCTGGAAACGCATTACCCATCGGCTCGATACCCAGCGCACGCCTGCGTTGCTTTATGAGGAAAGTGACCTGGTCATTCGCAGTATTCGGGATTTAGCGGTGCAGGAAATGGACCGTATTGTCGTGGATGATCCGGATGTGGCTGAGCGAATTCGTGATTTCCTCACCATCGCCAGTCCGGATTCCACCATGGTTGAATTGTACCATGATCCCATGCCGCTGTTTATCCGGTACGGCGTGGAACGCGAAATAGAAAAAATCAACAGCCGCCGCGTGGAAATGGCCAATGGCGGTTCTCTGGTTATTGATTCCACGGAAGCGCTGGTCGCGGTGGATGTTAATTCCGGGCGCTATCGTGAACAGCGTGATGCAGAGCTTACCGCCTACAATATCAACAAAGATGCTATTGGCGATTTGTGCCGTCAACTGCGTTTGCGCGATCTGGGCGGGGTGATTGTCATCGATTTTATTGATATGCGGGAAGATCGGCATAAGCGGGAAATAGAAAGCCTGCTGCGTGATGAGTTGCGCAACGATCGCGCCAAAACCAAAGTGCTTCGCATGAGTCAGTTCTGCATGATTGAAATGACCCGCCAGCGTGTCAAACCGAGTTTGAAACGTGGTATATACCAGGACTGCCCCCATTGCCGGGGTGCCGCGCTGATTAAAACGCCTGAAAGTGTCACCCTGGATGTGATGCGCCGTTTGGCCGCCGCCACTTTGCACAAAGAAATCGCCCGGATTGATTTAAAAGTCTATCCGACGGTTGCCGGTTACCTGCTGAATAAAAAGCGCCGCGAGTTGGTGGCTATGGAAGACCGCACCGAGAAAAAAATTGTCATAACGCCCGATGCGGCATTGCCCGATGATTCCGTGCTTATTGAGGCGTATGACATTCGCGGAAACTTAATCAACATCGCCACGTGAACCGCAGATATTACGCCTTATTCCGCTTCGGATTGATCCACGCGCTTAATGTTCGCCCCCAGCGAGTTCAGGCGTTCTTCAATTTTTTCGTAGCCGCGGTCAATATGATACACCCGATTAATGGTCGTTGTGCCGCGGGCGGCCAGTGCGGCCAGAACCAGAGCAGCGGAAGCCCGTAGATCACTGGCCATCACCGGTGCCCCGATCAGTTGCTGTTCGCCTTCAATAATGACTGTGGCTCCTTCGCGGTGCATCCGCGCACCGAGTCGCGTTAACTCTGCAACGTGCATAAAGCGATCGGGAAAAATTTTCTCTGAGACAATGCTGTTGCCGTTGGCGATGGCCAACAACGCCATAAACTGCGCCTGAAGATCTGTGGGAAACCCCGGATACGGTTGCGTGGTGATAATGGCCGCTTCCAATCGCCGGGCCGATGCCACCGTCACGCCTTCACCGCTTTTTTCAACAATTACTCCGATGCTGCGCAGCTTATCCACCGCCGCCATTAAATGGTCAATGCGGACGTTATCCAGATTCAGCTCACCATTGGAGATGGCCGCTGCCACCATAAAGGTGCCGGCTTCAATGCGGTCGGGAATGATGCGGTGTTCGGCACCGTGCAGTGCAGGAACCCCCTGCACAACAATTCGCGGCGTGCCCTGCCCGGCTATTTTGGCACCCATGCTTGTGAGATAATCGGCCAGATCCACAATTTCCGGTTCACAGGCGGCACATTCAATAACCGTGGTGCCCAGAGCCAGCGTTGCGGCGCTCATGACATTGGCCGTGCCCAGAACCGTTGAGCCAAAATTTCCGCCAAGAAATACTTCGGCACCATGTAACTTGTCGGCATGGGCGATGATATCGCCGCCTTCCAGTTCGATGGTTGCCCCCAAGGCTCGCAGCCCGCGCAAATGTATATCTACCGGGCGGTCGCCAATGGCGCAGCCGCCGGGCATGGAAACGCGCACATGACCGCGTTTGGCCAGCAGCGGCCCCAGCACACATATACTGGCCCGCATTTTTCGCACGACATCATAGGGCGCATGGGAGCAGGTTTCGTCAACGACTTCAATTTCGAGTTTACCGTCGGCTTGTCGTTCTACGCGGCAGCCCAGAAGTTTAAGTAATTCAATCTGACTGCGGATGTCCTGCAGATTGGGAATATCAGCGATAACAGATTTACCATCCGCCAGCAGGGCCGCCGCCATGACCGGCAACGCCGCATTTTTAGAACCAGCAATCCGCAGGGTTCCGCGCAAGCGCGCGCCACCTTCAATGACAAATGAATCCATCGTGCAAATCCTCCATGATTTGTATCCAGCCGATGCAGGGGCTTCCGCAGGCATCCTGATCCATCAGACTCATGTGGAAAAATTATACCCTGCCTTATTTCACCGCGATATGGCGCACGAATGTTTTTTCTGTAATCGGATACTGCCCGCCATCCGATTCCTGCACGCCGAGGTCTTTGGCTCGCTGCCATCGGGCAGTTATACTGATTCCATAACCCCGACTCAGCCGTCAGCATCGTCGAGTGCGACGCTGACGTTCACGCCGCTGGTCGCGGGCTATTGGCAGGTTTCCGCGAGTTGTTCTGTGACCGTCACCGACACCAAAACCAATCAATACTGGACCGGCAGCGGCAACGCCGGGCCGGTTGATTTGACGAGCTACACGCTGGACATCACCTACACAGGGCCGGTGGTGGGCGGAAGTGACAATGGGACCGTCGTGACTGGCGGGGCGGAAGATATCCACGCCGGTTGGCCGATACAACTCGGTGCGAAGCTTGTACCGTCGGATTTGTCGAAGACATTCACCTGGAGCATCGACGGTGCAGGTGGCAACGGATCAGCGGCGATCAACGGCTACGTCCGGAATTCAGCGACCGGCGATCCTCTTATGCCCGGGAGGAATACCTCGCTCTACAGCATGGGAATTGTCGTCCCGCTGGATCCGGGCGCTGATATCACGGCCACGTTTCCCGATCCTTCATATCTGGGCGCTCTGAAATATTATTATTACACCACGGCCGGTAGCTTCACCCCGTCGGTGAGCTTCCAGGGTGGAGCTGCCGCAAAAACGACATTCTCCGTTGCGAAATACACGGAGACAATGCAGAACTCCTACGCCTCGGGCGTAGTGTCAACACCGCTGCAGGGCGGTGGCGTTGAGCTGTCACTAGGGCCGCCCGGCAAGTTCGATCAAATATTTTTCCAGCAAGACCCCAGCTCCGGAGACGGCGCTTTTGGCGGGACGCTGCATTTTGTTCAGGTCTACACTGAGAACGACAGGTGGACTGGCAACCCGGCGAAGGGCATCCCCAACTATTCGGCCGTGGATGCGGGCCTCGATGAATATTATTTCTATCCAAACGAGCTGCCGCCACCATCGGCAGTTCATACCGGCGACGCACCATCTATCCTGACCGACAACAATTACATAAAGATGATCGTCGACGACACGCCTGCAATGTGGGCAATGTATCAGCCCAAGGTTCCCGGGTCCATTGTTGTACCACTCGCAGAACAGGGCTGGCAGTGGGGTGGGACGGAGACGCTGAATACCAATACGGGGCAATGGGCGCTCAGCAACGCGGTGCCCCTCGGCCCGGGAACGCTTTCTCCCCTCTATCCGACCAACGACTACCCTTTCTGGGACCATATATTGCAGGTGCCTAACCCGCCACATTGAGGTGTTAGTTTGTGGAAATTTTGTTTTACGGAGTCGATATCATGATGCGATTACCATGTCCGCGATTTGCCCTTGCTGCCGCCCTAGCGACCTTGGCCATGAGCGGTGGCTTTGTTGGCGCGGCTTCAAGGTCATATCCGGGGCCTACTCGTGCCAATGCTAAATTATGGCTGACAGCGAACAGCCGCAAGGCCCCGTCTGGCTGCCCAGTTTCTTTGACGGCGCACTTGCGCAACGTTGGGAAGGGGCCGATCTATATCCCGGCTGGCGTTGGACCTCTCCGGTTCTTCAAGGTCAATACCAACTATATCGGGCACCGTGGTCCCGTTCTTTGGCTGCGCGCTGGTAGCATGGGACGCAGGATAGGCGTCCACAGCTTTATTGCGGTTGGGGTGTTGCCCGGAAAAACAGTCCGGTTTTGGAGAGAGGTGGAAATTAATCGCTATTTCGATATGTCGATGCCGGGGCAGTACGCGATCCGTTTCGCCATCGGTCGTCTTGAGAGCAACTGGCTGAAACTCTTGATCAAGCCGCCCGTGATCCAGTCGCCGGCTGGCAGTATCCTGCGACCGTCCCTCAAGGTCTGGCCGCGTAGCGGGGAGAAGAAACGGAGTAATATCCAAGTCAGGCTGGTCGGGCTTACGCATGCCGGAAAAGCACATCCGGTGGGCGTTTGGGCGTGTCTCCGTGGACGCGGGAATGGTGGGAAAAACGTCGAACTAACCGGTAATCGATTATTAGACTTGGGGGTGATACAGGTGGAGGGCCCCGACGGGTACAATGGCGACGAACTGGTAAAGAGTCCAAAACCGCACTACATCCCGATACCGAATCATCAGCAGGTTCCCCTCACCGCCTACGGCGAATGGCTGCGGAAACATCCGCCGAAGGAGTTGAAGGCGAAACGTTTTACACTCGAGCCCGGAGTGGTGTACAAATATGCCGAGCCGATCAACTTGAGTTGCCAATACGACATGAGCCTTCCCGGGGTTTACCGTGTCCGGGTGGAGCTGGCGCATACGCACATTTGGTCGCCATGGGTAAACATAACCGTTCCGTTTCGTTGAGGCTGGCGCGCGCATTTTCCACCATCGGGTGTGTCGGAGGGCGACCTTTCCGCGCAGTACGATTGGTCGGTTGGCAACGTGCAGTACAAAGCCTTGCAGGCCGACGCCTTTGGCTCACCGCCATCGGGCAGTTATACTGATTCCATAAGCCCGACATAGCCGTCGACAAGTTCGAGCTCGACGCTGACGTTCACGCCGCCTCTTGTGTGGTATTGGGTAGTTTCAGTGGATTTTTCCGCAATCCCAGGAGCCTTTCCGAGTAGTCGCGATCCCGGCCATTACTCGGACAGGCTCCTAAATCAACCCTGCTTTACTGCATCGCGGATTGCCAGGCAGCGGCGGAGCAGGTTTTCCAGTTGATCCAGGGGGAAAATGGTGGCGGCGTCGGAGGGGCTTTTTTCGGGGGTTGGGTGCACTTCCACAAATAAGCCGTCGGCACCGGCGGCTGTGGCGGCGTTGGCCAGCAGGCCTACATATTGTCGCTGGCCGCCGGTGGCATTGCCCAGTCCGCCGGGAAGTTGTGTGGAATGCGTGGCGTCAAAAATGACCGGTGCGCCCAGGGCCTGCATTTGCGGAATGCCGGTCATGTCATTGACCAGGCGGTTGTAGCCGAAAAAGGTTCCGCGTTCGGTCAGCATGGGTTGGGCGTTGCCGGTGGAGCGAAGTTTGTCGATAACATTTTTCATTTCCCACGGAGCCATAAACTGCCCCTTTTTTACATTCACCGCTTTGCCGCTTTCGCCGGCGGCAATCAATAAATCGGTCTGCCGACATAAAAACGCGGGGATCTGGATAATGTCCGCAACTTTGGCTACCGCCGCCACCTGATCGCTTTCATGCACATCGGTGGTAATCGGCACGCCCAGGGTCTGCTTTACGTGCGCGAGAATTTCCAATCCGTGTTGGATTCCGTGGCCGCGAAAGCTGCCGCTGCCGGAGCGGTTGGCTTTGTCAAAGCTGGCCTTAAAAACATAGGCAATGTCCAGTTTTTTGCATATCTCCGCCACAGTCTTACCAATATGCAGGGACATTTCCTGGCTTTCAATGACACATGGGCCGGCGATCAGCAAAAGTTTTTCGCCCGGCGTCCAGGAAACATTGGAGAATTGATAGGTATTCATCATAGACCTCATTTTATGTTGACTCTAATAAGCGCGTGAAGATAACCGGTTGGCGCAGGAATAGGCAAACGCATCGCCGACACCACCCCTCACAAAGCCGCCGGCTCTGCCGGTGGTACCACGTGCGACGGAAGGTGCAAATCAGGAAAATATTTCAGTTCAATTCACAAAAATGCCGTCACAGCACGCGACACCAGAGGCATTTAAGATATTGCCCTTCCAGATATTCGGTCATAACCGGATGGTCTGGCCCGGGACCCGTTACACCCATAATTTGCAGTCGCCGCTGGGCGCTGCGGGCGGCACCGCGCAACATATTCTGGAATTCTGCTATGTCCATAAGCCCACTGCATGAGCACGTTACCAGCAGGCCGCCAGGCTTCACCACACCCATGGCCAGCTTGTTAAGATCAAAATAGGACTTGCGCCCCTCGGCAAATTCGTCGCGCCCACCAATGAACTTTGGCGGATCCAACACCACGACATCATACGCCTCTCCATTGAGCTTCATTTGCCGCAGATACGCAAAGCCGTCGGCATGGACCGCCTGATATTTGCTCGTCGGAATCCGATTCAGTTGCATATTGCGTTTGGCCAGGGCGACAGCATTTTCATCTAAATCCACAGCGGTAACATGAGCTGCGTGGCCCAGCGTGGCCGCGTAAATGCCAAAGCCGCCGGAATAGCAGCAGACATCAAGCATCCGGGTGTCGGGGGTGAATTTGGTCAATGCCAGGCGGTTTTCCCGCTGATCACAAAAGAAACCGGTTTTGTGGCCTGCCGCCACATCAACTTCAAAATGCAGGCCATTTTCTTCGACGGTGCCGCGCGTTTGGCCATCACGGATATCATCCTGCCGCAGAAAAAATCCCTCCGCCCGCTGGATATGTTCATCGGAACGGAACACGACCCGCGTGACCGGTAAAACTTCCAGCAAGGTATGTTTGATGCGGCCTATGCGTTTGAACATGGCCATGGAAAATATTTCCACCACGGCCGTGTCGCCCAGACGATCGACAATAAGTCCTGGCAGGCCATCGCCTTCGGCATGTGCCACGCGATAGGCGTTGGTGGTGCTATCGAGCTTCAGCGTTTGCCGGCGGAGGTCGGCCGCCGCTGCCAGGCGATCTTCCAAAAACGATTCGGTAATTTCCGCCTCGGTAAAGCTTACCATCCGCAAGGCCAGTTGCGATTGCGGGTTAAACAGCCCCACGCCAAACAGGACGCCGTCGCGGTCATAGACCGTAACCAGTTCACCGGCTGCCAGGCCGGGAGAAGTTTTGCCCACCATTTTTTTGAAGATGGACGTGCTGAAAACGGCATTGCGCAATTGCACCCATCCCAGGCCGGGCCGGGGTGTAAATGCCGCCAATCGGCTACTTGGAGCCTCTACTGCACCTGGACTGCCAGCTTCGGCCTCTGCGGGTGGCAGGCTTGGTCGCCGCCGATGGTGTGAGACAAAATGTCTTTTATTATTGCGTCCCTGCATATATCCGCCTGCAAAACCCTGTTACCACCAAAGATTGTACCGCAACCGGCAAAACCTTGAAGCCCCGGAGATCCGTCGGCCAATGACATTAGCGGACACTGTGACGAGGAACCTGGAATCTGGAATCTGGAATCTGGAATTTGATATTTCAAATCTGCCGCCGACAGCCTCGCGTCTTTCACTACCGGCAGAGCCCGCGGATTTTTGATAAAACCCGCACCCCCGCGTTGTTTCTATTCATTATTCATTGAGAAGCATTCTAACTCCCAACTCCTCGCGTCCTCGTCGGACGCAGGCTTCCGTTTGTGATTTTGGCCAGCAACGGTGGCTTTCACCATCGCCAAGATGCCAGCCCGCAATGCTTCCGGATGCTTCATCAGTGCCAGTACCCGCGTCGGCCGTCGCCGCTCTACTGTCCTTGATTCTCTATCTTTTTTCCCCCTTGTACCCGCGTGATAGCCTTGCGAGCCAATAAAGCTGCCCGGCCGCCTTTCGCCGCCGCTTTGCGCCACCACGCCAGCGCTTTGCCCTGGTCTTTAGGCACACCGTCGCCGTTCTGATAGTCAGCGCCGATGTTATTCATCGCCTCACTATTACCCTTCGCCGCCGCCTTGCGATACCACGCTATGGCTGTGGCGTAATTCCGTGGCACGCCGTCTCCACGGTCATAGAGCGTGCCGATGTTAAAAATCGCATCGCCATCGCCTTTTGCCGCCGCCTTGCGGTACCACTCGAAGGCTTTGGCATAATCCTGCGGCACGCCCTCGCCACGGTTGTAGTCAACCCCGATATCATACATGGCCAAACGATCGCCTTTCGCCGCCGCCTTGCGCCACCACGCCAGCGCTTGGGCCTCGTCCTTAGGCACGCCTTCGCCCCGGTCGTAGAGAAAGCCGATGCCGAACATCGCCATGCCATTGCCCTTGGCCGCTGCCTGATGTAATAGGAGTATCGCATGCCGAAAGTGGCCCGCGATCATGTCGCGCTTTCCCTCTGCCAAGGCTTGGAATCCTGGCCCACCATCGGCACGGGCGGAGGCCGTGAAATATCCGCACTCGCCCAGCCCTGCAGCGACCATGATGGCAGCGACCGCACACCTTCTTCTGCTTACCTTGGTGCTTGATTCCATGTGTTCACTGCCTTTCGCTGTTACCGTCCACAGTCCCTGGGCCGGCGAGATCTGCCGTGAGGTTAACCACGCGGGAAGTATATCCTGTTTCGGCGTGGGTCCGCTATCGTCTCGGGGGTGATTGTCTCGGGGGTGATTACTCATGTACCGCCGCTATCGGTTATGATTTGAGTATGAATGACGCGAAAAATTCTATCTTGGATTTATCTCCCGGTGACTTGCAGGCCCAAATTGCCGAATTTGGCATGCCGAAATATCGGGCGGCGCAAATTATTGAATGGATTTACAAAAAGCGGGCCGCATCCTTTGAACAGATGACCAATCTTTCGCTTAACGATCGAGCCATGCTGGCGGAACACTATACGCTGTTTACCGGTGAAATGACCCGGCAGGTGCGGGCTTCGGATGAAACTGAGAAAATATTAATCCGCTGGGCGGATGGCGGATTGACTGAAAGCGTCATGATTCCATCTGATGATGATCGCACCGATGATCAGGGCAATATCACCGTGGCGCATCGGCGAACCGCCTGCCTTTCCACGCAGGTGGGCTGCCCGGTGGGATGTGCGTTCTGCGCCAGCGGGTTGCAGGGGTTAAAAAACAACCTGCGGTCTGGACAGATTGTGGAACAGGCGTTGCGGTTAACCGCCTTGCTGCCGGAAAAAATGCGGCTAAGCAATGTGGTGTTTATGGGAATGGGTGAGCCGCTGGCGAACTTTGACGCTACGGTTGCCGCCATTCGTATCCTGATGGCGGACTGGGGGTTGAAAATCGGCGGGCGGAAAATTACCGTCAGCACGGTGGGCTTGCCGCCGCAGATTAAACAACTGGCCGATACCGGCCTTCCCGTGACACTGGCCGTAAGCCTGCACGCACCCAATGACGCCTTACGCAAGCGCATTATTCCATGGGCGCGCGGCATAACCATTGCGGCCATTGTGGAAGCGGGGCAGTATTATTTTCAGACCACTGGCCGCGAATTAACGCTGGAATATATTATGCTTGATGGCGTTAATACGCTGCCGGAACACGCCGGCGAATTGGCGGCTATTGCCAAAAAGCTGCGGGCCAATGTGAATTTGATTTATTACAACGAGGTGCCGGAGTTGCCCTTCCGTCGGCCATCCGGGAAAACCATGCTGGAATTTCAAACCGCGTTGCGCAGCAGCGGCGTGAATGTGCATGTACGGCGCAGCCGCGGCCGGGACATCGCCGCCGCCTGCGGCCAGTTGGCCCGGCAGGACGCCACGCCCCCGATAAATGCAGGTGTTTCGTCCGCCGCTGAGCAGTCCGCACGCGGCGAACCCGAAGCCTCTTAAGGCCTGGCATTTAAATAGCGTCTTGAAAATTCAGTTAATGGCCCACCACATAACCCCAGGCGAACATTCGCTTGCCTTCCGCCACCGATGCGTGCATGATAATGACATCCATTGCCAAGCATCTTGAGTGCTTGCCAAGGAGAGATGGCTGAGCGGCTGAAGGCGCCGGTTTCGAAAACCGGTTAGGGCGCAAGTCCTACTAGGGTTCGAATCCCTATCTCTCCGTTTTGGGCCGCGGCCGGAATCGGGCGGGTGAATTGAGAATCAGCCTCGACGGGCCCAATCGCATCGTGAGATCAGATCATATTCCGCGTTCAACTCAACGCTTCCGCATTGAGCTAAGGGGACGCCCGTACATTAAACCAAATTGGCGAAGAGGCGTCGCGGTTGGCTGCTGGCGTGCGGCTGCGGTGGTTTCACTGGGGGTGGGGTGAGATGTCTTTTAATTGCACATTGCGGAAAAAGGCGTTGCCGGGATTCAGGTAGGAGTAAAAGTCGATGCGTACCCAGCGAATGGGTAATTTTTTTCTCATGCCTTTAAGTGATTGCGGCGTAAAGTCGATTCCGGTCTGGCTCCACGCGCTGTTTTTTGTAACCGGCAAAACCTGGCATCGGTAAATCTCGCGGCGCTGGCTTGCCAGGTTGTTGGCGGTACTGAACTGATCCGGGCTGTAGGCAAAGCCATTGATGAAAATCCGAATCCGTGGCCCATCGCTGTGATATTGCACCATAAAGCGATACCGATGGCCCTGAATCACGGGTATCCATGTGCTTTCACACGCCAAGCCGTTGCTTTGTGCAATGGTTACATCGGTACGGAGCATCAGGCAATAGCCGCGGGCAGTGGGTGTAACAACGCTTTGCGGTACGATTGCGGCACGATTCTCGGCCAGCCCCTGAGCACCAGCTTTGGATAGTAGGGGCGGGTGGTAGTCCTGTTTCATCAAAAAAACATCCCAATCCACGGCGCGGGATCCAGCGTGCGCGGCACCGTTAAACTCCGGATCTTTCACCAGATTGGGTCGGCCGCTAAATATTTTCTTCAAGGCAGCGCTAGGATCTATTTGCCAGGATCGTACATGATGGAATTGGATGCGGCATAAATCGGTGAGCATTTTTTCAATCGTTAATCGCGGGCTGGTATTATTGGGAGGAATTGTGGCCGAAACGGTTTTGGTTAATTTTGTGCCAATAAACAATTCAAGCGTCAGCCGCCGCCCTGTGATAAAGCCCGCGACGGTTTGATCGGTCGCCAGTGATTGAATAACGGATTGAATATTGGCGGTGGTTACCGGCGGCGTCCAGGGCATCTGCAGGGCATTGATCATCATGTTCACGTCATGGTCGTCAATACGTTTATAATGTCCATCGCGCGACATTTTTTTCGCCACGGCAAAGCGCATTCTGCTGGCCAAGTTTTTGTCGGTCCGCGTTGCGGGTACAAAGGGAAGTACCGCAAGACTTGGAAGTGCGGGTTGTGCTGCACTGGTGGCGTTCACAAAGCCACTTGGCAACAGCACCGTGAGCAAAAGCGGGACAAGCCCACTCATCGATAAACGAGATTTGTGCAGTTGCATTATGAGGATCCTTGCAAATACCTGCATGACCGGTTTGATAAACCACAGATAGTATATCGCCCGGCTCGATCCATTACATCGGTATGCCCAGGGCGAAACTAATATATTCAATATGGTCGTTTTGGTTATGGTGGATGGGGTATGCCAGGTCGATGCCCAGGGGCAGTTTTCCGAAGAAGGGCAGTACCACCCGGATCCCGATACCGGCATCAACTACCGTGCTGCCGAGATGCACATTAGGCTCCACGTCCCCGGCATCAATGAATGTTACGCCGCGTAGAATGTTTTTATACAGCGGGAAGTTAACCTCGGCGGTGGCCACGTCCATGAAGTTGCCGCCGATGCCGGTTTGCAGCGGGCCGGCACGCGGTGTTACGCCGTGCCAGGTGTAGCCACGTAATGAGCCGATACCGCCGGCAAAAAAGCGTTCAAAAAATACCGAAGTTCCCCAGGGAATAAAGCCCAAGTTGTTTTTCAGCATCAACACCGTTTTTCGGCCGAATAAATCCCTATAGAGTGTATGATAATAGGTGCTGAAGATATTAAATTTTGTGAAGGTATAGGCTCCACCCATGGCTCCAAATTGTTCCATCGAAACGCCGGCTACAATGCCGCGGGTAGGGAAAATATCGCTGTTGGTATCATTAAACACAATGGCGGGTTTGATGCTGCTTAGATAATGCGAACCTGCCTGTGCAAAAATTTCCGGTGCGGCGTCGGGGTAGTTGGGGTTATAACCCACCGGGCCTACATCGGTAATGTTGTTGACGTTCACAGTCTCCCAGCGGAAGGCCATCGTTACTTCCAGATGGTTGGTGATCCGCCGGCCCAGCGTGACGCGGTCACCCAGGCGATTAAGGTCGTAAGTGTTGTAATATTCCGTAAAGTAATAAGCACTGTTGCGGAAGCTGTAGGGGCTGTCCCACAGATACGGCTCGGCAAAGGTAGCGCGATATAACTGATACACGGTTCCTGGTGATAAAGTAATATTAAAATATTGGCCATTGCCCTGAAAGGCTTGTGCCCGCAAAAGTTCTCCCAGCGAATGGGGCGTATCGGTAATATCAAAATTTTTCTGCGTAACGCTGATCTGCCCGATCAGGCCGGCATTGGATGACACGCCGGCTCCGATCATAAATTGTGCCGTTTGCCCCTGATCCAGATTCACCAGAGCATTGCGCGTGTTGGGCTGGTGGCCAATGGGCGTAATATTGGCGTGAGTAAAAAGCCCTAAATCCTGAATGTGAGAAATGGACCTTCTCACGACGGTTGTGTCGTATAGCTTTCCCGGATAAAGCCGCACTTCTCGACGCACAACATGATCTTCCACCTTGGCGTTGCCACGAATAATAACGCGGCCTACGTGATAAGATCGGCCCTCAGAAATCCGGATGACCAGATTCACCACGCCCTGTTGCGAAGTGTAGGCGTAAGACGGATTCACGCGATTGTAGATGTACCCGAGTTTTCCGTAGATGTCAGCAATTCGATCTTTCGTAGCCTCAATGAGGCCCCGATTATAATAATGGCCTGGCGGCATGGTGACATCTTTTATCAGCGAGGCAGTCGGCAAAACGTGATTGCCCTTAAAGATGATCTTGCCGATGCGATATCGCGTGCCGGGATGTATGATGTATTGCACCTGCACATGATGCAAATCCGGCGTGTAGTGCAAATTATAGGATGTCCGACAATCCAGAAAGCCCTTTTTCAGCCACAAATTCCGGAGCGTGGCCAAATCTGTTTCCAGATCAGAATGCTGCAATACACCATCGTGAATGGGAATGAGCCAGAATAATTTCCACCGGGCGGTGACATCGGTTTTAAAATGCAAAAACCAGCTCGGATAGTAATTGTTACCGACAAATGAAACTTTGTTGATATAAACCCGCGGCCCTTCCGTGACATGATATTGCACCACGCCGTTGGCCAAATCCTTTTGATTCACACTCACACGGGCAAAAGGAAATCCCTTGCTGTGGTACATGCGGACAATATCATGCCGGTCGGTCTGAAAAATAAAGGGATCCACGGCCCCGCCGGGATGGGCCTTAAGCGAATCCACTATCGCATCGGTTTTAACATGCTGATTGCCAATGATTTCCACGGTGCGAATGACCGGTCGCTCTTTAACAATATAACGGACAATCACCTCATGATGCGCGGTGGGGATAACGTCCGCGCGTACCGAAGAGAATCTTCCCAGCGATGCTATGGACCGGACATCCACGCCGACTTCCGCCCGGTTATAACCGGCCCCGGGAACCACGCGAATTTGATTTTCAATGAGCGTGCGATCGCTGGGAACACTGCCGGAAATTTCCACCGATTTCACCGGCCAGCCATTAAAAGGGCTGGGGGTTTGGGATTTTCTTGGCAGCCGATGCTGGGCTGGCTGGGTATTTTTGTGCACCGCAGCTTTTTGTGGCGTCGATACGGTTTGGCCAAACGTTATGCCCCCGGTCATTAAAGCTGCAAGGCAGGCACCAGCAATGAGGTGCTGACGTAAGCGGGCAGCCTGGGCCGGCATATTTTGTTTAGCTATCCATTGAGCCTGCATGAAACTTTCCCATATCCGCGTTTTGCCGTCGCACCTGCGGGTTCTGCAATTTTAAGCGAAGCGCGGATGACTTATCCGCGCATTCACTGATTCCCAAGCGTCTTCGCCCGGGACTTTCGCGTTTCTCATTGCGCCGGTCGCAATCAGAGCGAGGGTAGTCTATACGCAGTTGCTCGACTTGTGAATTCCAAGTGCTGATAAACCACGTTATTTTGCCGGCAATGGTTCTACCCTAATGCGTTAGAGGTGTGAAAAAAGCACGCTCTGTCGCAATTAAGTACCTTAGGCAGGTTATGAAATCCGCCCGAGGGCTGCAGGCGGCCGGGGCGACATTGCTGTGATTATCGTGTAAGTTAATTGAACGTCTAAGCTGCGAGGCTGGCAAAAAGGGCGAATTAAATTGGCCAATGCAAAACGAAAATCTCTGTCGCAATATTATCCCAGGCGGGTGGACATTGTTGTTTATCTGCTTCTGCTGTTGGGGTTGTTAATTACCGCACAGTGCCTGCCCGTGTTAGCTATCAAGAAATTTGTTTTCTGGAATAGCCAGTATTCGTTGTGGTCGGGAACTATCGGTTTGTTACGCGGCGGGCATTATGGTCTGGGGCTGATTCTGCTGACATTTTCAATATTTTTCCCCTTTGCCAAGCTTTGCATTTTGCTGGTGCTGTGGTTTGGGAAATTTACCGATGATCAGCGGCTGCGTGCTTTTAAGTGGCTGGAAATTCTGGGGCGTTGGTCCATGCTTGATGTATTTGTTGTGGCGATGATCGTGGTCATTGCGAAATCTGGCGGGGCGTTGAAAGCCTCGCCGAAAATCGGCATTTATCTCTTTGCAATTGCCGTGCTTTTGTCGCTGGTAATAACGGTGCATGTCCGGTCGCTGGCCCGTCGGGTATCGCCGAAAGCCCAGCGAGCCTTAGCTGATGTGTAAGGATGGGTCAAATTACATTGATCGGCAGCTTGAGCCGGGTGTTGCGGAACACGGTGGGACTGACTCCTTCGTTTTTACGAAATACTCGGCAAAAATAACCCTCATCATCAAAACCGCAGCGGAAGGCAATTTCCTTGAGCGTCAAAGTCGTCTCTAATAGCAGCCGCCGGGCTTCCATCATGCGACGATTCTGAATAGCCTGGCTTAACGTAAGGCCGGTGGCGTGGCGGAAGGTTTGTCGCAGGTATACGCCGCTGTAGCGCAGCGACTTGACCACATCCGCCGGGCCAATCGGTTCAAAAAAATGGGCGTCAATATAAGCGCGGATGTTTTGTGCCAGGGCCGGTTCCTGGGCGGATTTTTCGGTATTATGCTGTGTGGCGGCTTCGGTGAGAATCTGCAAAAGCAGCAGGTCCGCGCGTGGGTCATTCAGCGGGCCGGATTTCCAATCATCACCGGCTCCAAAATCGGATAAAAAGCGGTGAAATAATTCCTGCAAACGATCGGGCCGGGCCGGGGTCCCAATCTGCGGCACCATGCTGATCGTCGCCCCCTTGGAACTCCCGAGCGTTAAGGAAAAGTGCAGCCAGTAGAACGCGAGCCTCCGGTCATGCACCTGCAAGCCGCCATGCCTGCGGTTCGGCCAAAGCACCAGCGTCTGATTAGCATTAACCGTGAACTTCTGATTTTCCTCCCACATGGCCAACATGCCGCGCCGCACGAGAATAATTTCAAAATCCGTGCGCACGTCATCGCGGTGCCGCCAGTTGCCGGGGCTGACAAATAGCCCCGCAAACAGCGCTCGCGCCGGTCGGGGTATTTTGAGTTCTAATCTGCCTGTATCCATCTGCGTTTGCATTCTAATGCGGCACCGGAGATTCGTCATTGGATATAACGCCGGGCAATCGTCTGGTGCAAGAGTTCTTTCCTTTTGTATATGTTTCCGGGCAGGCAGCTATTGGCCGCCAATGCAGACGCGTTCGCCCGGCTCCCTGTCATGGTGCCACTGTTTATCGCACTGCCAATTTTCTCGCGCTGGCCAATTTGTCATGCTCCCCCTACACTTATTCATGGCCTGATTGTCAGGTCGTTGGATGAATCGCCGACGGGTTTTCATCGGGTTTTGAAATTTAAAGGTCGTGGAGATTTTATTGTGAGCGATCAACCGGAAATAAGTCGATCCAAGCGCGTCAAATTTGACATTATTGAGCCGGTGGGCAAGCGCGTGGTTATTCGTAAAGATGAAAATCGCCGTGAAACCAAGAGTGGCATTGTCCTGCCGGGGAATCATGAGATTCCGACATTAACTGGAAGGGTCATTGCCATTTCCAAGCAGATTGAAAACGACAGTGATTTTCCAATTCGCCAATATGACAAGGTGCTTTTTGATCCGCGTGAGGCAATTCCCGTCGAATTTGAGCCGGACAATAAACTTTTTGTGGTGCCTTTGGACAAAGTGCTGGCCATTTTCAGAAAGTCACCGGTTCCACCGGCGGCGGAACCGGGGCAGGATGATTCCACCGAGGATACTTGACGGCATTAGGGCAGCAGCGCATTTAATGAACAAACGGTTGTAACGAGGAGTTTCGCCTATGGCAGTAGAAAAAAAAGTGCAGGTTTTGAAAGATGCTCCGGCCTTGGCGCAAGCGGCGGCGGAAATGGTCATGCAATGCGCTGCGGCTGCGATCGCTGCGCGCGGAAGATTCATGATTGCCCTGTCCGGTGGTTCAACCCCCGAGGCGGCCTATGAAGTTATCAGGCGGGATTTCGCGACTAAGGGAAGTTGGGCCAAGTGGTTTATCTTTTTAGGAGATGAACGTGCCGTTCCAGTGGATGACTCACGCAGCAATCTTGGAATGGCCAACCGAACGTTACTGCATGGATTGCCCATTGCCGCCGAACAGATTTTTGCCGTTCACACCGAACTGCCGCCCGCCGCCGCGGCCGCGGATTATGAAAAGCGGATCAAGGACTTTTTCGGCTACGCCGAACCGCGCTTTGATTTAATTCTCCTGGGTCTGGGTGATGACGGCCACACCGCGTCCTTGTTTCCCGGGCTTCCCGCCCGACAGGAATCATCTAAACTCGTCACCTTCAGCCCGCCTGGAACGCTGCCGCCCCCGGTGGATCGCATCACATTTACCTTCCCATTAATTAACCTGGCGCGTAAGGCGGTTTTCCTGATGGCCGGTGAGAAGAAAAAAAAGGTGGTTCAGCAGTTGCTTTCCAAAAATGTGAATCCGGAATTGCTTCCCGCAGCTGGCGTCCATCCTGTCGATGGTGAACTCATCTACATGATGGATCAGGCGGCACATGGGTAAAGCGAGCCGCAGTCTTAACGCCCGGCAAATTTTAAAAAAGGCAAAAAAATAACTGCGAAAAGGAATGAGAAGTGAAGATCAGCAAACTGGCTGGAAAATTAGCCCCGCCCGAAATTTTGGTCAATGTGCCTAAACTCCTTACCGCTTACTATCAACAAACGCCCGATCCGACGATTGCCGCGCAGCGTGTAAGTTTTGGCACATCAGGCCATCGTGGATGTGCTTTTGATACCGCCTTTAACCAATGGCATATTCTCGCTATTACGCAGGCAGTCTGTCTGTATCGAAAGTTGCACGGCATTGATGGTCCGCTGTTTTTGGGCATGGATAGCCATGCACTTTCCGCGCCCGCGCACGCGACCGCACTGGAAGTGCTGGCCGCCAATTCAGTAGATGTCATGATCGCATCGGGCACGGATTACACGCCCACGCCCGCAGTTTCCCATGCCATTATCAGCTACAACCGCAAGCGTAAAACCGGCCTGGCTGACGGCATTATCATTACACCTTCTCATAATCCTCCGCATGATGGCGGAATTAAATACAACCCGCCCACCGGCGGCCCCGCCGACACCACGGCTACTTCCTGGATCGAAGCCAAAGCCAATTTGTTTTTAAAATCACGATTGCGCGGAATCAAACGAATCCCGCTGGAGCGGGCACTCGCATTGGGAACAACGCATCAACATAATTACATTCGTGAGTATGTGGCCGACCTGGGCAACGTCCTGGATATGCAGCTTATTGCCGATTCGGGGATCACATTAGGTGTGGATCCGCTGGGCGGGGCGGGCGTGCATTATTGGCAACCCATCGCAGAACATTACGGCCTGAATCTTACCGTGGTGAACCAACAGGTGGATCCGACGTTTCGCTTTATGTCCGTGGACTGGGACGGCCAAATTCGCATGGACCCTTCTTCGCCTTACGCCATGCGCAGTTTGATTAAGTTAAAAAATCGCTTTGACATCGCCTTTGCCTGTGATACGGATCATGATCGGCACGGCATTGTTGCCCCCAGCGCTGGATTGCTGCCGCCCAATCATTATCTTGCCGCAGCCATATTTTATCTCTTTCAGCACCGCCCGCACTGGCGGAAATCGGCGGCGGTGGGCAAAACTCTGGTCAGCAGTTCCATGATTGATCGCGTCACCGCCAAACTGGGCCGCCGGCTTTATGAAGTGCCCGTGGGGTTCAAATGGTTTGTTGACGGATTGCTTACCGGGCAACTGGGATTTGTCGGCGAAGAAAGCGCGGGCGCTTCATTCCTTCGCAAAAACGGCCGCCCATGGACGACGGATAAAGATGGCATGATCCTGGGGCTACTGGCCGCAGAAATAACCGCCGCCACAGGTCGCGATCCCGGGGAATTATACCAACAGTTCACCCGTGAATTTGGTGCTCCCGCCTATCAGCGCACCGAGGCACCGGCCACCGCAGCGGAAAAATCCGCATTGTCCAAGCTTTCGCCTGAGGCGGTCGCCGCCACGACGTTGGCCGGGGAAAAAATCCAGACGTCTCTCACGACCGCACCGGGCAACGGCAAAGCGCTAGGGGGGTTGAAAGTCGTCGCAGAAAATGGATGGTTTGCGGCACGCCCGTCCGGCACGGAGGCTATTTACAAAATTTACGCCGAAAGTTTTCAAGGCCCCGCTCATCTGCAGCGCATTATTAATGAAGCGCAACATATTGTCAGTTCCGCGTTACGTGCCGCCCAAGGGTAAAGAAATGAAAACTATTGCCCTGACAGTACCCGATGGGTGGAAAATCATGATTCCGCACTGGAAAGCATCACAAAGCCGCCGGCTCTGCCGGCGGTTGAATGCCCTGAACGCACCCCGTGCCCGCATTAAACGCTGCAATTTTGCCCGTTATCCTGCATTATTGCATCCTGACCGCAAGGGCTTATCCCCGGGGCATTGACATATTTCGTGAAAACTTTACAATTTGAAGCTTTCGGGCATGGCAAAACCCCGGGGTCCTAAATGTAAGAATCCCGGCCGCCACCCAGTGATGAGTAGTATTTACTAGATTGAGTAGATTATGACAGCAACAGCCAATCCAACCCGTCATCGCATCGCCAAGCCGGCGGGGCGCACCACCTTAGCTCGTGTCGGACACACGGACAATCGCTGGTATATTGTAGATGCCGCCGATCAAACCCTCGGCCGCCTGGCCACTAAAGTTGCCACACATCTGATGGGTAAACATAAAGCCACCTATACACCCACCGTGGATGTCGGCGATTATATTATTGTCATCAACACCAGCAAAATTAAGGTTACAGGCCGCAAGCTGGACCAACGCGAATATGATTATTACACGTATTATCCCGGCGGCCACAAAGTGAAGCCCCTGCGGGATTTGCAAAACCGGCATCCCGAAACAGTCTTTGAATTGGCGGTGCGACGGATGATGCCCAAGACCACCATGGGCGTGAAGATGTTCACCAAACTCAAATGCTTTAAGGATGATAAGCATCCGCACGCCGCCCAACGGCCAGCCGTGCTCAAATTTTAAATCAATAAACCAATAGACCCTTCCCGGTTTACCGGGATAACCTGAAAACAGAGGCAAACAGAACATGACTGAAACGACATCATCATCCGCAGCGCCGGCCATTAAACCCCGCGGCGTTATTACAGCCGGCGGAAAAACGTATTATCTCGGCACCGGCCGCCGTAAGAAGTCCGTCGCCCGTGTCCGCCTGGTAGCGGGACAGGGTAAATTTATTGTCAATGATCGTCCGCTGGATTCTTTTTTCACGGAATCCCGGGATCGCACTATGGTCAACGCACCTCTGGTGTCCGCCAATCTGGTTGGCTCCATGGATGTGCTGGTGAATGTGCATGGCGGCGGTCATACGGGGCAGTCTGGAGCCATTCTGCAGGGCCTGGGGCGGGCTCTGACACTGTATGATGCCACGTTACGCAAGTCCATGCAGGATGGCGGATTCCTCACACGGGATAGCCGCATGAAAGAGCGTAAGAAATACGGCTTACGTGGTGCCCGTAGAGCGTACCAGTTCAGTAAACGGTGATCTCTATTTGACGACCCCATACCGATCTTTAAGTGTTTTGATGCCCATTTATAATGAGTCGCGCACTCTGCGCACCATTGTGGGCCGGGTGCTTCAGGCACCATGTCCGATTCCCATTGAATTAATTTGTGTCGATGATTGCAGCCGCGATAATTCGTGGGAAATTCTGCAGGAACTTGCCGCAACTGATCCACGCGTGCGGATTTTCCGACATGAAAAAAATGCCGGCAAGGCTGCCGCCATTCATACTGCCGTAACGCATGTCACGGGCGATATTGTGCTTATTCAGGATGCCGATCTGGAATATGATCCGCGGGATTTTGCGGCCCTTTTGGCTCCGATTGTGGAAGGCAAGGCCGATGCGGTGTTTGGTTCCCGATTCGCTTTCTCCGGCCAGAGGCGAGTATTGCTGTTTTGGCATGCGGTAGCCAATCGAATTTTAACCCTGCTGACAAATATGTTTCTGGATCTGAATTTAACAGATATGGAAACCTGCTATAAAGCGGTGCGGGCTGATATTCTGCTGCAAACCCCCTTGCGGGCGCAGCGTTTCGGCATTGAACCGGAAATTACCGCGCGTCTGGCGCAATGGGGAATCCGTATTTATGAAGTGCCCATCAGTTACCATGGCCGCACGGCTGCGGAAGGGAAAAAAATCGGCTTTAAGGATGCCATTGAGGCCTTAACCACGCTGATACGGTGCTGCTTTCTTGATACCCGTTTCACCACCAATGATGAATATTTTCTTCTGCAGACGTTTCGTCGAACGCGACGGGTAAGCCGCTGGGATTTTAATAAATTTCAACCCTTTATCGGTTCGCGCGTCCTGGAAACGGGCTGCGGCATCGGCAATTTTGCTGAATTATTGCTGGATCGCCCCCGGCTGATCTGCGTGGACGAAAACGAGTTTTTTGTGGAAATGACCCGGCGGCGTTTTGGTCACTTAGAAAATATTCGCGTGTTACAGGCGGATATTACAGACCCCGATGCCCAGGGCAATTTGCGCGATGAACACATTGACACCGTAGTTTGCCTGAACATTCTGGAACACGTTGAGGATGAAACGCAGGCGCTCAAGCGGTTTTACGATCTGCTGGAGCCGGGCGGAAAGCTTATCGTTCTCGTGCCGGCCAATCCCGCACTGATGAGTCCCTGTGACCGGGCGCTGGGGCATCGCCGGCGCTACACCCGGCAATCTTTGCAAGCAGTTATGACAAACGCAGGCTTTAGCGTCCGGCATATTTCACAATACAACACGGTAGGGGCCTGGGCATGGCGCTTCAATAAATGGCGGGGCCGCGCAGAATTAACCGCCCGTCAGATTAAACTTTTCCAGTGGCTGCTTCCAGTAGTAAAAGCCGTAGACGCCATGAACCTCGGCCGCGGGTTAAGTATCCTGGCCGTGGGCGAAAAATAAAAACAAAGTTACCTGATACGAATGTCGCTTCCCGAAGCTTTTTAGAGTCAGGCATTTACGCTGTTTTCCAATATTTGGCGGCCGTTTTAGCGAGACATTGTTCTAAGCAACATTGTTTGAAGCAACGCTGTTTCGCGGATAACGAGAATCGGATACACTGCCATGTATATGAGAACGATTGCTTTATTCAATCAAAAAGGGGGGGTGGGTAAAACTACCACCACGGTAAACCTTGGCGCGGCATTGGCGGCGGTTGGGAAAAAGACGATCCTCATTGATATGGATCCGCAGGCGAATCTTTCCTTTCATCTGGGGCTGGAGGGCGATAAGGTAAAGCATTCGATTTATGATGTGCTGTGTCAGGAATTGCCGCTGGCTGATGCATTGTATCCGGTGGCGGATCGCCTGTGGGTGGTGCCGGCAACACCGGATCTCGCAGGGGCGGAGGTGGAACTGGTCAATCTCCCGGAGCGTGAATCGCGGCTGCGGAAAATGGCGGCCGTCAAGGCGCTGGATTACGATTTTTTACTTATTGATTGCCCCCCGAGCCTGGGGCTGCTAACGGTCAATGCGTTGTGCCTGGTGACGGAAGTTATTATCCCGCTGCAGGCGCATTTTCTGGCGTTGCAGGGAATGGCACGCTTGCTGGAAACGTGTTCCATGGTCCGGGAAAGACTTAACTCTGCCTTGCGCATCAGTGCGATTCTGTTCTGCCAATATGAATCCGCCCCGCGTCTTACGGGCGAAGTGACGGAAGAAGTTGAGAAATTTCTCGACGCAAGTCGGGAAAGCCATCAGCCCTGGAGTACCGCTGTGGTATTGGATACGCACATTCGCCGGAATATCAAGTTGGCGGAAGCTCCGAGCTTTAATAAAAGCATCTTTGAATACGCCCCCAACTGCGCTGGTGCCGCGGATTATCAGGTGCTGGCGGAAGAGATTATGCAAATGAAACACGGTTAGTTGGCCGGCTTAGGACGGACTTTTGGTCTGATGTATCAATGGTGTCGGCTGCAAGCGGTATTTCGGGTGAAATTGTGCGAGACTCAGGTAAGGCCGATCGCCTGTATGATTTTGTCCGCCGGGGAATTGAAACCGGTCGATTTACAATTCATCAGCGCATTCCAACGGAACGGGAATTAGCGGCGCAGTTTGGCCTTTCGCGGCCCACCGCCAGCGGTGCCATTCAGCGACTGGTAAAGGAAAACCTTATCCGCCGCCATGGTAAAGCCGGATCAACGGTTATAGCCGTGCCTCCGCGCCGATCGCTAACTTTCGGGGCCATACTGATCGGTTTGGCCAGCCAGCATCGGGAGCAGACCGTATGTGATACGATCGGCAAGGAACTGGCCCGGCGGGCGGCCATGGACAACAGTTTTGTGCTGGCACAGGACCCTTCCTGGAGCGAAGATCCGGGAGAGTCAGGGGTTGCAAACCGCTACCGCGCTATTGCCGATGAATTTATCAGTCGGCGCGTAGCGGGTGTGTTTCTTATGCCGCAGGAAATTCTGGCAGACCAGTTTAGCTCACCCACGGCGGCAGTCGTACAGGATTTTCAGGCAGCGGGAATACCCGTTGTTCTCATAGATCGCGACATTGTCCGCTACCCGGAATTGAGCCGCGTTGACCTCGTGGGAATCGACAATTTCGAAGCGGGATTCGCATTGACCCGGCACTTTATTGATTTGGGATGTCGGCGCATTGATTTTCTCGCTCACACGACTCGCGTGCCTACTCAAGAATCGCGCATTGACGGCTTTTTGAGAGCGCTCCAAGCCAAGGGGCTTCGTGCGGAGGCCGGGGCAGTACGCCGAGGAAATCTTTTTGACCGTGAATTCGTCATTACTACGTTGCAGCAGCGACGCCCTGATGCGGCTCTTGTAGTCAGCGATTCACGTGCGGCTTCGGTTATGCGCTTCGCTTTGGATGCTGGAATTAAAATTCCGGAGCAACTTCGCCTGGGCAGTTTTGACGACCTGCCCATGTCCGCCCATCTGCCAGTGCCCCTTACAACCGTTCGGCAGCCTGCGGTTGGCGTGGCAGCGGTGGCGCTTCGTACGATGCTGCAACGCATGGACGATCCGTTGCTGCCGCCGGTGCATTCTGAACTTCATGGCGAGTTAATGATTCGACATTCGTCTCTGGCATCAGCTCGCACCTGAATAATCACATGTTTATTATCGCGCCAAACGGTCAAATTCAGCGGCGTGCCCGGCGCGCTGAAGACCAGGCGGTTACGCAGTTGATCTACGCGGTAAACACTTCTGCCATTGATAGCGACAATCAAAATATCAAATTTTCAAACCGTTCCGGACGGCTTTGGAATGCGCCCTTATTGCAGCAAGTAATAATCTTCCTCCAAATTTTTATCATTTTATGGTAAAGCAAGATACGGTTTATTTCTAAAGCAGTGCGCAGGTTCTATGACAACCGATTGCAACCTCGATAATACGCAAGTCCATTATTTAGCAACAGTTGTGTAAATATCTTACCGTGTCATCGTCGCGCGTATTGGGTGGTCTTCCGGCCAAATGGCCCGGCGGAAAATAGAGAGTATGGTAAAGCCAGGTCGAAATGCCGCCAAAAGATCTTGCGTCCGCCGCAGTAGAGTGCTAAAGTGAAATTATCAAGATTCGGACTGGGCGTTCCCATACAACGCAATGCAGTTCGAAATATCAAATGAGTGAAGCGATGTAAACGGGACAGGCAAAAACTGTTTCAGTTATATCGTGCGAGATAAAAAAGCAGGTTCCTGCAGGCAACTTGGAATTGTCTTTAGCCGTTCCGGTACGCGCATGAATATTCCCGGAAGTCTGCACCCATGGAATTTGCAATAGGGAAGGGGGTTTATGGAGGGAAACGGCTTTGCTGGTGAGTTGGCCAAGGCAGGCTGACTTGAGTTCTTCATGGAGTTCTCAACTCTATATTTGCCGACCGTGCGGTTGGCGTGGAGTGGGAGAACAAAGCAATTTTTTTTTGGGAGGCCACCAACATGAGTAGTAAAACAAGTATCGTTACATCCGCCAACAGTTGCGGACAACCGCAGCCGATTCGGCCAGCGGGCAATTCGCCTGGCTCCAACAGGTACGCGCGGGAGCCGTTGATGTGTTCCATTCCCTCATCGGTTTCTCGCAGGTCCGCATTGATAGTTGCAGCGATGGCGGCGGTAGCCCTGGGCTGCGGGTGGGCTGGCACCAGCAAAGCCACGATTAGTGGAGGTTTTTCAAATTCCGGCAATTGGGTGCTCAATGGGAACTCGACCTTTGTGCCGTTCATCAGCGGTGGCGACCTGACGCTGACAACGGGGCAAAACGGCGAGAATACGAGCGCCTGGTACACGACCCAGCAGGATGTGGGCGCTTCGTGGACGGCCAATTTTACGTGGCAGGTCTCCGTCCCAAGCAATCCTCCTGCCGATGGTTTCATGTTTGTGGTACAGGGAGCCGGCACCAGCGCTCTAGGAGGTGGCGGAGGATCCAAGGGTTACGAGAATCCAGCGCCTACCGGATTCACCGACGTATCACCGAGTGTGGGAATGGGTGTCGAACTCTTCGGCACGCCGTCCGGTGGAGGATTGGACCTCGGTATCAATGGGCAATTCGCTTCCGATGTGGGGCTTCCCGCTGCCAGCACACTCAATTTACAGACCGACGCGAATCCGATCAATTTCACAATAAGTTACTATGCACCGGCGCATGCCATAAGCGTGTCAGCTGTCGATTCGACCAATTCAGCCGATTCACTTACATACACCACATACGGGCCTACTTCATCCCTTGGCCTGCTGGGACCGCCCGGGATCAATGTCGCCAACACCCTGGGTTCCAATTCGGCATATGTGGGGTTCACTGGTGCGACTGGTGGCTTCAATATGGAGCAAGACTTTACTAATTTCAGTTTTGCCAACAGCGCGCCCACAATAGCACCGCCCCCTTCAACGCCAGCGTATATTTTGACTGCCCGGTCGCCAGTGGCGTTGACCGCAGGCAGTTTTAATGCGGATAATGTGGTGGAAAATACGGTGTCGCTGACATCCTCAGCAATCCCGAGTAACGTTGCAACCCCGGTCGGTTCTTTCAACACCTTCTACGAGGCAGGCTTGTCAGTGGGTGGCACGGTACAGAGTGGTGGTTTGCCAACGTCCCATCAGTTTGTGAGTCAAGCTGATGGTGTAACCACCTTCCAACTGCAGCACTACACAAATACAAATAACGTATTGCATTTGAACAGCGGCGGTATAACTTCTGGCACCATGACACTGAGCACTCCGACCGCGTTTACAACCTTGGCAATCTTGGCTGTATCAACGAACGCTGGCAGCAATACGGGGGGAACTGTGACGCTTAATTTCGCCAACGGCCAAACGGTGACCACCGATTACGGTGCCCCAGACTGGTTTAGCAACACCTCCGGCACTACGCCGGATGGTAACCGCTTTGCTATAGCTCTTGCCGGAATCGGTCGCATCGCGGTGACAAATTCGAGTGTGTCAGGACTACCCAACGAGCCCGATTTATACGAAACAGTTCTCAATCTCGCTGACCTTGGTGTTAACGGTGGTGGCACGGTCAATATGTCGGGCCATGTGCTTGATTCGCTGACTTTTAACCTCAACCCCTCTACATTTAGCACCGATATTTTTTCTGTCAGCGGGTCTGCGGTCCCCGAACCGGCTCCATTGGTGGTACTGGCGAGTGGTACCGTGGGGATATTGTTCCTTCGTCGCCGTAAATTAAAGTATTCCGGAAAATGTTGACGTGGCATTCTCGCGGCAAGCCCTCCACCCGGCTTTGGGGTGGAGGGCGGGGCCTGCATGACGGAACGACAAGTCATGAAGAACTGTGTAGTCAAGCGAAAAGGATGAGTTTATGAAAGTCGATGCTGATGGACGACGAGAAAGTTGTAGAAGTTTCGGGCCTACTAACATACTGCGTTCCAGGGGTTGTAAAAAGTTACACACACTGGAGAAGTTTAACCGCCTTCGCCAGCCCCCGCACGGTTTTACCCTGGTGGAGCTTTTGGTGGTGATCTCGATTATCGCCCTGTTGATATCACTGCTGCTGCCAGCTCTGGCTGCAGCAAAGGAGGATGCGAACCGTGTTGTCTGCGCGTCGAATTTGCGTGGTATAGGTCAGTTGGCGTCGGAGTTTGCGGTCAGCCATCGCGGTTATTTCCCGCAGGGTTTCGTGAACAACGAGTATCGGACCGCGCAACCTTGTTATTTCCGTTATGCACCAATATACAACGACGGCCCGCCCATTCAATACGGGGCCTTTCCGTGGAGCGCGGACCAGAGCCTGAGCGAGTATGAGAACGATTACAGCGCCAACGGATGGCGGAGCGACGGCACGCCCTTTCAAGTACTGGAGAAATACGCCGCCCAGAGTGCGACCGGTAATAGCCTGGCGAAGTTATTCATCTGCCCAAGCACCCTCAACCAAGGCCCCTTTCACGCGTGGCAGTTCGTATTACCTGCCAGTTATCCGACGCCAGCACCAAGCATCCACGAAATACAGCAGGTGCCTGGCATTCCCCAACTCTCCTACGATCCCGTAAGAACCAGCGATAATTGGGCACCGTTTATTGCTTTAGGATACATGTATCTCGGGGGTTATGGGAATAATCCATATCTCACCCGTGCGAATGGCTTTTACAGTGCTGAAAACTGGATGGGTAATACGGTCAATCCGACCAGCTTTAATCCGCTTCTTCCGAAACCGGCCACGAGCAACAATGGGAATCCGCATGATGTGCTGGCCGCTGACACGGTCGCCCAACAGTTTATGATCGGCTCGGTGAACCAATACTGGTTTAATCACTTGGACCCCACAAGTCCGAGTTTGCCGGCATTTCAGAATGTGCTTTACGCTGATGGGCATGTTACCGGGTATAGCCACCCGTATACGTCGCTGTTTACGTTTCCATCCGGGCATGTCAAATCCAACTTCGGACTCGCCCATGTATCCGGTACGGGGCCGTATTTTTACTGGCCGGCGGAGCACTAGCTGCCCCGATGTTACGTAGGCGTTAGCTTAAGCATTAAAACCCTTGGAAGCAGCGGCAACCGTGGGCGGAGGGCGTGATGAAGTCTATATTTTACGCCGGTTTCCAAACGCAGCCTTCTCCGGCGGAACTTTAAGTTAACGCATGTACCCGGATGTCAGGCGTCAATGGCATTCCCGGCAACGATGATTGCTCTGAAATGTCTTCTTGGGCGCTGATGAGCGTGCCGGTCGTGAGCAGCCCGATGGCCAACATCAATATAGTGTCACCATTACATCAGAAGCACCGGCTCCGACGGCTATATCGGGCACCATACCGCCCCCCCCCAAATAGTGGCGAAAAGGTTGGGGATCGCGTCTTCCAACGCCACCGCGAATACCGGATATAATGGCGCAGCTGCAAAGTAAGCAAGAGGACACCTTGTGCGATTACAGAATGGAGCCAAGAAGTATCCAGCATTTACGACGAAAAATGGCCCGGGCTTCGCCTTTTAGCAGAACGCAGCGGCCTTACGCCGTGGCCTTTTGGAGATAACACTATGAAAGCACTCGTGAAGTTGCATAGCAAGCCGGGGCTGTGGCTTGACGAGGTGCCGATGCCAGAGGTGGGGATTCACGACGTATTAATAAAAATTTTACGCACGGGTATCTGTGGAACTGATTTGCATATCTACAACTGGGACGCGTGGGCAGCGGCAACTATTCCCGTTCCGATGATGGTCGGCCATGAATTTGTCGGTGAGATCGTTCAGGTAGGCCAGGATGTACACGATTTTTTTCCCGGCCAGATCGTCAGTGGTGAAGGGCATGTGGTTTGTGGGCATTGCCGAAACTGCTTGGCGGGTCGGAGGCATCTTTGCTCGGAGACCAAGGGCGTAGGTGTGAACCGGCCCGGAGCGTTCGCGGAATATCTTGCACTGCCCATGTCAAATGTGTGGGTACACTCCAAGGAGATCGATCTGGACGTAGCGGCAATTTTTGATCCCTTCGGCAATGCCGTACACACGGCCACCTCCTTTCCGGTCCTGGGTGAGGATGTGGTGATAACCGGTGCCGGGCCTATCGGAATCATGGCAGCAGCGGTTGCGCGGCACGCTGGCGCGCGGCATATCGTGATCACAGACGTGAATGAATACCGTCTAGATCTAGCCCGCAAAGTTGGGGTAACGCTAGCCGTCAACGTCGACAAAACTAGCCTAATGGACGTACAAAAGGACTTGGGCATGATGGAGGGATTCGATGTGGGTTTGGAAATGTCGGGAAATGCCTCGGCCTTTCGTAGTATGCTGGCAAACATGTGCCACGGCGGAAAAATTGCGATGTTGGGAATTCCTACCAAAGAAATGGCCATTGACTGGGACCGAGTCGTATTTTCAATGCTCACCATTAAAGGAGTTTACGGACGCGAAATGTACGAAACCTGGTATAAAATGACCGTTATGCTGCAAAGCGGACTTCAAATAAGTCCAGTTATTACGCACCGTCTGCCCTACACCGACTTTGCGCAGGGTTTCGCGGAGATGCGGGGGGGAAAGTGCGGGAAAGTCATATTAAATTGGAAATAAATACGTTCTTAAATAACTCAATGAGCAACGAGGCCACTGGTGCAACGATGGTGACGTAGCTATGCGACCGTGCGGAACGCTATTTTACCACACCTTTGTTTCACACCCATGGAAACCGAGGTGCCCAAATGGATTAGTCGGATGTGTCGTCAAGCAAAGGAGCTTAGATTATTCATGCTGGAGCAATTTAAACGAGAACTCGACGAAATAGGCGATGCGGGTTTAGAAAAGCACGAAATGATCATCAATTCACCGCAGCGTGCGATATTAGAAGTCGAAGGGTATGGCTCCATGCTCAACATGTGCGCCAACAATTATCTCGGGTTGGCCGATCATCCTGATTTGATTGCCGCAGCCACGCAAGGGCTTGCACGGTGGGGATTCGGCACGGCATCAGTGAGGTTTATTTGTGGTACCCAGAAAATACATAAGGAATTGGAAGCTGCGGTCAGCCGATTCCTGGGCACGGACGAGACCATTCTTCATTCATCGTGTTTCGACGCCAATACAGGGTTCTTTGAGACCGTCTTGGGACCAGAGGATGCAGTCGTCAGCGACGAGTTGAACCATGCTTCCGTTATTGACGGAATTCGGCTTTGCAAAGCCCAACGTTACCGATACCACAACTCTGACATGGGAGAGTTGGAGTTGCGTTTACAGGAGGCAAAAAAAGGCCGCGCCGGGACTATCGTAGTTGCCACAGATGGCGTGTTTTCCATGGATGGCAAAGTGGCCAATCTTCCTACGATTTGCGAGTTGGCTAAGCGGTACAACGCCCTGGTGATGGTTGATGATTCCCATGCGGTCGGTTTCATGGGAGCCAACGGCCGCGGGACTCACGAGCACCACGGTGTAATGGGACGCGTGGACATTATCACGGGTACCTTTGGTAAAGCCTTGGGCGGGGCAGGCGGAGGCTACGTCAGCGGGAGAAAAGAGATTATTGATCTGCTACGGCAGCGTTCGAGGCCGTATTTATTCAGTAACTCGCTGATACCGGCTGTGGCTGCGGCAAACCTTGCCGCACTGCTTCTGGTACAGAACTCGGGCGCACTTCGCCAGCGGTTATGGGATAACACTGAGTTTTTTCGCCAGCAATTAACCGCCGCGGGGTTTGACGTTGTCTCGGGCAACCACCCCATTGTGCCCGTGATGTTTGGCGACGCCATAAAAGCGGCGGAAATGGCCCAGAGGATAACAGAACGAGGTGTTTTTGTGGTTGCTTTTACGTATCCGGTCGTGCCGCTGGGGAAGGCCCGCATTCGGACGCAGGTATCGGCATCGCATAGTCGCGACGACTTGCAGCGGGCGGCAAATGCCTTTGTGCTGGCACGCGACGATATGGCATAATCCGATTGTCGCACTGGCGTTAGGTGTAAAACGAGGTGCAGAGTCCAAGCCGCAGCGGGAATCCAGATGAAAGCTGATGTTCCTGCAACCGGAGCAACCTCTGTGCCCTGCCTTTTCTTTCGGGGCGGCACTTTTACACACCGCAGGGTCCTACTTTTGCAATGTGGGGTGAGCCGTTGATTTCGGGCCATTTTGCGCGATGGTACGCACGTGGATCACCATACGTTTATTGTCGCGCCAAACCGTCAGATTCAGCAGTGTGTCCGGCGCGCTGAAGGCCACGCGGTTGCGCAGTTGAGCTATGCGGTAAACACTTCGGCCATTGATAGCGACAATCAAATCTCCAATTTTTAAGCCGGCTAGGACGGCTGGGGAATGCGCGCTTATTGCGTCAACGTGCAACCCGGTAACCAGTATTTTTTTACCTGCGGATCGGGTGACGATCGTTTTTTCTGTAACATGAACGCCCAGGTGGCCATGTTGAACGCTGCCGGTTTTAATAATTTGGTGGAGCACATAAACCACCTCGCGAGCAGGGATGGCAAACCCGACACCGCTGAAAGATCCCCCTCCTCCCGATTTGATGGATTCATTGATGCCCACAACATGACCGCGCAGGTTTACCAGCGGGCCGCCGGAGCTTCCAGGATCCGAAGGACTATCCACCTGGATAAAATCCTCGTGGGACAATAATTTGATCTGGGGGTCCTCGGCGGAGGTAACGTGATTGTTTCGCCGATGCAACGCGGAGATAATTCCCTGGGTCATACTCTGAGCCAGTTGAAATGGTGCGCCAAAATCCAATATTCGTTGCCCCACGTGCAGCGCGCTGGAATGGCCGAACCGGGCGCGGGTAAGAAATGGTGCGGTAATTTTCAGCACCGCAATATCCGCCTGCGGGTCAGCACCGATCAACTGGGCGGGATATATTCTGCGATCCGCGAGAATCACGGAAATGGTTTTCGCATGGAAAACCACATGATCGTTGGTGACGATATATCCACGGGTGCTGCAAATAACCCCGCTGCCTATGTTGGTAGTGGTGACCATGGTTGTAACGGTCTTACTCTTGATTGTGCTCCTGGGGGGAGCGTGGTGGGGGAGTTCGCGGGTCGTGGTGGTGGTGATTTTGCGGACTCTCTTGGTGATACCGACAGCTTTAATTTCCACCAGTGCATTGCGGATTCGCCGGTGGATTGTTCTAAATGTCGCCGATAAGTCCTGCACCTCGCCGGTCCGGGATGGCCCGGTTGGGGTTTCACTTCTTCGTGCGGCGTTGACTGATGCCGCTGCTTGGGCCCGCGACGCGGCGGGTGCCGCAAGCAGCATATAGAAAGCCAAAAGGCACAGGATGAAAAAAAGTTTTCTGAAAACCATAATTTAAAAATCTCCTTTTAAGGCCATGCACCGACAAGATCGCACATTGTTAATTTCGGAATAGATCGCCAGGCGAAGTATGCCAATTCAAATTGCAGATCATAAACGCTTCCACGACACAGCTAACGTTGCCGTACCCTTGATTCTCTTTCAAGTTCGCCAAGTATTGTCCTGAAAAAAAGCAGCATTCGGAAGCTAAGTGGTCTTCCGGGACACCAAATCGCCGTAATTCCATTGGTTTCGAGGCCCGCTGCCGTGGCTTTGCACTTTTGAAGCGGCGATGGCCGTTGATTCCATCGACTTTTCCACCGCAAGAGGCGGCTATAACCCTGCGCGTGAGTCATGTTATGGTAAAGCAAGATGCGGTTTATTTCAGTGAACATCCGGTAGGTTTTGCAGTAACTTATTGTGCGTCATAGAACGGATATTAACTATATTTTGTGGGTTATGTGTGCCTGTTTTAGGGCATGATCCGCGTGCGTTTCATGGTGATTTTCAGGCTGCGCGGCATAGGCTCAACTCGCGTTTATGGTAAAGTTGCGGATAAATACCAGCAAAAGGTCTTGCGTCCGCCGAAGTCACATTCTATACTCCATAAGTAAGAAATGTTCGGATTGGCCGTCGCCCTGCAAGGCGACGTAAATCAAATGCCATAATGGATGAAACGATAAAACTGGACCGCCTGCGGTCAGCATCGTTACATCGTGTGATATAGAAAACTCGGTTCCCTCAAGCAACTTGGAATTGCCTTCGCCAATTCCGGTGCGCGCATTGTTAGCCGCGGAAGCTTGCGTGAGTGGACACTAGAATTCGGTTCCGTTCAGGAGTTACGCCATGGAAAAAGAAATGTTTCGCAGGCAATGCTCTTCCGTCAGAATATTGCGCCGCCACGATGGTTTTACGCTCATTGAATTGCTGGTTGTAATATCCATTATCGCGTTATTGATTGCGCTCCTGCTGCCCGCTCTGGCCATGGCCAAACAGGAGGCGAACAGCATCGTGTGTGCAGCCAAGCTGCGCTCACTTGGACAGCTTACGGCCGAGTATTCTACGACCTATCGCGGATTTTATCCGGCAAATTTCTGGCCTACAAATATTGGGGACGGCAGCTACTTGAATCCTTGGGAATCGGTGCTTATGGGCTACGAGTTTGATCAGTCGACCGCACCAGGTGTCAGCAACAGCGGTACGTGGTGGGACAACTCAACACCGCAAGGGCTGGCGATGTGGAATCGTGGCGAGCCGCTTTTTCAATGTCCATCCGCCCTGATCGTGCCGCCGCAGTTGTTCTGTTCCGATTATGCTCCGAACCCGAATGTGATTGCGTGGAGCGAGCCCGAAGAGAACAGCGTTTATTGTCAGGATAAGCGTACCACTTCGATCCAACGGCCTGGCGAAGTCGTGTTGTACGGTGACGCCAATCAGGTGAATGGCCCGTGGGGTGCCTGGTACGCATTCAGTTGGGAACGACTGGACCGAATCCCGTATACAAATAATGTCAATACGAGCATTCCGGGAACATTCATTGGTAGTTCTAATTATGGAGTATCCGGTTATTTTGGTGCGGCAGCCACCGTTTACGGAAATACGGATAATCCTGGGTTTACCAATCAAATTGGGACCGGCCTGCGCTACCGCCACATGCTTACGGCAGCGGGCCTCGGCCAGGCAAACGTCGTATTTTGTGACGGCCATGTTGAAACTTTGGCACAGGGGAGTCTACATGAACGGAATGTTGAGACTGCCAATTAATTGAAAAAAAATTGCAGGAACGGAATATCATTAAGGAATAATAATATTAACGGGGCAACGCGATTCAGACGTGCAGCGATTTTATTGTGGCGATGTGTCACAGATCGCATGGCGTCTGGAGATGCAAATAATCAGGCCCACTTTATAAGGGAGTTTTTTTATGAGTAGTATTTACAGTTCATTTTCCGCGCCTATTCGCATGGGCAACGCTTGCGGGCGCATTGGGTCTATAGGCTCTGTTGCGGCAATTTGTGCTGCGGCTTTTGTAACCGTCGGTTCATCCGCGGCAGTGCAGGCTGCGGGAAGCTATACGGCAACTCCCATTTCGCTGACGGGGTTTAATCAAGATTCCATTGTGGAAAACAGCTACACTATTTCGACCGCCAATGGGGGTTACATCCCCAGCAATATTGCTATTCCATTTGACAGTGGCAGTGGATTTGCGGGAAATGTATTATACGAAAGCGGGCTTGGCGGTGCGCCCAGCGGATCGGGGCAGCCCACAGGATTACCCTCGAATAATCTCCTGACAGGGGCGGCGTTTAATTCTGAATTTAACGTAACGTTTCAGCTACAAAACTACGCGAATACCAATAATGTCTTGAATCTCACCGCCACCGCCAATGAGCTTGGTGTTACCAATGGTGCAACAGGTACTCTGACACTTGCTTCCGCCGGGAGTTATCAGGGCTTGGCAATTCTAGCCATGGGAGCACGGGGCGGCGGAGCCGGTCAGGTCACCTTGAATTTTACTGATGGCACGTCGGTCACCACAGACTATGCCGCGCAGGACTGGTATTCCAGCAATACAAATATGTTCACGCCCGATGGTAACCCATACGCTTACGGAGCCACCAATGTCGGACGGATCGCCACGGCAAATTCCGGATTCAGCGGCGGCAACAGTCTTGATGAGACAATCTTGAATTTGGCCAGCCTTTCAAACGGAACGGTCACCGGTGACTACGCGGGTAAAAAGTTGGCGAGTTTGACCTTTACTCAAGCATCCGCCAGTGAGTCATCTAATATCTTTGCTGTCAGCGGGTTTACGCAGGCGCTGCCGGGCTCCGGGCCTTTGGCACCGGTTGCGGTGACGGGGTTCAACCAGAATGGTATTGTGCCTAATTCCTATGTTGTCACCAGCGGCGCGGCAATCCCTTCAAATATCGCGCAACCACTTAATGGTCCCGGCGGCGATAACTATGCACTGTTCACCACAACCAACGGTGGAGGCCTGCCGACCAATGGACAGATCGCCAGCACGTTTGCCGGCACGGGCAGTGTATCGGGGCAAACAACATTTCAGTTGCAGCCTTATACCGGGAATACCGTGTTGAATTTGAATAACAGTGCCGGCACAGGCACGGGCACACTGACATTGTCCACACCGGGAAAATTCAGCAAACTGGCAATTTTGGCCGTCCGAGATAATGGCGGAGCCACCGAATCGGTGACTTTGAATTTTGCCAATGGCTCGAAGATCACCACTGATTTCGAAGCGCTTGACTGGTATGGTCCCGGGTCCGGCATTACAACCGATGGCAACAACTATGGTATTGCGGATGCGGGGGTCGGCCGAATCAGCACGACCAACTCCGGTGGGAACGGCGGCGTGGACCTGTATCAGACCACATTGAATCTGGCGAACCTTTCTTCCAATGGAACCACGTTTGCCAACTACAGCGGTGAAACGCTTGTTTCCATGACGTTCGCGGATTCCTCAACCAGTGGTGCTACCGATATTCTCGCCATCAGCGGTACCGCGGTGCCGGAACCGGCGACGCTCGGTTTGCTGGCATGTGCCGGTGCCGCATTGGTGCTTCTGCGCCGCAAGGTAAAAGCGTAACAGCTAAAAGGCCGGCTCTGAGATCAGGAAAATCGGGGCCGGCCTCTTTGTTATCCCTCACCGTGCATATGCCGCCAGGGGCTGTCGCAGTGAGGCACTGGCTTTGTCGCGGTGGAGGGGCCTTACCGGGGATTTACTGGCATAGTGCTACCGCCGAGTTGGCGGCCTTAAGCCATGCCGGGCGCTTGCTGCGAGGGTTAGAAAAAGCAGGAGCATAAGAACTATTAAGAGGTATCGCATGTCGCCAAGCCTAACGGGTTTGTTCGCAGTCGCCGGGCTTTTTGTACCGGCATTTGCCGCCGGGGCATCCGGCAGCACACCAGTCGGTACACCATCGGCAGTGTTCCAATCCCTTGGACAAAACGTGGTAAACGTCACGTTATCCGATTTTCAAATTACCGGGGAGAATTATTTGGCGCAAAGTGCCAATCCAACTGCCGGTGGCGGCTACCAGAGCAGCGGCTCCGCCGGGTATGCCTGGACGCAATCGCTTGAATTGCTGCTACTTGGAGAATCTGTAAGTGCGGGAACCACTCCGGCTTCAACGCTTAACACTTTCGTAACCGGGTTGGCCCCATACTGGCGGACGGACAATGGAATCGGCGGCTACGACGTGCTGCCGGGTAACGATCCGCTGGATCGGTATTATGACGATAACGAATGGTTGGACTGGGGCCTTATCCAAGCGTATCAGGCCACCGGCAATGGGGCCGATCTTACGCAGGCGCAACAGACTTTTAACTTTATTTTAAGTGGAGAAAATAGCCAGCTTGGCGGTGGTATATTTTGGCATGAACAGGCTCAAACATCCAAAAATACCGTTTCCAATGCACCGGCTATTATCGATGCACTGAATCTTTACAATGCGACCGGACAATCCTCTTATCTTGCCACAGCAACAAACTTATATAAATGGGTTAATGCGAATTTGCAAAACCCGGCCAACGGGCTTTATTATGATCACATTAATCTTGATGGAACTATTCAAACCACCGAGTGGTCGTATAACACCGGCGCGATGATGATTGCCAACGGCCTATTCTACCAGATCACAAAAAAACAGACGTATCTCCAAACGGATGAGTCGCTTGCGGCCGCGGCGCAAAACTATTGGAACCCCGCATCAGCGGATGGTGCGATTGGCAATCCTGGTGATATGGCATGGGTTCTGATTAACGCCTACACTCAGCTTTATCAGTTGGACCATCAGGCAAAATGGCTGGGCACCGCGCAGAGCACCATGGCATATCTGGCGAATCACAACTACGGCGGCGTGTACGGCACGAGTTGGAATCAACCGATGACCACCGGACAGAGTGTTAATCTCATTGATCAGGCTGCTGTGGGAATCTCTTATTTTCTGGTCAGCCAACCACCGGCATCCGGCTTGCCCGTGCTATCCGCGGTGAACGTGACGGGGTTTAATCAAAATTCGATTATCAGTGCAGCCAGTGGCGGAGCGTCGGGGAGCGTCATAACCGTGCTGCGGCCAGGTGGGAACAATGTCTTTTATGAAAGCGGCTTGGCAGGTGCACCGCCCGGCAGCGGCCTGCCGCAGTCCGGGCAGATTATCAGCCAGTATGTCGGGAACAGCGCGGTGGCCTTTACAACATTCCAACTGCAAAGCTACACGCACGGAAATAATGTTCTGGACCTGAATTCCGCCGCCGGATCCGTCGGAACTTTGGCACTTTCCAAGGCACAAAAATATACCGAACTGGCAATTCTGGCGACATCGCTGCTGGGAAATGCTCAAAGCACTGGAACTGTTACCCTCCATTTTGCAGACGGCCAGTCCGTAACAACGGATTATGCCGCGCCGGATTGGTTTGCCAATTCAGCCGGCACTACCGCAGACGGCAACAGCTTTGGCGTGGCCATGAATGGAATTGGTCGCATAACCCCGGGAACGTTGACCGTCAGTGGCACGCCGGGCAATCCTGATGTTTATGAAACTATATTGAATTTGCAATCCCTGTCCAATGGTACATTCATCGGCAACTATTCCGCAGATCCCCTGGTCAGCCTGACATTCAGTCAGGCCGGGGGCACCGGTGCGACGACAATTTTTGCGGTGAGCGGGGAAACGTCCACGCCAGAACCGGCAACCTTTGGTATACTTGCCGCCGGTGTTCTTGCTCTATCCTTGATAGGGCGGCGACGAAAGGAAATGATGGGTTGAAAATGTGGTCTAAGTTGGGGGCAGGCGGCAAGACAGCGCCGCTTGTGAAGCGTAACACTGCCTTGCGCGAACGCCTGCGGCAAGATGACTTTGATATATTTTATGTGCCGAAAATGCGACAACGACTAAATCTTGTAATTTTCAAAGGGCCCTCTTCAGCCCCAGCCGTTGGCCAACGGATGACTCTTTGCGCGGTGGGTTTGTTGCTGCTGGCAACTGCCACTTGCAGTGCGCGTGTGGTCACTACCACCCGTCAACCGGCAAGAACACCGGGGCCGGCGATCGTGCGATCGTGGGGGCGAACAGTGCTGCGAAATACCTTAAGCATCTTTTATCTGCCGAAACAAAAAGTCTTGGCCGAGACCGCCGCGAAGGCGGGGCATGGAGATCGGTATAAGGCCGCCGGGCACCCGGCGTTCGCCTGGTCGCAGTCCATGGAGCTACTAATGCTTGCCGAGGCGGTGAAGTGCCATGCGGTTAACGCAGTGATATTGCATAAATTTGTCGGGACTTTGGGGGCATATTGGCGGGTAGCCAATGGCGTTGGCGGTTTTGACGTGCTGCCGGGAAAAGGCGCGCTGGATCGATATTATGATGACAATGGCTGGATGACATGGGGATTTTTGCGTGCCTACGCCGCCACTCACAACCACCAATATCTGGCGATTGCCCGTCATGATTTTCAGTTTATTTTAAGCGGAGAATCTTCCGCCTTAGGCGGCGGGATATTCTGGCATGAACAGGCGAAAACATCCAAAAACACATGCTCCAACGGCCCGGCGATTATTGACGCCCTTAAACTCTATTCCATCACGGGGCAGCACGCCTATCTGCAAACGGCCCGAAAACTATATGTGTGGGTCAACAAGCATTTATTGGATCACCGAGATTATCTCTATTTTGATAACATCGCCCTGAACGGTGGTATTGTCCGAACCAAATGGACGTATAACACCGGCACCATGCTCATCGCCAATTGCCTGTTCTACCGCATCACCCATGAAAAAAAGTATTGGCGAAGAGCCACCCGACTGGCCACGGCTGCACAGCTTCGGTGGATCAGCGATACGAATGGCTCCGTCAGCGGGCCGGGAGTATTCGCATGGGTGCTACTAGATGGCTACATCCAATTATATAAGATCAGCGGTGACAAAAAATTCCTGACTCTGGCCCAACGCGCTTTGGTGTATGCCCATAGTCATTGTTGTATGCCCGGCGGGTTTTACACTGGGGCGTGGAACGCTCGGCCGAAACCGGGCCATACCTTGAAGCTTATTAATCAAGCCTCGATCGGAGGCAGTTACTTTCTTTTGGCCCATGTGCTAACGCAGTAGGAGTGCAAGAATTATGAAGCGACGTGAATTTTTAACCTCGGCGGCGGTGGCGGCCACGGGCCTGTATGCGGCCGCTTCGAGTGCGCGTTCCGCTCCGATGCGGCCATCGCGCCGCCCTCCGGTGGGGCAGCGGCGGTTTGTATCGGCTGCGGTGGAAAAGCAGATTCATGAAATATCCGCACAGATAGCCGATCCGGAAGTCGCGTGGATGTTTCAGAATTGCTTTCCAAACCCGCTGGATACGACGGTGGAATTCAGTATGGCCGGCGGGAAGCCGGACACGTTTGTGATAACCGGCGATATTCCGGCCATGTGGTTGCGTGATACCATGTATCAGATGTGGCCGTATCTGTCTCTGGCCCGACATGATGTGCATTTGCGCAGCATGATTCAGGGAGTGATTGGCCGCATGGCGCGTTGTGTGCTGATTTCGCCGTATGCCGAATCATTTGTTAAATCCGTTGCTGATCCCTCTCCGTGGCGCAGCGATCATACGCACATGGCACCAGGGGTATGGGAGCACAAGTGGGAAATTGATTCGCTGTGTGCGGTGGTGCACCTTTCGCACGGATACTGGCAGGCCACCGGCGATACCACGCCGTTTGATGCTGCTTGGCGCAAAGCCATGGATCGCATTGTGGAAACGTTTCATGCGCAGCAGCGCCTGGATGGACCGGGGCCGTACAGTTTCCAGCGGGCGGCTTGGAACAGCACTGATACATTGCCGCGCGGCGGCGTGGGCTTTCCGGCCAAGCCGGTAGGGCTTATATGCACCATGTTTCGGCCTTCGGATGATGCGGTCGCCTATCCGCTGCATATTCCGGATAATCTGTTTGCTGCGGTATCCCTGCAACGCCTGGCGGCAATGTATCACGCTTTAGGGGTCGATGATCAGCGCATCAGCGCCTGTACGCAATTTGCCAAAACTCTGCAGCAGGCCATCGCGGCTTACGGCATAAAAACCCATGGGGAACACGGGCGAATTTTTGCCTATGAGGTCGATGGTTTTGGGAACGCAGCATTTATGGATGACGCGAATTGGCCCAGTATTATTTCGTTGCCTTTTCTGGGTTTGTGCCCTGCGGATGATCCGGTGTATGCGGCATCACGGGCGTTTGCCTGGGGGCCGGGAAATCCGTATTTCTATCACGGTAAATTTGAAGGTATCGGCAGCATTCACACCGCGGACGGAAATGTGTGGCCCATGAGTCTGATTATGTTCGGCCTGACGGCAAATAAGCCGGAAGAAGTTGCCTGGGCAATAAATCAACTCAAGCACAGCAGCGCGGGCACTGGATTCATGCATGAATCATTTGACAAAAATAATCCCGAAAAGTTCACACGCCCCTGGTTTGCCATGGCCAACGTCATGTTCGGCGAGTTAATTGTGCAAACCGCCAAGCGCTATCCGCATGTTCTGGCCCGGAAGGTATAACCGACATCCCGCACCTTAGCTCAATGCGGAAGCGTTGAGTTGAAGGCGGAATACGGCTTAATTGTAAGATGTATTTTCCCATCGGTGCGGGAGGCGCTGGATGCACAGTGGAATTGTTAAATTGGGCTAAATCTGTAGTGCCGTTGATAAATAGATTGAGTACAGTTGCCCCGATGCCATAGGCGCATTGGCGTTGGCTGCGGAAAGCCCCAGACCTGAGCTGCTGGTATTAGGTATTGGAGCACTTTGTGAGAACCGGGCGGAAGGGGATAAACTTCATTCTTTCTCTGGGCATCCGTCCCTGCCTGCGGTAAACTAAACGCAGAAATATTCCGGCACCCGGTGCTCTGGCAATGCCACACTGACAGGCGGGACTGGGGCTGGATCTGGTACTCATGGGAATTTATGGTCTTGGAAAAAATGGAAAAACAACCGGGCGGCATCGGCGGCGCCACCAGCCCCATCGGCGTTTTCGATTCCGGGCTTGGCGGCCTAACTGTTGTGCAGGCATTGCACCGCCATTTACCATCTGAATCATTGATTTATTTTGGTGATTCGGCCCGGTTGCCTTATGGCACAAAATCTCCGCGCACCGTGCTGCAGTTTGCCCGCCAATGCCTGCGGTTTCTCATGCAGATGAATCCCAAGCTCCTGGTGGTGGCTTGTAATACCGTCAGCGCTACAGCGCTGCAGGAGCTGGAAAATGAATTTCCCGTACCGGTTATCGGCGTGCTGGAACCCGGTGCCGATGCCGCCGTGCGATTGGCACGCAGGCAGCGGCCCGATGGTGATTGTGCGATAGGCCTGCTGGCCACGGAAGCCACCATCGCCAGCAGAGCGTATGTGCTGGCGGTTAATCGAAGGGATTCGGCTGTGCATCTGGTCGGCCGGGCCTGCCCGTTGCTGGTACCTATGATTGAGGAGGGCCGTGCCGAAGACAGTCCGGTGGTGCAGGCAGTGTTGGCGGAATATCTGGCACCTCTAAAATCTTTAAATCCCCCGGCTTTGATTCTGGGTTGTACGCATTACCCGATTTATGCCAAAACCATCAGCCGTCTGATTGGGCCTTTGACAACTTTGGTTGATTCAGCGGATCAGACGGCCTTGGTCGTTCGTGAAAAGCTTCATACAATGGGGGCGCTGAATCCCGGCGCGCCCGATGGCGGCACCCTGAGCTGTTATGTGACAGATCAGGGCCAAAGATTTGAAAGCCTGGCAAATCGCTTTCTCGGCAGGTCGATTTCCCAGCCGGTTTGGGTGGACCCTGAAATGTTGGAAGCGGCGGTTACGGAAAAATGATGAGTCCTTATCAAAGAATCGTTCAGGTATCGCGTCGCCTGTGTGTTGTCGGCAGCATTGTTGCGGCCTGCATGGCGGTGCCGATGCTGCTGGCTGGGTGCTCGTCGGGCGACAATGATTCGCAGAATTTTAATTCTGTGGTGCAAAACTGGATCAAGCATATGCAGGGGGGGCATTCTGTAGTTACGCAGGCCCGGAATCTTTTTGCCACCGATAATCCCGACACCCAGCGTGCGGCAATTGCCTGGATGGCCCGCCAAAAATGGGGCCACGAAAAACCATATATGGATGCCTATCGCCTGGCGGAAAATTCCCCTTCCCCGCTGGTGCGTGGTCAGGCTATGCTGGCGTTGGGCACTTCCGGGCAGGCGTATGTAGCCCCTGATTTGCAACGCGGTTTGACTGATCCTTCGCAGTTTGTGCGTTTGTGCGCGGCCATGGCCACAACGTATGTACACAATCCGATTTTGATCCCAGATTTGATTACCCGTTTACATCATGATTCCAACGCGCAAATACGCATTTACGCCGCTGAAGCCCTCAAGCCCTATAAAACGCGATTGGTAATTGAGACCCTCATTAACGCGCTTGACGACCGCAACGTCGCAATCGTTCAAGCCGCCTGGGATGATCTAACCTTCCAAACCGGCCAGAAATTCCCCCAACACTCCGGCCCCTGGCAATTATGGCTACAAGCCCACCGGCAAGAATTTCGAGCCACTGGGTAATTGCCGCGCTAAATGGCTCACCATTATGTCACATGCTGCGATCAAGAAATGTCTTCTAACTCCCAACTCCTAACTTCTCACCCCTGCACTCTACCTCGGACTGCCTCCCCGGCGATCCAATTCCGTGTCGCCCTTTGCCCCCGGTAGTTTCCGCCACCAGAATATATACATGCCCGCAACGCCCAGGATAAATAGCGGCAGCGTGAGCCAGAAGGAATGGTAAGCCTTCATCACCAACTGCATCGGCAGCAGAAACAGTGTGACCTGCCACAACAGTGCGAAGGGTACTGTGAGTATATCATTGCGGTGCTCGGTCGCCAGAGCTTTCTGTTCTTCGATGGAAAATATTCGCCGCACCGGCCCCCATAATCCGAATGGCCGGGTAACACGGCAAAAGTGTTCCGTTACCGCACTGGATGTCGGAGCGGTCAGCAGCGATACCACAATGGTCGCAAGGAAAGATATGCTCGTCATGATGACAAACTGCTTCCATTCCAGCAGATTGGGTGCGGCCACCCTCTGTATAATCGCAGCCGATCCGCCCGCAAATGTTCCCGCCGCCACACCCCACGCATTACAGCGCCACCAGTAAAGCCGCAGCACCATCGGACCCAGGGTCCCAGCCGTGAGTCCCATGATGATCCAACCCCACAGGTTGTTAATACTTTCGGCCTCAACCCCCAGGAAAAAGCCAATTGCAACAATGATCAGCGTCCCTGCGTAGGATGTTAAAATCAGCTCCCGGTTTTTCGCGTTTCGCCGCAGAAAATTTTTGTAAATGTCATTGACCAGCAAGGCGGTGGCGGTATTTACCTGTCCCGTCAGAGAAGTCATCATGGTTGCCAACATGGCGATAAGCAGCAAATCCCGGATTCCGGGAGTCATAATGGACTTGAGCACCGCTGGTAGAATTAATTCCGGGTCAACTGTGCCGGCATAGCCAACCAGTGGCAAGCGAGCCTGCCAATGATTTCCCAGAATATGTTGCAGTCCGGCAATCAGCCCGGCGGGGTAGCGTTGCGGATCATGCCCGATGCGCCCCAGCAGATCCTGCCAGAACGCCGGCGCGGTGTGTGGGTAATAGTGATGAATCAGCATGGAGGCGTTCTGTAACACGGCCGGTTCCGGATACATGTGATGGACCAACAGGATTCCTAAAATGGCATATCCGATCATCATCGGCCAGCGAAACATCAGCGTGAGGGCCTGCAGCAAAGATAGTAAGCCGCAATCGCGATCACTGCGGGCGGCAAAGTAACGTTGTTCGGCCCCGCTGCCCAGTCCACCAATAACATTGCGTAACAGATAAAAAGATACAATAAAAATCAGATCATGGTACGGCCCATATCCCGGTGGCGTGTGCACCTGCCAGGCCGGCGCGGAACTGGTCCATTGCGCATTGCCGGTTACCCCATGCGCGATCTGTGAAAGCACAGCAACCGTGGCAAAGCTGTGCCATGCGATTACCGCCACTGTAACACATGCCGCAATCAGCACCACACCATGAATCATATTGGTTACCACGACACCGTAATAACCGGCAAACATGGTATAGAGCGTTGCCACGGCGATAACCACCCCGGTAGTGAGCAGCGGTGAAAATGGCGAAAACATGCCTAGAAAAAGACTAGCCCCGCGCACAAGATAAGCCAGCATTCCAACGGCCAGAACAATGCCCATCACGGCTGTCAAAAATCGTACCAGTTCCGCCGCTCGCCCCTGGCCAAAGCGGAAGGTGTACCATTGCGCCGCCGTCAGGCATTGCGATCTCCGATGCCACTTGCCGGTAAACGCCAGCATAAACGCCAGAACCAGCACCGCACCGCCGCGAAATTCAATAAACAACCCGCGCGGCCCCAGTAAGTACAAAAAAGATGTGATCAGCATCGTGCCGGTCAGATCAAACCAGAGGGCCATACCGGAAATGCCCAGCAGCACCCATGACAATGATCGCCCCGCAAGAAAATAACTCTCCATCCCCTGCGCCGCCCGGCGGCTCATCAACAGCCCGGTAATTACGACCAGCGCGAAGTAACCACCGATTACCAACATATCAACAGGGCCGAGTGTCGCCATAATTCTCCCGGACAATTGGCATCGCGGATTCCATCAACGCCGACGGCGGCAGTATTTTATATCATAATCCCAACCTTGTCGGCAGTTACTGTCCGGTCTGTTTTCGCTTTGCGTTCGCTCTTTCGCGGGTTAAAATTCGCGCTCCGCGTGTGCGAATTGGCAGTTTGCAGAAGAAGCTACGGCCGCCGTTATTGAAGTAATATTGGAATCCAAATTAAATTTTCAAGTTGCTGACACAAAATGATCGGGCAGTGATGGTGTTCTCAATTGGATTTGTCGGAGATTCCGGCCTTGCTGATGCCGGCGAATTGCTGCCGGGGCGGATAGTTGCTGGCGACCTGAACGAGAGGTTTATGTCGGCAATTGGATACTGGTCAGCGGAAGACTACCGTCGGCAGTGGATTGCCGCCGTCGATGTAATAATTGGAGGCGGCCAAAAGGCGGCGTTAATAACCTCGTTTGAGAGGCCAAGCGGCTCTGGGGCACTGGACTGGTGGCCAATTTTCCGGGAACGCCAGACGATTTACATCCAATCGCAAGTTCTAATTTTCGCGCACCTCTCTGAGAAATTCGACGCCTCGAGGGCTACAGAATTTGTCGGAACCAGAAGGGAATTCAGCGAAGGCCGTCGAATCTCGGAGTGGTCGTTCGGCTTGGCCGATCTGGTGAAATTTCGCAACCGGCCGGTATAGCTGCTCGAGTGCGCTGTGCAAAGCCGAAGTTTTCCAGCGAGCGCACATCGCTCCCCGCTCATTACCGTTCGAGCCCCGAAGTTGTCTCACCGGCGGTCGAGGCAATGAAGTCGCCGGAGTCGGGGATGCGCCAGGCGGCCGAAGGCCCGAAGGGTGCAGAGGGGTGCCCCGGCCGGGGTTTTGATGCGAAGGTAATATGGAGCGTATAACATGAGAATCTCCCCAGTCGATCCCGAAATGCTTGCGAGGGCTCTTAAAAGCTCACCGTTTATGTACCGCCGGTTTTGGGATGAAAGCGGACGGGCGACGGAAGAAGAGCTTCTTCCTGAGCCAGAGTACCTTTATGTGACTGGCGGTGTCATTGATGAGCGTCCCTATGAACAATGGAATCAGTTGGGGCGGACAATATGGAATTCAGCCAATTTGAGGCATACAGCGGTAGGCGTAGCCGAGGTGCTTGGCATCTTGGGCGCAAGCGGATTCGTGGTCAAACACAAAGGCAACCCCACGCGCTGGTTTCCTCCGGAGCATATTGCTGACGGCCGAGCCACCGCGAAAATAGCCTTCTTGAGCCAGCACGGGGTGGACGTTGACCTGACAACGTGGATCGGCGGTTTTCTGTTAGAGGGAAACCCGCTGCCATTTATTGAGCAGTTTCTCGACTACGCGCACCTATTTCATCGCGGGCCGCCGGAAATGGTTTGCCAGAATCTGCCACTGATGCTCGGATTAGATTCTGACCTGGACGTCTACTGGGTATCCAGTGATCGTCCATTGCTGAGCCAGGTAACGCGGGAGTTGGCGCGGCGTTCCATCCTTTTAGCAACAAGCCCTTATCTTCCCGATCCGGAGGAATAATATATTGGCCTGCCAGAATGCGCAAGCGTCCGATGAGAACGAAACGGGGACGTAGCCAGAATTTGGGTACGCAGTGGGTTGACGGGGCAAGGGAACTGCATGATTTGAGTGACATGCACGCTCATATCGCGGCATTCGGTAGGGGATAAAAAACAGGCTGCAAAAAATAGACCGCGGATTACGCGGATTGCGCGGATAAGTATTGGGCTTACAAAGTCCGAGCAACCCATACGCAGTATTCGTAGCGATAGTGGGAAAGGTCATGGCAACCAGGACTGCTTTCCTCTGCCGATACCGCGATGACCCTTAACCAATCGACACTATTGACGCCTGCGAGTAGAAGGTGAAAGTAGACCGCAGGTGGCGCTAGATTGTCTCGGCGACTGCCACCCTTTTGCGCCAGCCGAATTTGCTCTACTGTTCACCTGCTCAACTCTCACCTGCTCTAATCGGGCCGCAGCCCGATTCAGCTTGAGAGTAGTAAGTAGAGCAGTAGACCGCAGGTGGCGCTGGATTGTCTCGGCGGGAGTTGCTCTACTGCTCACCTGCTCAACTCTCACCTGCTCTAATCGGGCCTTAGCCCGATTCAGCAGGATGTGCCGATTCCGATCTGCGGTTATACTCAACGCTTTGCTTATGGAGTAGACTCGATGTCTGAAGCTGGTTCGCAACCTCCGGATTATATTTTACAACGCTGGCAGGCGGCCCGTGCTGAAATGAAAAAGCAAAAGGTTGACGCGCTGCTTGCAACGTATTTCCCCGATGTAAGCTGGCTGACCGGTTTTGAAGGTGATGATTCCTGGGCGTTGCTGACACCGGATCAGGTGTGGCTGATCAGCGATTTCCGATATGCCGAACAGATCGCCCGGGAATGTCCGTGGGTTCACACGGTAATGCGAAAAAAGCGGCTGTCGGAAGAACTAATTAAAATATGCAAAAAATGTAAAATTCGCACTTTGGCGGTACAGGAAGAAAGCGTGTCTTTGCGGCAACAGGCGGCCATTAAGGAATTCACCGTACCCGCGGGTATTCGCCTGAAGGCGGTGTTGGAAATACTGGTCAAGCTGCGCAACATTAAAGATAGCCATGAAATCGCCCTGATCGAACAGGCCGTTACCATTGCCGAACACAGTTTTGAAGCCCTGAAAGCGCATCTGAAGGCGGGGCAGACGGAAAATGAAATTGCCGGGCTGCTGGTTTATGAAATGCGCCGGCGCGGGGCCTCCAACGCCAGTTTTGATCCTATCGTTGCTGCCGCAGCCAACGGAAGTCTTCCCCATTATCGCCCGGGTGCGGTAAAAATGCAGAACAACTCGGCTTTGCTGGTGGACTGGGGTGCTTTATACAACGGCTACCGCTCGGACCTCACCCGCATGATTTTCATGGGCGATCCGCCGCGGAAAATTCGGGAAATTTATCAGGTTGTTCTGGAAGCTCAGCAAGCCGCGATTGCCGCCATTAAACCGGATGTTGCGGGCAAGAAAATTGATAAAATAGCGCGTGACATTATTGCTAAAGCGGGTTACGGAAAATCCTTCGGCCACAGCTTGGGCCATGGGGTGGGGCGGGATATTCATGAGCAGGTCTCGCTTTCCCAACGCGGTGATGTTATCCTGAAACCGGGTATGATTGTCACCGTTGAGCCGGGAATTTATCTTCCCGGCGTTGGCGGTGTTCGGATTGAGGACGATATACTGGTAACCCAAACAGGCTGCCGCGTGTTAAGCAGCCTTCCTAAAACTTTAAATTCGGCTTGGCTATAACCCACGTGTTGTGCGGCGGGTGGCTTTCGGAGAATCAATAATTATGGCGACCAAGGAAACGTTCACAGACAATAAGCGGGTCAAAGACCTGATTAAACTCATGTCTGATCACGGCCTGACGGAAATTGAGCTTGTGGAAGATAAATCTAAAATCCGCTTGAAGCGTGATTTTGCTCCTGTCGGCGTGCCCATGACCGGCGCACCGATGATGGCCCAGCAGCCCATGATGGTGCCGCAATCGGCCAATGCCGCCGCTGCCCCTGCCGCCGAGCCGGCGGTGGATGAAGGGCTTGTTGCCATTAAATCCCCGATGGTGGGCACTTTTTATACTGCCGCCAATCCGGATTCGGAACCGTTTATAAAAATCGGGTCAACGGTGGGGAAAGAAACCGTTGTCTGCATCATTGAAGCCATGAAGGTATTTAATGAAATCCGCTCCGAAGTCAGCGGCGTTGTAACTAAAATGCTGGTGCAGAATGGTCAGGTGGTGGAATTCAACCAACCGCTGTTCATGGTAAAAAGCCGGTAAAATCTCTGACTGGGCGTCGTAGAGGAAGATATGTTTTCCAGAATTCTTGTTGCCAATCGCGGCGAAATTGCTTTGCGCATTATCCGGGCCTGCCGGGAATTAGGTGTTGAGGTCGTAGCGGTTTACTCCGAAGCCGATCGCGATGCTGCCTACCTGAAACTTGCGGACCAGGCTATCTGCATCGGACCGGCGGCGGCGGCTGAAAGCTACCTCAATATTCCCCGCATCATTTCCGCTGCGGAAGTTGCTGATGTTCAAGCCATTCACCCGGGCTTTGGCTTTTTATCGGAAAATGCCCACTTTGCGGATGTTTGCCGCAGTTGCAAAATTGAATTCATCGGCCCCTCTGTTGAGTCCATGAAAATGCTGGGTTCCAAGTTGGCCTCTAAAGATTTAGCCAAGCAATGCAAAGTCCCCCTGACCCCCGGCAGCGACGGCCCGATTCAAACGGAAAAAGAAGCGGTAGATGTGGCCAAGAAAATCGGGTATCCGGTCATCATTAAAGCCTCTGCCGGCGGGGGCGGCCGCGGCATGCGCGTGGCGCACAATGAAATTACCCTTAAAAGCTCGCTCAATGCGGCCCGCGCTGAAGCTGAAGCCGCATTTAAGGATGCCACGGTCTTTATTGAAAAATACCATGAAGAACCGCGTCATGTGGAAGTGCAGATACTGGGCGATAAACATGGCAACGTCGTGCATCTCTTTGAGCGTGATTGCTCCATTCAACGGCGGCATCAGAAACTCGTTGAAGAATCACCCTGTCCGATCATTGATGAAGCCACTCGCCAGGAACTTTGCGAAAGTGCCGTGCGTTTGGCCAAAGCCGCCGGCTATTATTCAGCCGCAACGGTTGAATTTGTCATGGACAAGCAGAAAAAGTTTTATTTTCTGGAAGTGAACACCCGCATTCAGGTGGAGCACCCGGTGACGGAATCCGTGACCGGGCAGGATTTAATCCAGTGGCAACTGCGCATTGCCGCGGGAGAAAAACTCGATATTTCCCAAAAAGATATTCGCCTCAACGGGGCGTCCATTGAATGCCGGATTAACGCCGAAGACCCGGATCGCAACTTCGCACCCTCTCCGGGGTTGCTGGAGGAATTCGCCCCGCCGGGCGGACCTGGGGTGCGCTTGGATACCCACGCGTATCAGGGGTATCGCATCGGACCGAACTATGACAGTATGATCGGCAAATTGATCGTGCATCGGCCCACACGTGATCAGGCCATCGCCACCATGCGCCGGGCACTGGATGAATTCCGTGCCGGACCCGTTAAGACGACCATCCCGCTGCACCGCTTCATCATGAATTCCCGGGATTTCCGGGAGTCCCGTGTGGATACCGGCTGGATTGAGCGAACGCGCCGCGCTCCGTAAAATCTAAATCCGCGTAGTAAACATTTGGGTGAACCGTGGCTTTGCGAATGCCGAAATCCTCCGCCTTTGCTTGTGCGTGTATCCTGTTTTTACCGATGTATGCCTTTGCCGGTAAGGCGAAATCTACCGTTACGCTGACGGGCCGCGTGACATCATCCCAGGGCATTACACGCATTGAGGCCGTGGAGCGCAATCGGGCTAATGTGCTGGCCCTAAGCACAAATAAGCCCACCGCCTGGGTTTTTCCAGGAAAAGTTAATTCCGCAGGAACCTTCCAAATTCCGGGCCTGATTCCCGGTCACCGCTATGATCTGATTGTTTTTACCGCCAAGGCCCGATGGGAGGGCGTAAATATGAATTATTACCGCCCGGTTCAGCCCGGCCCTCCGATGACGCCCAGCGATTTAAAACAAATTGTCAATTTCATTGAAAAAATTCCACGCTTCACCAATTACAACCGCCCGCTTTGGATTGCGGGTGATCATAATCATGCCACGCTGGTGGTAGAACAGATTCGCAACCACCAATTTTATTCCGGCCACCAAGGCTCGATTATTTTTCGCGTAGCGGTCTGGTATTTTGAACGCTATTACGCCGGTTGGCAGAAAGTCAGTAATCTCGGCAAGGTGATGACGCGTTGGCGGGGCCCGGCACAGCAAATTCCCAATCCGTGGCAATATCTTCCGGCACTGGGAGATATTGCCGTTTCAAGTGCCGGCACTTTCAAGCCCATTGATGTCACGCTGCCCAAGCCCAGCCCGCATCATGGCTTGGATGGGGTAATTCCCACGGGGAAATAATGTTCTATCAAAGGTATTTTGCACCATGCTAAACACCAGGCTCGACCGCATTTTGAACTGGAGTATTCGAGTTTTACTTGGTGCGGCCGTGTTGTTTGCGGTGATTGGCCTAATTCGCCATTTTGACCGCAATCCCGATTCCCGTTCTGCTGACGGGCAATACAACGTCAAAAACTTCGGTGCTACGGGCAACGCCGTCGCCTTGGATACGGCTGCGATTCAGCGGGCCATTGACACCTGTAGTCGCTACGGCGGCGGAAAAGTGGTGTTTCCGGCAGGAAAGTATTTATGCGGCACACTGGAATTAAAAAGTAATGTGACGCTGGACCTGCAAAGCGGCTCGGAGATATTCGGTTCTCCAGATATTAAAAACTACCATACCGTTGATCCCTTTATTGACGGCGACGGGCAGGCCTTTGGCTACTGCTTAATTGGTGCAGATCACGCCAATAACATTGGAATTGAAGGTACGGGTGCCATCAACGGGGACGGCGTGGGCTTCCGCGGAGACCGGCCTTTTTTAATCCGCCTGGCGCATTGCAACGGAATAACCGTGCGGGATGTGACGCTTGAACAGTCGGCCGCATGGGGCTTGAATTTGTACCGGTGCCGGCAGATTCTGGTGGATTCAGTGCATATCTGGAACCATGCCAATTACAACAATGACGGCATTGATGTCGATTCCAGTGAACTGGTGCATATCACGCATTGCAATATTAATTCCGAGGATGACTGTATTTGTCTTAAAACCACCACGCCCACCAGTTGTTCGCACATTCGAGTAGATCATTGCCGCCTGAGCAGCCAGTGTGCGGCGATAAAATTCGGCAGCGAAACCATGGGCACCATGCGCGATATTCACATCAAGGACTGCTACGAATATGACACCCGTCTGGGCGGAATAAAAATTTTATCTGTTGATGGTGCCCATATCAGCAATGTGCGATTCGATAATATTAAAATGAAAAATGTGGACATGCCTATATTTATCCGCCTGGGCGGTCGGCTTTCCACGTTTCATCCGGGGCAAACCCCACGCAGCGTGGGCAGCATCAACAACATCGTCATTCGCAATGTCACCGCGCAAGCCTCCAATCAGGGCCGATTGCTGTTTCCTACCGGCATATTTATTACCGGTATTCCCCATCATGATGTCGGCCACGTTCTGCTGGAAAATATTTCCATTACGCTTTCGGGCGGTGCTCCGGCTGGTGCCGCCAAAATCCAGGTACCGGAAAAAATCACCGCCTTCCCGGACTTTTTTCTGTTCGGCTTATATCTGCCCGCGTACGGCATGTACGCCAGACATGCCGATGACTTGGTATTAAACAACGTCCGGTTTCAACTCGAAAATCCCGATGCCCGGCCTGCCATACTTTGTCAGAACGTCAAACACATTCATTGGACCAATGCGCCCCCTCCGGTGATGCAGAGCCTACCCGCGATGACTCAACCCTGACGCACCTGAAAAAAGGGTGCCTAAAAAAAGGTGTCGGGTACCTTTTTTTTGGGAAGAATTGCTTAACCGCTAACTGCCGGCCGGGGGGGGCAGCAATACGCTGGGAATGCATCGTCATGACTGGGCCAGGCTTTCCGACCACGCGCGATTCATCTTAAGGGTGCGATGTGTTAAGCGAATGCGGTAAACCACCCGCCGCTCAACTCTTTCGTTTCAGCATTGCAAACATGGACCCGGCTAGCAAAATGGCGATAGCACCCGGCTCTGGCACGCTGACCGGATCGACAAAATTCCAGGCCAATGCATAGGTTTCTGAATTGGATATCAGATTGCTTCCGCCCAGCATTTCCACCGCCAGATCATACTGTCCCGGGGCCAGCGTGGTCATGCCCAGTGCGGAATCAATGTTGATCTGTTGCAGATTATCCAGCATGCTGGTGCTGCTGGCGACCTTCTGCCCGGATGAATTCAGCAGAAACAATAGCAGGTGATTTATTCCGCTGGCCTGATAATCTTTGTTCCACGTCAGCGTAGCGGTTAAATCCCAACTGTTGATGGATGTTCCCGGCAGGCTAAAGTCATAATTTTCTACCGCATTTTTACTGGAAGACGCAGTAATAGAAGCCAGATTCCACCCGCTTGTCGCCGCTACAACTGGGCCTGCGAAGCTGGCCGCCGGGGCGGCGGTGACAGCGCTTGAAAGACTGCTGATCGACGCGCTGGTGGCCGCCGAATAATTATGTTCACCGCCAGCGAGATTCTCGTAGGAATTATAAACATTGACCATGCCCGCTCCATAACGTGGATCCAGCGGCGTGGTGGCGTTGGCAGTTGTGGCGTTGTAGGTGTAAGTGCCGCTGTTGGCCGTGTAGGAGTTGGTCCAGCCTTGAATCTTGGTGGCACCATTCAACAGCAACGCTTTGACTGTGCGAATATCCGTGGCAGCTGTTGCAGTACCGGCACCGCCGATCTGTTCATTTCCGGCCTGAATAAGCAGCGCCGCCGATCCCGAAACCAGCGGGGCGCTATAACTGGTATAGCTGCCGGGAGCGATAAGATCCGGCGCCGATCGGCCGTCCCATGTCGGCCCAACCCAGGTGGACGGGGTGCCGCCAATTCCGGTATAGGCGCCCACCGCAATACCGTTGTACATATCCGCCGGGGCATTGACATAGCTGGGCGTCGCCGTGCTGGTGGTTTGGCCGTCACCAATGGCGGTAACAAACAGCGTGTTATATTCAGCGGCGTAATTATCCCATACCTGATCGAGATATTGGCTTGTGGACGATGTCACGCCGGGGTAAACAAAGCTCTGATTCACCACGGATGGAGCTTCGCCGAGGGAACTGTTGATCGGAGCCACGCCGGCATAAAGGGTGTTGTAATAATCGCTTTCTGCATAGACATACACATGGGAAACGTCCGGTGCCACGCCCGCACCGGCACCGCCGTAAAACAGCGATGCAACATACCCCGCATGCCATGAAGCGTCGGCACTGTTGTACGATCCGGAGGAATTTCCGGATGCATCAATGAATGTAAACTGGGCATTGGTGCTGAGATTGGCCGGGTTGGGTTCAAAGGCGTTAAGCGTGGTGCTGCTGACCGAAGCTTCCACCTGTGCAACATTTACGCCAGATCCATTGATAGTCGGGGCGATGCTTTGCAGTTGCGTCAGGCCGATTTGATCAAATGTGGTAACGGCATGAACCGTATTGGCGGCGGCCAGTGCAGCCGCCAATGCCACCCCCGCGCCAGCGCACCGCGCAGCGTGACTTTTAAATATAGATGTATTGTCATCTATACTACTATGTGTTTTCGGACGTAATTCCGTTAAGGCAGGTTTCGTGATCATCGGCAGGCTCCGTAAGGGGGCGCAAGGGCCCGGATAACTCTGGCGACCAAAGGCATGGTCGCCGGCGAGTAACAACATCTTTTGAATCGGATCACCGATAGGTCATGGGTAAGAAAAAAGCGTCAGGTTTCCCGGTTCGATTGTTATCAGTCGCGTGCCATGGCAATAAGCAAAAGTGTGAGATATATGCGGACGTTGAGGTGCTGTTTAAGTCTATTATTCAGGGCTTTTTTTCATTCCTCCAGCAAACCTGCGCCGCACAGAATACTAACAGGCAGGCAACTTCTCGCCTGCAGCTGCGGGGGAGTGCTTGGGGGAGGTTGATTTTTAGGGGGGATATGGCGCATAATGAATTCCGGCGGGGGCTGGTCCGAGGTTGAAAGGGCTGGCTTCTATGTTTCAGGGTTATGAGATTGGCGGGCTTTTCGACGAAATGTTCGAGAAGCCTGATTGTCCAAGGCCACACTATGACGCGTTGTATTCCCGGGTCCATGACCTGGGAATGACGGCTTTGCAGTACCGTAGCCGCATGGCGGATACGTGTTTTCGCAATCAGGGTATCACCTTTACGGTGTATAAAGATACCCTGGGCGTGGAAAAAATATTTCCGTTTGATTTAATTCCCCGCATTATCCCCGGCCGAGAATGGGCGCATCTGGAACGCGGCCTTATTCAGCGCATCACGGCGTTAAACCTCTTCTGCCACGATATTTACCACAAGCAGGATATTCTGCGTGAAAAGATCATTGACGCCGAATTAATTTACGGTGCCAAGATGTTCCGGCGCGAAATGATCGGTGTGAATATCCCGCGGGATATTTATATCACGATCTGCGGGACGGATTTAATCCGCGATGAAAAGGGCAATTATCTGGTCTTGGAAGATAACTGCCGCACGCCCAGCGGTGTAAGTTATGTGCTGGAAAACCGGGCGGTCATGAAACGGGTTTTCCCGGCGTTGTTTCAAACGGCGCGGGTACGTCCGATTGAAGATTACCCGCATAATTTATTGCGGTGTCTTAAGCACCTGGCCCCGCCGGAAGTGGATGATCCCTGCATTGTTGTGCTCACGCCCGGCGTATTTAATTCCGCGTATTTTGAGCACAGTTTTCTGGCGCGGCAAATGGGTGTGGAACTCGTAGAGGGCAGAGATCTGCTGGTGGAAGATAATTACATTTACATGCGCACCACAGCAGGCCTGCGGCGGGTGGATGTTATCTACCGCCGAGTGGATGATGACTTTCTTGATCCGCTGTGCTTTCGACCTGATTCCATGCTGGGGGTGGCAGGGCTGATGAATGTGTACCGACTGGGGCATGTGGCACTGGCGAATTCCGTGGGAACGGGGGTGGCCGACGACAAAGCTATTTATCCATTTGTCCCGGATATGATCCGCTTTTATCTGGCGGAAGAGCCTATTTTGGAAAGTGTGCCGACCTACATTTGCAGCCGCCCGGATGATCGCAAATATGTACTGGAACACCTGGATCAACTGGTGGTCAAAGCCACCAATGAGGCCGGCGGGTATGGCATGTTAATGGGCCATCAGGCCGCCCCGGCCGAGCGCGAAGAATTTGCGTGCAAGATTCGGGATAACCCGAGAAATTTTATTGCGCAGCCGGTAGTGCAGTTAAGTCAGCAGCCAAGTTTGGTGGATGGTGCCCTGCGGGGCCGGCGGATTGATCTTAGGCCTTACATTCTTTATGGGGAAAAAATCGCCGTTATGCCTGGTGGCCTGACGCGCGTGGCGTTGCGGGAAGGTTCACTGGTGGTGAACAGTTCACAAGGTGGGGGCAGCAAAGATACATGGGTCCTTGAATCGGAGAATAAGCGATGAGTCGTGCGGCATTATTACCTTCTTCGGAGTCGGCTCCGCGTTTACCGCGAGCTCTTCTGGCACGCGTTGCGGACGCCAGTTATTGGATGAGCCGGTACATGGAACGCGCTGAACATATTGCGCGGATTCTGATGGTCAGTGTGGATTCCTTAACCGGTGCGGAGGAATTGGAGCCGGATCTTTCACATCAGGCTGTGGTGGATGTGCTGAAAATCACATGGCAGGAACATATGTTGCCCGAGCTGGTAAAGCCGGAGCAGACGCCCATTCAGGCCCTGATGGGTGTAGCAAAATACATGGCCCTGGATGCGTCCAACCCCATCAGTCTGATGAGTTGTCTGACCAAGGCGCGGGAGAATGCCCGATCCATCCGCGAAAGTATTTCCAACGAAATGTGGGAACAGCTTAATACGCTGTACTGGTCGCTGAAAGCCGATGACGCTGTGGCGCGTTTTGATGACTCGCCGCAAGAATTTTTCCGACAGATGCTCACGGGTTCTCTGCTCCTGCAGGGGCTGGCGGATCAAACCATTGACCACGGACAAGTGTGGCTGTTTATTCAGCTTTCTAAATATCTCGAACGCGCGGATATGACCTGTCGTATCCTGCTGGCGAAGTATCAGGGATTGCAACGTCTGGATACTGTAGTCTCACTGGATCCGGCGGCGCGCGTGATTCAATGGATGGCGATTTTGCGATCCTGCTGTTCCATTGAAGCATTTCGCCGCGCCAATGTGGGTGAAATTGATCCTGGTCTGGTGGCGGGATTTATACTTTTTGAGCCAACATTCCCGCGCAGTGTTCATTTCTGTGTTCAACATGCCCTTGAAGCAGTGGATCGGATTCGATCCGTTCTGGCGGCGGACGCCGGACGCGACGCGCAACGCCGGCTGGGACGATTGTTTGCGGAACTTCAATATTCCCGCGCCGCAGCCACCCAGGATAAAGGGCTGCTGGCGTTTCTAGAACAGATACGCAACTCTGCCGCCGATGCTTCTATCGCGGTGCAGGAGCAATGGCTGATGCGTTCCGGCGAGGAAGCGTCGCGTATGGAATTGGTCAGGGGATAAGTTGATGGGTGCCCAGGCCGGCGGGTTGCTGAAATCGAACCAACGCCTGCGGCGCGACAGAAGTGGTGTTTTGGAGTTTTATTGAATGCTCGTTCAGGTTACGCATATTACCGAACTGGATTATTCCGCTTTGATCAGTGAAACGGTCATGGAGTTGCGCATGGCCCCGCGGCAGGAAAGATTGCAGCATCGTTTGTCATTTGTACTGGGCATCGGGCCGGCTTCGGAAGTACACAGCTATTTTGACTGGCTGGGCAATACGGTTCATACCTTTGCCATTAACAAACTGCACCGCAGTGTTAAAATCTCGGCGGTTAGTGTGGTGCAAACCTATGGTCGTTCCCGCGAGACTCTGCATTCTGCGGATATGTGGCCGCCGAGCGTGCCCACGGACCACAGTCTTTTTGATATGCTGCGACTCGACGCGCCGGTAGTGGATTGTCCGGCGTTAACGGAACTTGCCCAGCAAATTAAGCCCACCGGCCGGGAATCGTTGGCCCGGGTTGCCTTAAATATCATGGATAAGATCCATGCGGAATTTGTATACGAAAAAGGTATCACCAGTGCATCAAGTACCATCGCAGAAGTGCTGGAGCACCGGCGCGGCGTTTGCCAGGATTTTACCCACCTGATGATCGGTCTGGCCCGTAAGCTGCACATTCCAGCGCGGTATGTCAGTGGTTTTATTCATGCCGGAAATCAGCAATTCCGGGGAGCCGCGGAAACTCATGCCTGGTGTGAACTTTATTTTCCCAGCAGCGGCTGGATGGGCTACGACCCGACCAACAACTGTGAAGTAAAAGATAATTTTGTAAAAATGGCGGTGGGGCGGCACTACAACGACGTTCCGCCCCATAAAGGCGTCTACCGTGGTAACGCAACGGAAACCATGAAAGTTGAGGTGCATACCATGGATTTACCCGAGATTGCCGGTAACCTTGTGGGCGAGCGAACTTCTTCGTTGAACGTCCCGATTTTCGGCAGCACCGGCCGCGGGGGCGTCGTGCCCTGGATCTTGGAAGAGCAGGTTCAACAACAACAGCAGCAACAGCAATAGCTGCATCACCAGAGACCTGCGGCCCCAACAGAACTTTACTATCAAAAACTGTTGATGCGCGGCGGGCAAAACAAATGTCAATAAAACCAGCAGTCTCGGAGTTTCAAACTTATGGCCATTCTTGTCGCCCTGAACCATGTCACACACTATCGCTATGATCGACCCGTTACCTTATCGCCCCAAGTGGTGCGTCTGCGCCCGGCACCGCACACACGCACTCCGATTCGAAGTTATTCGCTACGCGTGTTGCCGGCGAAACATTTTGTCAATTGGCAGCAGGACCCGTATGCCAACTATCAGGCTCGGCTGGTTTTTCCGGAACTTACCAGAGAATTCCGTGTGGAAGTGGACCTGGTCGCGGAAATGACGGTGATTAACCCCTTTGATTTTTTCCTTGAACCGGATGCAGAAATGTATCCCTTCACGTACGACCCGGTTTTGGAACGCGAGCTGGTGCCCTACCTGGAAACTACAGAGCCTGGCCCGTTGTTAAAAGAGCTGCTGAAATCCTGCCAACGCAAAGATGTGCGATCCCAGGACTTTCTGGTGGAAATAAATACAAAAATCAATCACCTGCTCAAATATCTCATCCGATTAGAACCCGGCATACAAAGCGTGGAAGAGACGCTGGCGCTGCGGACCGGATCATGCAGAGATTTCGCGTGGCTGCTGGTGAATTTATTTCGGCATTGCGGCCTGGCGGCCCGCTTTGTTTCCGGATATCTGATCCAATTAACAGCCGATGTTAAATCACTGGATGGGCCCTCTGGTACGGAAACGGATTTCACAGATCTCCATGCGTGGGTGGAAGTATTTCTGCCCGGCGCAGGCTGGGTTGGCCTGGATGCCACCAGCGGCTTATTTACTGGTGAGGGTCATATCCCGCTGGCTTGCACGGCCGAGCCATCATCTGCAGCACCCATTTCCGGAGCGGTGGATGAATGTGAGGCAGAGTTTGAGTTCAGTATGTCGGTCCGGCGCGTGCGGGAAGATCCGCGCGTGACCAAACCCTATACGGAAGAACAATGGGAAAGCATTGAATCAATGGGGCATACGGTGGACGCCTTCCTGGTAAAGCACGATGTGCGTTTGACGATGGGGGGAGAACCGACGTTTGTAGCGATTGATCACGTCGATGCTCCGGAATGGAACACCACCGCGCAAGGGACGCACAAGCGGCAGTTGGCCGGGGAGTTAATCAAGCGGCTGCACCACCGCTTTGGTCAGGGCGGCCTGTTGCACTATGGCATAGGCAAGTGGTATCCGGGAGAATCGTTGCCACGATGGGCCTTGGCGTGTTACTGGCGTAAAGATGGCCGGCCGATCTGGAATGATCCAACGCTGATCGCCGATGGTGTCGATCAACATCATCATACCGATGTTACCGCGCGGACGTTTTTACAGAAGTTGACGGATCGGCTGCAAGGCGATGTCACGTTTTCTCATGCCCTGGCGGGTTATGAAGATGTCTGGCATTACCTGGGGAAAGAAAGACGGTTGCCAGTCAATGTTGATCCGCTTAACAATAATCTCAAAAACCCCGAAGACCGCTTGCGCATGGCGAAAATATTTGAACAGGGTCTGGATAAGATTGTTGGCTACGTTCTTCCGGTAAGGCCCATTGGCGCTCCAGGTGAGGGAATCTGGCAAACCGGGGCCTGGTTCCTGCGGCCGGAGCGGCTGTATTTAATTCCCGGTGATTCCCCCATGGGATTGCGCCTTGCGTTGGATTCGCTTCCCTGGGTTGCCGAGAGCCAGTATCCGCAGTGTTATCCGCGTGACCCCATGCAGGACTTGCCAGAATTACCTGATGTGCATGACGGTCAGCAATATCGACCTGGAACGCCCGAACCGGAACGTCAGGCAAATTTGCGTGAACAGCAATGGAAGGATGCGGAAGAAGGCAGTTCCCTGGCCTTGGCACAATACCGAGCGCGCTTATCAGAAAATCCCTCGCAGAAGCCGGAACTCGGGCAGTCGGCACCGTATGTGGTGCGCACGGCCATTTGTGTGGAGCCGCGAAATGGTACGCTTCACGTGTTTATGCCCCCCATGCACTATATCGAAGATTATCTTGAACTGCTGGCGCGAATCGAAGATACTGCTGCGGAGCTCAAAACTCCCGTGATTATTGAAGGCTATACGCCGCCGGATGATCCGCGCGTGGCCCACATGAAAGTAACCCCTGACCCCGGGGTTATTGAAGTCAATGTGCACGCAGTGAAAACTTGGCAGGAGGCGGTCAGTGTTACGACGGGGCTATATGAAGACGCCCATTTTTCCCGCCTGGGCACAGAGAAGTTTATGCTTGATGGCCGGCACATCGGTACCGGCGGCGGGAATCATATTGTCATCGGCGGTGCCACGCCTGGCGATTCACCGTTTTTACGTCGGCCAGATTTGCTGAAGAGTCTGGTGGCGTATTGGCACAATCATCCGTCGCTGTCGTATTTGTTCTCCGGGCTGTGTGTCGGTCCGACAAGTCAGGCTCCCCGTGCGGATGAGGGCCGCCCGGAAATGGTGTATGAACTGGAAATTGCTTTGAACGAAATGGCGCGCCAGCAGGGCGTGAATGCTGCGCCGTGGCTGGTGGATCGAATTTTCAGGAATTTATTAATTGATTTAACGGGCAATACGCACCGGGCGGAATTCTGTATTGACAAGCTTTATTCGCCAGATTCCTCCAGCGGACGGCTGGGGCTGGTAGAATTCCGTGGATTCGAAATGCCGCCGCACCCGCGGATGTCTCTGGCGCAGCAACTGCTTTTGCGTACGCTGATTGCCCGATTCTGGGAAACGCCCTACGACACACCGCTGGTGCGATGGGGCACGGAACTTCATGATCGGTTCATGCTGCCGCATTATCTCGCCGATGATTTTAATGACGTACTAGGGGATACTGCCGCTTCGGGCTTTGCGCTGAATACGGATTGGTTTACCCCGCATTTTGAGTTCCGCTTTCCTTTGCTGGGGGAAATAGAATCCGTTGCCGCCGGCGGTATGACGTTGGAATTCCGGCAGGCGATCGAACCCTGGAATGTTCTGGGTGAAGAGCCTGGCGCGGGCGGCACGGTGCGCTATGTGGATTCATCGCTGCAACGCCTGCAGGTAAAAGCCTCGGGTTTGATCAGCTCGCGGCATATACTTGCGGTTAATGGCGTGGTGTTGCCGCTGAATGCGACGGGTCGAAACGGAGAATTTATTGCGGCAGTGCGCTACCGGGCCTGGCAGCCCGGAGCGTGCCTGCATCCGACAATCGGAGTTCACACCCCGCTGGTTTTCGATGTGGTGGATACTTGGAATGACCAGGCGGTTGCAGGCTGTACTTATTATGTATCGCACCCCGGAGGACGATCGTTTGATCAATTTCCGGTCAATGCTTTTGAAGCTGAATCGCGGCGGATGGCGCGTTTTGTCAAGTTCGGTCACACGCCGGGTGTGCTTCGGCCGCGTAAGGTTGACCACTCGCGGGAGTTTCCCTTGACCCTGGACCTGCGGCGATGCCCGCAGCAAAAATGATATACAACAATCGGAACAATCATGTATAGTTGAAAGGTGTATGACGCTTCAAGAACAACAGGCTGTGCTGCCCCGGCATTTCGTAAATACCGGATTGTATACCTCGTATGGTCCTTCGCCGGGCCACTATGATGAAATGCTTGATGCGCATGGGGCCGTGCGGCCCCATTGGCAGATGTTTTTGAATCTCCTCGATGATCTGGGGCCGGAAAAGCTGCACCATCGCTGGGAAACCGCCCGGCAGCTCATTCATGACAATGGCGTGACCTACAACGTCTACGGCGATCCGGCCGGCATGGACCGCCCCTGGCATCTGGATTCACTTCCCGTCGTGTTTTCCGCTGCGCACTGGGCGGAGTTGGAGGCGGGAATCGCCCAGCGTGCCCGCCTGCTTGACGCCATACTGGATGATCTTTACGGCCCACAGTATTTGCTTACTGAAAAAATTATTCCACCTGAGTTAGTCTTTGGCCAAGATTCATTCCTCCGGCCGCTGCACGGTGTGATGGTTCCCGGCGCACGGCGTTTGCATACCTACGCTGCCGATGTGGGACGCGGTGCCGACGGACGGTTTGTCGTACTGACTGACCGAACCCAGGCACCCTCCGGTGCAGGTTACGCCTTGGAAAACCGCATGGTAATTTCCCGGGCGCTGCCGGATGTGTTTCGAGATTGCCGGGTCAGTCGTCTGGCTACTTTTTTTCGCCGCCTACGCGAAACGCTTCAATCTCTCTCGAATCGCGAGGATCCGCGCATCGTGCTGTTGACGCCGGGGCCTTATAACGAAACGTATTTTGAACATGCGTATCTGGCTCGATATCTGGGTTACACCCTGGTGGAAGGTGCGGATCTGGTGGTACGCGATAATTACGTTTATTTGAAAATGCTCGGTGGCTTGAAACGCGTGGACGTGATTTTTCGACGGCAAGATGATGATTTTTGTGATCCTCTTGAATTGCGTGCCGATTCCGCCCTGGGAGTTTCCGGCCTGGTGCAGGCGCTGTATTGCGGAAATGTAGCCGTGGCCAATGCCTTGGGATCAGGATTAGCGGAGAACCCCGCATTGATGATGTTTCTGCCGGCGATTTGCCGTCGCTTGTTCAGCGAGGATTTACGGTTGCCTTCGGTGGAGTCGTTCTGGTGCGGCAATGCGGAGGCACGGAAGTATGTGCTGGATAATCTTCCGCAAATGGTGGTCAAGCGCGCTTTTAGCTCCATGCAGGATAAGCCGGTTTTTGCGGGGAAATTAAGCTACAGTGAGCTTGAAACACTGCGTAACAAGATCATCGCAGCGCCCACGCTTTTCGTCGGCGAACATTACGTTGCATTATCCACAGCACCGTCGCTGGTGGAAAACCAGGTCCAGCCGCGCCATGTGGTTTTGCGACTCCACGCAACGTGCGTCGATGACGGGTATTGTGTTATGCCGGGGGGACTGGCGAGATTTTCCGGATCAGCCGATTCCATGATTGTGTCCATGCAGCGGGGGGGTGGATCAAAAGATGCGTGGGTTCTCTCGGATGGTCCGGTTGATTCTTTCAGCTTTCTGCAGCCGGCGGGTCAGCCAGTGGCGTTTTCCCGTGCCCTGGGCGATTTGCCCAGCCGCGTAGCGGATAATCTGTTTTGGCTGGGGCGCTATGAGGAACGGGCGCAGGCCAACGCCCGGCTGGCGCGCGGAATTGCAATGCGCCTGATGGATCAGACTTTTGACGCATCCGCCGAACTGCCTGTCCTGATTTCCGCCCTGGCAAAGCAGACCATGTATACCCAGCCGGACGGGCAGGAATTTTCCGCGGAAGCCCGACTCGTTGATATCCTTATGCGTAATAAGCATCCCAATGGCTTTCCGGCCACGCTGCAATCCATTTATCGTATCGCCGCCCTGGTGCGGGATCGCATGTCACTGGACATATGGCGGATCATCAATCGGCTGGACGAGGATTTTCCACGGGCCGACACCTTCGAGCCGGCGCTGTTGGACATTTTGCCGGCTATGGATCGGTTGATTATCACCTTTGCGGCCTTTGACGGCTTGACCATGGAATCCATGACCCGCAGTTATGCCTGGCGGTTTTTAGATATCGGCCGGCGTCTTGAGCGCGTGCTGGCTACGCTGACGCTGCTTTCCGAAGCGCTGGTACCCGTAGTAGACCGTGAAGGGCCGCTGTTGGAATCGGTTCTGGAAATTGCCGATTCCATTATTACGTATCGTCGTCGCTATACGACCAACCTCCAGGTTCCACCGGTGCTGGATATGCTTTTAGCGGATGAAAGCAATCCACGCTCTGCGGTGTTTCAACTCATGCGCTTGCAGGAACATCTGGCAAGCTTGAATCCTGAGGGTGGCGGGACCGGGTTATCTACTGCGGAACGCATTATCCTGCGATTACTTACCGATATGCGACTCGCCGATCTTAATGCCCTGGGACGCAGTGATAATGCGGATGATCATCGTCGGCGGGATCCACTGGATCGCCTGTTGAAAATATGGATGGACGAAATACGAATGCTTTCAGATGTCATCAGCCGGGCGTATCTGGTGCATGTTTCAGAGTCCCGGCAACTGGGGTTTCAACTTTCAGCGCCGATGCCGGACGCGGCGTCTTAGTATTTGCCCGTAGTTGGACCATGCACCGTATGTGCGGAAAATGACTTATGCCTGTATATCGAGTAAAACATATCACGCGCTACCGTTATCAGCAGCCGGTGACCATTTGTCATCACATTGCCCACCTGCTGCCCCGCGAGGCACCGCACCATATCTGGAATTTTTCCGACCTGGAAATTTTCCCCGCGGCTGTGCGTACGGACCGTCTGGACTATTTCGGTAATCGGCAGACCTTTTTCAGCATCCAGGAGCCGCACCGCGAACTTCTGGTGACTTCCCGCGGGGAAGTTGAAATAACTTCCCCGTCAACCGGACTGCTGTTTTCCAATCAGCCTTGGGAGCAGGCCCGAGATAGTTTATTTACCAACCCTATTGTGGACTTTGGGCGGGTGGTGCAATTTACGTTTGAATCCACAAAAATCACGCCCACCAGCGAAGCGGCACCGTATGCGGCCGAATCTTTTCTGCCCAATCGGCCAATTGTTGAAGCATTGGAAGACCTGATGCACCGCATTTATCAGGATTTTCAGTTTGATTCTACGGCCACGACCGTCAGCACGAGCGTCGCGGATATCTTCCGCCACCGCCGAGGGGTATGCCAGGATTTTGCCCATCTTGGTATCGCGTGTCTGCGATCTATGGGATTTGCGGCACGGTATGTGTCGGGGTATCTGCTGACGCTGCCTCCGCCCGGCAGGCCGCGCCTGATTGGTGTGGACGCCTCCCACGCCTGGTTTAGCGTTTATGTGCCTGAACTGGGTTGGCTGGATTTTGATCCGACCAATGATATGATCCCCGCGGATCGTCACATCACCATTGCGTATGGGCGTGATTTTTCTGATGTGTCACCTCTGCGTGGAATGATTCTCGGAGGGGGCAAGCATACGATGTATGTGTCGGTTGATGTGTCCCCAGCTTAAGGACCGGACAATGTGCGGACGCTTTACCCTGGCTAATCCGGCGGCTGCATTTAATGCAATGCCATGGCTAATAGACGTGCCAAAAAGTCATCCGCGGTACAACATTGCCCCCGGACAGGGGGCGCTGATAATTTGTGATCATTCCGGGCCAATGGTTCGCTTAGCGCACTGGGGATTTACCCGAAAGCGCGGTGGTGCAACCGCGGACCTACTGATTAACGCCCGTTCGGAAAAGGTACTGGAAACGCCCAGTTTTTCCGAGTCCTTTCGGCAACGACGCTGTGTAATCCCTGCTGACGGATTTTATGAGTGGCGAAAAACTGCAAACGCTTCGATCCCGCACCTGTTTCAACTGACATCCGGTGCGCCATTTTGTCTGGCCGGCTTATATGACCGTTTTGGCGATGAATTGAAGTTTGTCATTCTTACCACCTCGGCCAATGCGCTGGTCAAGCCGGTGCATGCACGTATGCCGGTTCTGCTTCCTGTCTCAGAGGCCATGGCTTATATATCCGCACCGCCGGAGGCTTTGGAAACCCGCCGTTTTTTTCAGCCTTTTGCATCGGAACAGATGCAGTCACACCGCGTGAACACTCTGGTAAACAGAGTGGAAAATGATACTGTCGCCTGCATCCAACCGTATTGCCCGCCTCCAAAGGCACAGGGTGATTTGTTTTTGTAGCGTGCCTTATTGAGCGACCCCTCTTCATTTTTTGCAGTGCAATCGACGGTATCGATAGTCGTTGGGTATAATACTGCAGGCAGAATAAGGAAGGCAGTATATGGCTAAAAAGACCAAACCAACGGATTTCACGCGCCGCAAGTGCAAAGCCTGCGAAGGCGGGGTTAAGCCGTACACCGAGTCCCAGATCAATAAACTGCTTAAATCGCTGCCGGATTGGGAATTCCGCAACGGTTCGCTGGTTCGAGCGTTTGAATTTATGAACTTCTACCAGACCATGGCGTTTGTTAATACGGTGGCCTGGTTGGCGAATCTGGAGAACCATCATCCGGATATGGAAGTTGGGTACAGCCGATGTGTGATACGGTATAACACGCATGCCATAGGCGGAATTTCGGAAAATGATTTTATCTGTGCCGCGAAAATAAACGCGATGCTGGTGCTGTAAATTAGTGGCTCATGGGAAGGAAGTTATGCCAGAAGGACCCGTAAAAAAACGGAAAGTACTGCTTCTTTCCGCGTCGGCCGGTACCGGCCATGTGCGGGCCGCCGATGCATTGCTGCGAATATGTCAGCAGCATCCCGGTGTGGGAGAAGTGCAGCACTGGGATATGCTTAAATATACCACGCGGCTGTTTCGGCACATTTACTCGCAAACATATCTTGATCTGATTAACAAAGCGCCGCGCATGTTAGGATGGATCTACGATACGTTTGACACGCCGTGGCGAAATGAAAAAATGCGACTGGCGTTTGAGAAGTTTAATGCTCGCCCTTTTCTCAAAGCGACCATGGCCTTTCAGCCCGACCATATTATTTGCACACATTTTACGCCCGCGAGCCTTTTGGGCTGGTTGTATGAAACAGGTAGAAGCCCGGTTAAGCCCGCTATTGTTGTAACCGACTATGACTGCCATGCCATGTGGCTGAATCGCACCTACCAGCAGTACTTTGTTCTCCTGGACGAAACGCGGGAATTTCTGGTGCAAATGGGCATTGATCCCCACCGCATCAGTATGTCCGGGATTCCCATTGATCCGGTATTCATGGAACCCAAATCCCGCGCGACAGCCTGCCGCAAACTTAACCTGGCCGATAATATGTTTGCCATCCTGGTTTCCGCCGGCGGTTATGGTGTCGGCCCCGTAGAGGCGCTGCTGGCGGAGCTGCTTAAAATTAAACGCCCCGTTCAGTTGGTCGTGATCGCCGGAAGAAGTGAGGAATTAAAACGTCACCTGGATCAAATCGCTGGCCGACAAAATCGTAGTTCGTCGGCACGGGTAATCCCGGTTGGCTTTACGCCTTTGATGGATGAATACATGGCTGCGGCTGATCTGCTGCTGGGCAAACCCGGTGGCCTGACCACCAGCGAGGCCATGGCGCGGAACTTGCCGCTGTGCATTGTGAATCCTATTCCTGGCCAGGAGGAACGCAACTCGGCTCATCTTCTGGAATGCGGTGTGGCCATTCGCAGTAACAACTTGCCGACGCTGGCCTGGAAAATTCAAAAACTTATGGAAGATCCACAGCGCCTGGAGCTTATGCGGGCAAACACGCGACACTTGGCGCGTCCGCAAGCCGCCCAAAGCATCGTCGACACTGTTATGAATTTACCGCTGGATGTGGAGGACCGGCCAGGGCGCGGACTCTTTTTATCGGGCCGCGTGGCCAGATCGCGCATGTTACGTAAGCGTCGTATCAGCAGACTCGATGCCGCCAGTGCTTCCTGATTGGGCTTGATGTTGTATACGGATGAACTCGATTATACGCTTCCACCGGAATTAATTGCTCGCAATCCGGTCTATCCGCGTGACCACAGTCGGCTGCTGGTCTATCATCGCAGTGCTGATTCGATCGACCATTGCCTTTTTTCGGATCTTCCGCATCTGCTCTCTCCCGGGGACCTTTTAATCGCCAACGACACGCGTGTGCTGCCGGCGAAACTCTCCCTGACAAAGCAATCCGGCGGGCAAATTACTGGCTTATTTATTGCCGAAATATCGCCCGGTATCTGGCGCGTTCTGTTACGGACCCGGGGCCGGGCTCAGGCAGGCGTGCAGCTTACTGCCCGGTCTGAAAACGGTGCCGATGTCCTTCACCTAAAACTGCTGGAGCGCGAAGCCGAAAAAGGCCAATGGATTGTAGAAGTCAGTGATGCCAGACCAGCTCCGGAGGTTTTGGCCGATTTCGGCGATATCCCGTTGCCGCCTTATATTGAAAAAGCACGGGGGATCAACCCGCAAACTGTCGCCAACCGCCACCAATCCACCGCATCGGCGGTACCTCCGCCGCGCCAGCCGCCGGTGGGAAATGTTGCCGATTCGCAAAACAGCGGCAAGCAACATGCCTGCACCACAAGCGTCCCGGATGGCGATAATTCTGCCGATGCACAAAACTACCAGACCATATACGCCAGCGCCGCCGGCGCTCTGGCGGCTCCCACTGCCGGTCTGCATTTTACCCCCGAAGTTTTTGTAAACTTACAGCAGCGGCAGATTCAGCGTGCATTTATCACCCTGCATGTCGGCTTAGGAACTTTTTTACCGGTGAAAGCCGCAAGCCTGGATCAACATCCGATGCACCAGGAAACATTTATGATTCCCCGCGCCACGGTGGAACACATCCGTCAGCAAAAATCGCGATCAGGACGAATGGTGCTGGTCGGCACGACCACCGTCCGGACGTTGGAAACCATGGCCTGCGCCATTCTTGATACGTCAAAGCCTCCGGAGGATTTTTCCGGGTCAACAAGTCTGCTTATTGAACCCGGATACACTTTTCAACTCACCGATGCGCTAATTACTAATTTTCATTTGCCCCGGAGCACGCTTCTGGCCTTGGTCGGGGCGTTAACAGGGATGAATCGGCTAAAAGAAATTTATCAACAGGCTATCGAACGCCGTTACCGATTCTATAGCTACGGCGACGCCATGCTGATTTTACCTTGACCGTAGTAGCACAAGTTTCACGGCGGCAGATCATACGCTTGGCAGTTGCCACAATTTCATGATCAGGCCGGTTTGGATCGATATTCCGCATAAACCACATATGGCTCCACGGACGCAGCTAGAATTTGTGCTGGTTTATCAACCGCCCGCAGGCACAATGCGATGACGTTTTTTTGGCCGGGCCGGGTGTCAAGCCAGCATTCCGGAAGGTAATATTCCCGCTGTCCGCCACCTTGCCAGAATCGGCCATATTCATGTCCATTAACATAAATAAAGCCCGTGCCGGTAGCCTGAATTTTCAGGCACCAAGGTAGCCAGATGCCTGCCTTCACCGGGGGTAAAATAAATTCCATGCGGTGCCAGGAAAGCAGTGCCGCTTTGGCGTCGTCATGCGGGCGTCCTGTCAGGTCCCGCTGTTGCCAAGCCGAATCATCAAAATGAGGCTTATGCCAGCCTGCTTCAACCCCGGTTGGATGCGGCGCAAATTCCAATGATCCGACCGTGGTGGATAACGCCGCTAAAGCCGGCGTTGAAGTAAGTTTTACGCCGCCAAGCCCTCCGGAACCGTTAGTATTTTGCACCAGCACCGCCAGGGTATTGTTTCCAACATGCAGGAGTTTTTCGGCGTTAAAGCTCCAGGCCTGGTCCCAGTTGTTGGTCGTGCCGAGAAGTTTGCCATTGACAAATACCCAGCCATTGTCATCTATTCGGCTCATATGCAGCACGGTTTTATGTTCTGTCAGATCTTCCTGGGTTATATGCAGCGTGGTGCGAAATATAGCGCTGGAGTTTGGCAGCTTAAGCTGCGCGGCGCTTAATGCGTCTTTTGTTGTAAGTTCTTTCCATCCGTGGACTGAGACATTGGTGCCAATAAAAGGTGCATGCGAAGGATTGCCTGGCTGCTGCACCTCTTTCATTCGCCAGGGATTTATGAGCTTTCCGGCAAGGTTGTTGGGCACCAGGGAAATATCATAGATTCCGTATACCGCTTCCATACCCATTCCGCCATTGGGATGACCACGATTTTCGTATACCAGCGTGGCAGTGTGCTGGCCTGTTTCCAGAGGCTTCGCTGATTCGTACATCGCCGCCGCGCCGGAATTGGGCTTGGAATAAAGTATTTCCCCATCGACATTGGCGGTAGCGCCGTCGGAGTTATTCAACGTGGCGGCCAGCGCAACGGCCGAAATCTTCGGCGGCAGGGCATGGAGATTTAACTTTGCGCGGTAATAGCTGAAACCCGAGACATATACGCCCAACTCCGCCAATGATTGATTCGGCTTGATTGCTCGCCAATGAGATGGTTCCGGATCAACGGCCGATTTTACGGAACCAATGGTTACACCCGACGGCAGATCCGTTGGACGTTTCTGATCTTGCTGCGGTTCCGGTAGCCATTTCCCGCTGTCAGCTGAGGTGACGCCCGCCGGCAGAAAGAGAATCTTGGATCCGAAAGGTTCCAGTTCATAGTGAAGTTCAACCGTGCCCACACCCGCAATGGCCACATGTGCTTTGCCGTTGCGGCTGTGCCCATGCTGGTCGGTGCGAATAAATAAATAGATGCTGCCGTCCGGCGCTTTGCGCGCTGCCAGATAAACATCAGAAAATCCGGTTTTGCCCTTTACCGTCAAAGCTTCCGATTGTGCCAGCGCCGCGCCGTGCTCCTTAAGCATGGCCGCGAGAGCTTTAACGCGCAGGTACTTGGTTCCCACACCGCCGTTTTCTCTGATGGGGGCACTATAATCGTAGGATGTGGCAATACCAGCGGCGGGTCTTCCACCAAAATTGGTGCCACCGAAGAGCATGTAATAATTAACCATTGTCACACCATTCTGAATGCAGAAAAGTGTGAGGTTGTTGATTTGTGGTGGAATAAGATCAGAGCGATAATGGTCCACGTGCGTGCGTAACGGCGGAACATCTCCCACGCCACTAAACCAGCCGCCTTGCAGTTCCGCGGTCATAAGCGGTGCACGCGATTGATTTTTTCGCATCCATTCGATGGAGCCAAGAACGCTGTCGACACCCCATCCTGGATAGAAATCCATGGCATCAAAGACCCGCCGGAGCAGTGGATTTTTAGAACCCACCACACACTGGCCCCAGTTGATAAACAGGGGAACTTCGATCCCATTTTTCAAAGCGCCCGTGACCAGAGATTCAACGTAGATCCGTTTAATCCAATTCGAGAAAGGCGCGTAGTCGTATTCATTTTCGACTTGAAAAATCATCACGCCCGGTTCACCCGGGCCTTTGCGGGTAATCTGATGTTTGGCAATGACCGGGCAAACGGCATTGTACCAGTGGCGGCTCCAAGCCATAAAAATCGGATCATCGCTGCGCAACCATTCGCCTTGATAATCCCGTGGCTTTTTGGTCATCAACCATTGCGGGAAGCCCCCGGTATCCCATTCGGCGCAAATATAGGGTCCTGGGCGAATGCTGACATACAGTCCGAATTCCTGCGTGGCCATGGTCAACCAGTCATCTAGCTCGGTGAGATCAATTTTGGAATAATCATCCAGGCCGGAGGGCATTTGGGCTTCGTGCATATTCCACGCGACGTAGGTCTGCACGGTATTAAATCCAGCTTCTTTGATTTTTGCGAATCGCTCACGCCATAAGGGTTTGGCGCAGCGGTAATAATGGAAGCACCCGCTATACATAAAAAATGGTTTGTCGTCCAAAATCAGAGTGTGCCGGTCATAGCGAATGCGATGGGGCTGAAAAAACGGTCGCGGCGGGAACTTCTCGGAAGCGGCTGACGCGGTCAGGCCTCCCGCGTTTAAGGCTGCGGTCGCAGAGACCACCGCTCCCAATTTGACAAAGTCGCGACGATCCAGTTGTGGTAATTTTTTTTCCATAACGCGATGCCTTTCAGTATGTCGGTTCTTCTCGTGTGGCGGCGGATTCTCTTTGCGTGCCTCACGGACCGTTACTATACAAGCGGATATTGATTTGGCAATGACGCTTGCCAATAATATGTTTCACTTTTTGCCCTGTGGTATGCTATACTATCCATTAAGTTCCCGGACTTGCGGCTTTGGTAATAAAGTTGTTTTTACCAAGTTGCAGCAAGCAGATAGCATGAGGCAGTACATGGCAGCAAACACGAAGCTTCTCCGACGCGAATTGCGCGATGGCCGAACAGTTCATTTCCAATGGTATTACTCTACGGTTTTTGCGATTCTCCACGTGCTGACGCTGGTGGCATTTGTGCCGATGTTTATCCATGTGTCATCCATCGTTGTGTTTTTTATTATGGCGTGGATTGCCGGCGGATTAGGTGTCACGCTGGGGTACCACCGTCTCTTGACTCACCGCAGCTTTGTAACTTATAAACCCATTGAATATATTCTCACGGTCTTTGCCTGCCTTTCCTGGCAGGGGGGGCCAATTCAATGGGTTGGCACGCATCGCCTGCATCATAAGGAATCGGACGAACCTGGTGATCCGCATTCTCCACGTGACGGTTTTTCCTGGTCTCACATGTTGTGGATTATCCATTCTTCACGGATCGGGGATGATCCCGTGAAACTTACCAAGGATATTCAGCGCGATCCAGTCTTATGCTTTCTGGATCGCTATTGGTACGTACCGCAGTTTTTTCTTGCCGCTATCTTATTTGCTCTCGGCTGGATGTGGCTGGGCAACCCCATGGGAGGCGTCTCCTGGTTCCTGTGGGGAGTATGCGTGCGAGTGGTGGTGATGTATCACGCAACCTGGTTTGTTAATTCCGCAGCTCATACCTGGGGCTACCGCAATTTTGAGACAACCGATGACTCGCGCAACAACTGGTGGGTGGCTTTGATGTCCTTTGGAGAAGGCTGGCACAACAACCACCACGCCCAGCAGCGCTCTGCGGCCCATGGGATGCGTTGGTATGAACTTGATGTCACCTATGTCACGATTCTGCTGATGCGGGCTTGCGGCTTGGCATGGAAAGTGGTTAAGCCCCACCGGCCTAGTTCATCGTAAAAACGAATAATGTGTTTTAGTTAACGTAATATCTGCTGGTGTATCTGACAAATACGCCAATAGGACGTCCTATAACTATTTTGTTTCAATTCCACATTGAGCTGTTCCGGTACGGCAGGGCGCATCGGTTATAATCAACCTCTGTGACTGGAGGTTTCGAGTGACCGCAAATCCCTACCATATTGGCGACCGCGTCTACGCCCCCTGGCAGAACGAACGGCTGTTTCCTGCACGCGTCACCTTCCTTTCCAACGGCACCGCCTATTTCACGTATGTGGATGGTGAGACCGGCCGAATGCCCGCGCGGCAGCTGCAACCCTCAAATAAAATCGTGGTCATTGAATCGGTTTCACGAAAACCAACCGAGAAGCATTGGTCGGAAGGGCGGCTGTTGGGGGAATTTCTTCGCATGATCGGTGCCAAGCCTTTATATTCGTTCATTCGCACCAAGTTGGAGCTTGGCCATTTTTTAAAGCTGGCACGCATGTCCAGCAGCCGGCACATTCATTTTTCCATGCACGGGCTAAAACGCAAGCTGGTTTTGCAGTTGGAAGACGTGGACATTGATGAGCTTATAACCTTAGCCGGCGATCTGACGGGAAAAATTGTCTTTTCTTCCAGTTGCCTGACAGGAAATGAGACTTTTGGCGAAGCTTTCGTGCGCGGTACGGGCGCGGCAGCTTTTATCAGTCCGCGCCGCGAAATACGCTGGGCTGATGCCGCTCTGGTGAGCCAATTGTTTTATAAAAAAATGCTCTGCGATGGTGTAAGCCCGTATGTGGCATTCCGGTTTGTCCGCAAAATGTACCCGCGCCATGCCGATCTTCAATTCTTCAAGGGACAATAAGCCTTTTAGTGTTTATAAGCGTACGAGGATTCCGGATAATCCCTTTTCAATCGCGCCAGAAGAAGTTCGGAGCGATTGGTCTTCCCTGCGCTCTGGTATGCCTCACTGGCACGGTACAGCAACTTCGCGGCATAAAATGATTTCGGCTCACTATTGACATACTGCACGGCAATCTGCGCGGCGCTAAGAAAACGATCTTGCGCCATCATCAGCTTGACGCGCAACAACCGCGTATAGCCTTTGATAATCGCGCGCGGGAATTGCAGTTCCCATTGGTTCAGCAAATGATCGGCCGTACGGTAATGATGACTGCCAATATAACTTTCCACATTACGCGCCAACACGCCCTGCCGGATCTCCTGGGCGCTATAGGCCATAGTTGTCACATCACCGGCCTGCTTTACATATTTGGCGGCTGCCGCACCCTTGCCGTTGGCAATTGAGGCATACGCCAAGGCCGTAGCAATATCGTGTGCGGCCGGCTTGGCTAAATGGGCGTGATCGGCCTGCCAGTTTTGCAGGCTCTGGAGCACCTGGGGGGCCGTGCTGGAATAATTACAGGCCGTTACCGCGTAATGCAGCAGCAGATGGGCCTGCGTCATGGCGTCTATATGCTTGCGCGACGCCAGCAGATAGATCTTTGCCGCCTGCTGGAAGTTGCCTTTCTGCAGTTCTCGGCGAACCAGCATATCTGCGGTATTTACCACGGATTGCGGATTTTGCGCATCGGTTGAAATCGCCCAGGCCAGCCCCCATGCGCGCAAGCCTCGCAAATTCTTGTAATGGCGATAAAACATGATGCCGCGGTAAAGTTGTCGGCCGGAAAGTGTTTTCAGATTGTAGTTATCAATAATATCCGCCACCACGCCTGATGGATCCACCGGCGGATAGGGAAATTTGGAAAACATCTCAGTGCGTACCAATATCCGCCGCTTTGTGACAAATGTGTTGCCGGCCTGCGCAACGGTCATGGAAACTGTATAAACACCGGGTGCTAAGAACTCATGATCCACCTGCAGGCCATGTGCGGTTTGCCCGTCGGAAAACGTCCAGTTCACCCGGGGAGAAAATGTCGCAGGCACCCGTGCGGAAAATGTGTAACGCTGAAGATAATTATCGGGGGGAACAAACAATTGTGACTGGGGTTTAACTGAAAAATCAGCCGCATAACCGCCGCCGACTTTTTCCAGCGGCCCGACCGCCGCCTGATTCGCCGGTGCGAACGCCGCCGCCGGAATCGGTGCGTATTGCGCCGATCCGGGTGGTTTCCAATCCACGGATATTCCCGCCAGCCACCACAGGTGCAGTTCTCCTACGGTCATAGGATACCAGCCCGGCTTAAGATAAATGGTGCGTTTGAACCGGACGCTGCCCATCATGCCGCCCGGCCGGGTTTTGGTCAGCAGATTTTTTCCATCAAGATTCAAAAACCCCACATCCGAAACATCAAAGGCAAACGTATAGCGTCCCGCACTGGTGATATGCAGGTTTGCGCGGTACAGCATCATATCCTGCCGATTCCACCCGGTGGGGTCATAACCCATGAACATTTCGGGCACAAACATAGAGGCAAAATACGTGGTGCGATTGAAAAGCTGCCGCATTTGTTGCCAGTTTCGCCGCGGGCCTTGCACCAGGGGAAATACCTGTAAAAATATGCCACGGTCAATTTTCAGTACCGGGGGTGCTGCTCCGGGATGCTTGTTGCCCCACCAGACAAAATATTCCCCGGCCGCCGGCTCCTGAAAAGCCAAGCGCACCAGATCATCTTTCTTGGATACGCGCAGCAAGCGCATGGGCAATATCGTACCGGTGGCGGATGTTACGCGTAAATCTCGTCCGTCGGGCAGTCGTGCACTATTGGTGTAAAATTGCGCCCACGCCAGATTTTTGCCCGGCGCTGAGGTTGGAAATAAATTAGCGCGTAATGAACGCCGGTAGGCCCATCCCGAACCCAGCGTAGCACCGCGTGAGATTGCCGGGGTGATACATAATGCCACGATAAGAGCCATCCCGATTTGCTTATAGTTCAAATTCAGGCCCTGCCTTTCTGTTACCAGCGCGGAAATTTCATCGCCTTTAATTATCGGCGACTTCCTTGATGCCAAACGAATCAGGGGGGCAAATGATTCAGTCCTGCGTCGTCTAGCTTATCGGACCGCTGCTGCAATGTCATCCATGACATCCTGCTGGGTGTAAATATCACGCAAAATTTCCGGCATTGCCGGATGCTTTGGCGATAAGATGGCCAGATACGGTATCGCCCGACCGCCAAGCTTCAGCCAGAACGCTTTGGGAATGGGTTGGTCAATATCTGCACTGAATAATACCGCGTGGGCCTGTTTGAATTTCTGGCGCACTACTTGTGCATCCAGTACCGTCGCTTTAACAAAGCGGCAGTTAATGCACCAGGGCGCGGTGAAATCAACCACCACCGGATGACCTGATTTTAGTGCGGCATTCATTGCGTTCCAGTTGAATTCCTGCCAATGATTTACCGCAAACGTTTCCGTGTGGCCTGGTTGGACCTGTGTGGTCCCCGGGCTTCTGGTGGCATGAATTCCACCCGCCCAAACCAGGTACGATCCACCGGCCAATATCCCGCCGACTACAAAACCCAGACGAATACCCCAGATTTTTACCGCCGACATATTAATATCCGGTAATTTTCCCCACCCCCAGCAGACAATCGCCAGAATCATCGCCAGCATAAATCCCGCGGTAATTTGCGAACGGTTTTCCGTGCTTAATAGCAGATAAACTGCCACCGCCACCATCACCAGCCCCAACGCTTCTTTTACAATTTCCGACCAGCGCCCGGCACGCGGTACATGGCTAAGCCAGGATGGAAATGCGGCCAGCAGAACATACGGCCACGCCATGCCTACCCCGATGAGCACAAAAAATAGTACGATGATGGCCGTCGGCTGCACCAAGGCCCATGTCAGCATCACCCCCAGAAATGGAGCGCTGCAGGGTGTCGCCAAGAGCGTGGCTAACAGGCCCATGCCAAAGGCTCCGGCTAATCCGCCCCGGTTACTTTCAACGGCGTATAACGCGTTGGGTGCTTGAATGGTCCATACGCCCAGCATGGATAATGCCAGGGCCAGAACGATTAACGCTATGGCAATTAAAAACACGGGGTGCTGATACTGCATTCCATACGTCAGTGTCTGCCCGCTGGCCGCCCGATACGCCCCCATGACGAGGGCAAGAATTAAAAACAGACAAATAATCCCCGCGGAAAAAACCAGCGCATGAATGATCGCCATTTTCCTTGAACCATGCGCCTGTTGCACCATGGCCAGAACCTTCAACGGGATTACCGGAAGCACGCACGGCATGACATTAAGAATTAAGCCGCCAAGCAGGGCGAATAACATTAATCGCCACAATGGCTCATGGATGGTTTTAATTTGATAATGCAATGATTTGATAGCCGCAAGGGTGGACTGCGAACTGGATTGCGACGGTGCGACAGATTTCGCCGGGGCCGGTGGATTATGGCTTGGGCCAGCATGATGAGATTTAACGGAACCGCCCACGCTGCCTGCTGGGAGCTGTCCACCAGATATCGTAACGGCAGTTGAAAGTTTCAGTGTTTGCGGGGGCAGGCAGGACTGGGCATTGCACGCCTGAAATGTAAATGCTGCATTGATAACTTGGCGTCCATTTCGCGCCTTGGCAGAAACCGTGAAGGGAATATGAATGACAAATTTCCCCTCATATACCGCTAGTTTGCCGAAGCTGGTTATTTGAGTCGACGCGGCAATTATCCTGGCTTTGGGAAACGTAACTTTGCCAAAGTGAAATCCATGAACCGGAGAAAGGGTAACTTCCGCCGGCACAAGAAATTTATCCAAGGGGTGGTGACTCTGCAGGTGATAGCCTGGAGTAACCGTGCAGGTAAGGTTCAGAATGCCTTTTCCTGGCACCGGCAGCTTGCCGGGTGTTGCGCTAATTTCTGCCTTGACAACGTGCGGGGATAGAAAGCCCAACTCCGCCACCTGCGCCCGCGCGGAGGTAACCATGACTACAAAAGCCAGTGCCGCAATGATTGCTAACGCCAGAGCCACTGGCGGGGGAACCGATTTCCCGGAAGAATAGCGCATTCTATACCTTTTAAACAGGATCGACTTTTGCTTCGCCCTTTGATTTTTCCGGCATTTCACCTACGATAAAACTCAGCGTCGTAATAGTGAAGTCCGCCGGCTCACCGCGAATCAGCCACATGAGCGGCGCGCCTGATATTTTGGCGGCCAAATCCAGAACCTCCACCGGCGGTACGCGACCCTTCTCATAATAGTTGTAGGTGGATGGGGAAAGCCCCAGCAAAAATGCAAAGCGCGACTGTCCGCGCCGGCCGCATACCTGCGTGCGAACCTGTTTGAGTCGTTCACAAATTAACGCATAATTTCCACTTAGACCTGTTTGAGGCATCAGCACATTCATGGCTAACTCCTTTCTTTCGTCCGCTTTTACCGCGCGGAATAACTTTGTCCCGACCGCAATCCCGGCAACTGCCGGAGCTGGCCAGATGGTTCAAACACATAGGCACTTTTCCCATCTGTACCCGTGGCTCTGGGGCGACCAGCCCCCTCGCCCGTCGTTGTTATCCCAAGTTCTTCCGTGAACGCGGAACTTTTCGGCCGAATGCCGAAGCGAGAACTGTTCCCCTCGTTTGGATGCCGACTGAATTTTAGCACTAAACGTGAACTAACTTCATCAGTCGATCCGCATGTTCCTGCACCCATTTTACTTTCCTCTCAATCATCTTCAAGAACCCGACCCCCTCAATACGGCCAAATGATCCCGTAGCCGCAATATGGAACGCGCTCTCGGCGACCATCGCCTCTACCATCAGCCATGGCACCGCCTGTAATTCGGCCACGCTAATCATATCCACCGAATCATACCCGTACATAAATTTTTCAAAACGGGCCTCATCCAGGTGATCTGGCCAGGTTGCAGGGTCATCGCCGCCGCCAATAATTGAAAATTGCAGCACGCCGTTGGCAAGATCTACAATCCGCTGCTGCATCCGGGAGGAATCATAATCAATGACCGCCACCACCTTTTGATTTCTAAAGAGCATATTTCCCGGGTGCCAGTCACAATGCACAATTTGCAGCGGCCAGTCCATCAGCCCTATTTCATTGACCCTGGCTGCCGCCTCCACATACGCCTTATGCAATATTTCCAGGGTATCGGTTACCACCGCTGTGCTGCCATACGATTGCTTGTTGCGGCTCATGGTGTCGGGAATCTGATCAATACTGCTGCCGATATGCTTTGAATCGTGATAACTTCCCGTAGGGGGTTCATATTCGGGGCGGTAGTCGCGTAGAAGCTTGTGATAAAGTGCCAGAATGCGCCCGGAATCCTGGGTGGCCTCCGGCGAATTGTCATATCCAGTTCCGCGAATATATTCAAAAAGTTCATATATTGTGCCGGAAAGCTGCAACATCGAATTATTATCACGTTTCGTGCCGATCAGATGCGGCAACGGGAATTGCTTTTCCGCCAGATACAACTGAATCGCATGACAAAATGCAACCTTAAACGGATCATCTTTGCCGCGCGCCCGGCGTTTGAGCAGATAATCCCCCTTTTCCGACCGAATGAGCAATTTCGGAGCTTTACGAGACCCACGCGCGTACTCTTTCAGGGTACTAATAACGCCAATATCGTAGTGGCTTAGCACTACGGCGAGTTCTTCAATTCCAAATTTTTCTCGTTCGCTCATGAATTACATCGCAAAAATAAAGCGCGGTTTCTCTATAATGATACTAGTCATGGCTGTCTATATGTCAAATGAAGGCCTATAAAAAACCGCTGAAAAGCCGTGCTAACGGATTTCAGTTCCTGCTATTTGCCGGATTAGTGAATTTTCCCCACTAAGTCCCGCCCGTTGGCCTTCCGATGACCGCAACGCCCAACTCATCGGCCAATTTCAACAGTTCCGCCTTCTCAAGCATAATAGTTCTCCCAGTTTCCACCACCACCGCCGCAGCACCGAATTTCTTCAGGCGTTCAATAGTAGCAGGCCCGATGGTGGGTACGTCAAATCGAATATCCTGATTCGGGTTACTGGCCTTGCAGAGGACCCATCCGCCGCGTTTGCACAACGTCCCCGTGCGCTCAATCATGCGATCCGTACCTTCGACGGCCTCTACCGCGATGATTTCCCGGTCCTTGCAGGCCAGACTCTGACCGATCAAAAGCATATTGACTTGCCGCAGTAACGGCCAGGCAAAGTCGATATCGGCCATCATGCCCGCGCTGGGCTGGCAGCGCGTCATAACTCCGCTGGCCGCCAACAGTTCCGGGATATAGGGCAGTGCGTCCATTATTTCTACTCCACCGCTGGCCAGTTCATCGGCCACAGCACGCAGCAATCGGTCGCTGCGCTTGTCATGCCGCAGCCGCACCAGCCAAAGCCGGGCCGTACGCCAGTCGGGCATATACCGCAACATGTGAAACCGATCATACATTCTTTCCTTGGCGACTCTGCCAACCATTACCGTCCGCCGGGCGCTGTGTCGCCGCAACACGCGAATCCATTGATTCAGGCGAATTAATCCAACCCGATGAAAAACGTCACACTGTGCAGACAGTTCCTCCTCGCGGCTTTGGCCGGATAGACCCAGGCAAATTACCGGGTGACCTGCTGCTTTAAGCCCGCGGGCTACCGCCAGTGGCAACGTGCCCTGTCCCGCGATCAGGCCGATGGGTTCTGCATCAGCCAACGCCATGGTCCGGCCCCTTCTGCTTGAGTCGTGCTTCTACGGACCGGGCGTGGGCGTCAAAGCCTTCCGTCCGGGCAAAATCGCAAATAGCTCCGCCCAGCGCCTGCAACGCACCGGCATCCAACTCCACGATGCTGATGCGTTTGCGGAAACTTTCGGCCGACAGGCCGCTGAAAAACCGCCCGGTGCCCGAAGTCGGCAATACATGCGATGGGCCAGCCAGATAATCCCCGGCGGCCACCGGGGTATAGGCTCCGATAAATATCGCGCCGGCGTGGTGAATTTTGGCCGCATCACAGCGCGACTGTCGCGTGGTGATCTGCAAATGTTCCGGGGCGAAATCATTGACGAGTTTAATAGCTGATTCCATATCTGTTGTCACAATCAACGCACTGGCATATTGCAGGGCCTTGGTGGTCAACTCCCGGCGGGGCAGTAACGCCAATTGCGATTGCAGTTCCAGTTCCACGCTCTGGGCCAGACTCAGGTTCGGCGTAATCAGCAGGCAACTGCCCGGTGCGTGTTCCGCCTGGGCCAGTAACTCAGCCGCCACTACGCGTGCGTCTGCAGAATCATCCGCCAGAACGATGACTTCACTGGGGCCGGCAAAGCTGTCAATATCCACAATGCCAAAAAGTTCCTTTTTAGCCAGTTGGACGTAGCTGTTGCCCGGTCCAACAATTTTATCCACAGCCGGAATGGTTTGGGTGCCAAAAGCCATCGCCGCCACCGCTTGCGGACCGCCCATAGCGTAGACCTCGCGCACGCCCAGCCGCGCCGCTGCCACCAGGACCGCCGGTGCCACTTGCCCGCCGCGCATGGGGCTGGCAATACAAATGCTTTCCACACCCGCCACCTGGGCCGGCACCACGGTCATCACCACCGTGGAGGGATACGCCCCGGCACCGCCCGGAACATAAACGCCTACCCGTTTCAGCGGCTCATACCGCATCGCCAGCATGGCCGCGTCACTATCAGTTCCCAGAGGTCTGATGGGGGCCGGTGCGTGAGGCAGCATGGCCTGCTGATACCGTCGGACATTGGCGATGGAAATATCTAAAGCCGCGAGAAATTTTGCATCGGCGTTTTTTACCGCAACGTCTATTTGCTCCTGCGGTACCCGGAGGTGCTGTAAGGTACATTCCGGATAGTCAAAGCGGCGGGTGTATTGCACCACGGCGTCGTCCCCGGCGCGGCGCACATCGGCGATAATCCGCTGCACCTGCACGGTCAGGCTTTCGGCCTGCGCATCTAAGCCAGACAACAGCAGGGGGGCCAGCGATAATCGCGACTTAATCTGGGAAATATGTTCTTGTCCGTCCGGGTGATCCGCCCGAAGAATCGGAATTACCTGCATGAGATTTTACACTCCAATTTAGCCAGGAGTTTGATTATAGCGTTTTTTCAAATAATCGGCAGGTCTGAATTCTCGGACTTATTTGGAACCCGATTTACGGCCGCCTGCCGCCTTTGTCAACTGCCACTTGGCGATGATCTTTATGGCGTTGGAGGAACGAATAATACCCAGCATGGTCGTGGGCGGCGTAACAGCAAAATCGCGCATCTTCAACTTTACCCGCGTTTGCACCGTCACTTTTCCGCTACGCTGTGGAGTGATCCGCAACGTTAAAGATTCCTTTCGCATAATCCCGTTAATTTTTAATAATCCCGAGGTGTGAAAAATATAGGTGCCGGACTTTGTTGGCTTCACATTTTGCAGTTTCGCATGTGTTAAAATAAAGGTGATGTTCGGGTGTTGCCGGTGATGCAGAGCGTGCAGGATGGTACGGGTCATCCCACTTCCATCGCTGCCTTTGAGCGTGGAGACGGGAATGGCCACGTGCAGCAGGTCAAGAGTTGTACTCTGTCCGGGGACCATGGGCCAATGCCCGCTTAGGATCATCCTCCCCGTAAGGGTCGAAGTTCTCACCGACCAGTTGTGCAAGGTCGAATGACCGCGTACCACTACCGTACTGCCCGCTGCCGAATGGTAGATTATGGCAGTTGCGGCAACGGCTGCCGTTAGTGGGCTGGAAAAAGTGCCCAACCCCAGAATCAGCGCCATAACGGACAAAGTGATTTGTAAACTCTTTGGAAAATAAGGCGATCGCATAAAAAGTCCCCGCATGATCGGCGCTGCGCTACACAGCACCGCTGAACCTATTATCGAATATTGAACAAACTTATTCAAATGAGTGTTTTCGGCAGATTCTGCAAGGCGCGGCAATAAATCCGGGCGGCCCACTGGAATGTGAGTACCCAAGAGGAACCGTTCTCCTGGCCTGTCCGAGTAATGGCCGGGATTGCGATAAACAAATTCCCGGATTGATCCATCCTGATAGGTTTCACTGATCTTGCGATCCAGTGTGTCAAACGCCCAGATGGTAATTCCGTCGAGGCCGCCAGCAATGGTCGTACGCCTAGAACACCCGGTCCACGAAAATGGTTAGGCCCCGCTTCGGTCACTCTCAAAACTTTTCGGTATCTCGGCTCCTACCTCAACACCGTGCGCGGTACGGTGAAGATCAATGTATTTCCTTACGCGTCCTCGCGGAACCCGATGAACAGAGAACAACGACTGATAGGCGAATACGGGCTTCACCGCGACTGCACGAAGATACAACGGAATCCGCCACGTAGAAAGCGGAGGAGGGCGGCCAAGGGGAGTGGGAAAGCGAACCACAAATTTTTCGGGTCCCCCAGATTCCGCAAACAGTTGATTCGTGTTGGCGTATGCGTGGTTCTTGGTAATCTTATTGTACAATGCGACATATCATGCACCGCGACCAGTGGCATACCGTCCCATCTGAGGTTTCCCGTTGCAAGCTACTTCTTTACTCAAGATTCCAGGTATTGCCGACTGGCCCTCTGAGCCCGATTCCCAATATCACTCATCCGCCTGTGAATCTTCCGAAAATCCTTTAATAGGCGCAACTGCTTCACGCCTGATAAAGTCAGTATCTTCCCAGTCGCTTCCGTAAGGCATTACCATAACAAAATATCCCATCCCAACCGGATCGCGAATTAAGACGCCGCCGTCCGGACAGGAATATGCAGCCGATGCCTCAGAACCCGGATGAATAATTTTTTCGACCACGCCCTCGGTGCCAGCGGGCGTTCTTACTATATCGTTAATTTGGATTTCGGCACCACGGTAATAAAACTTTGCATCGGCACCCATGAAAGACTCCTTATCTGCGTTATTCAATTTCTAAGCCGGCCCTCCGCCCAGAGCCGGAACTCGCGGAACCCACCCTGGCTTCGGCGGAGGCGCTACCGTCCCGTCCCTGTGTCAGAAACATTTACATATTGGCGACGGGCTCTGTTGCATATCGAATAGATTGAGGTGATCCCCCGGGAACGGCCAGTGCGGTTTAGCTGGCGGTACAATATGCCAGAGGTATCCAACCGTTCCCACGGGCGGTATGCATGGATTGCATTTTGGCTTTTCATTTTCGCACTTTTCTTTCGCCGCTTGGCGAGCCAAGTGTAGAAGATATGCTGCTAATATGGCTGCCAAGATGGCCTCCGCTCTGAACAGCAAATCCTGTAACAGATAATACGCGCCGGCGGGCGGCAATTGCGAGCCGAGAATGGTGTAGGTGGTAAGCTGTATACATTCATCAATGTATGTTCCCCAGATGTACTGCCTTACCGGCGTATCCGTGGAACCGGTTCCGCCGAAGGGGTCGCGTTCCTCCACCGTTTGCCAGCCTTGCCACAAATAATCGATGGTTTCATTGGGGATATTGCCCGTAAGGCCGCCGCTGCGCTCAAATATCAACGAGCACGGATCAATGAACAAGCCAGCGGAGATTCCGAAGTTTTGATCCGTGATCATTGATCTTTGGTGATTGGCGTTCACCACAGAGGCCGCCGCGCCCACAGATTTATCATGGCACCCGAATTCGGCATTCCGACGCCCACTGCTTCGTGTCGTTGTGTCTTTGTGGTGAAGTTTTTCGTTCAATGCGACCATAACCCGCCTGAAAAAGCCGACGTTGTTCTCCCTCATGAATTCTACATCTTCCACCGGAGTGTGCCAAGCGAACCCACGCCGACCAACAATCATGCGTCAATTCACTTCACCTTATTTCCGCGCCCATCCGTTGAATTGGTGGATGTCAGTGTTTCGTATTCCAAACAGTTGCTCGAAGGGGCGGTTCAGCGGTTGCCCCTTCTCCTTTTTATCACAGACGCAAAAAAAATGATGAGGGCCAAGAGCGCGGTTACCATTACGGGAAGCGCAATCCGCGAGCCGAGGAGCCACTGCCAAGGGTGGGGCACCTCCTTTGCCAAGGCTCTCTTAGCATAATGGTTACCTGCCGCGGCAGCCTTGCGCCAGCATGATCGGGCTTTCCGCCCGCTCTGCGGCACGCCCAAACCGTAGGCGTAAAGCTCACCGAGTGCATACATCGACCACGGGTTACCGGCATCGGCCCCTTTCCTCCACCAGGCCGCCGCCCTCTTGTAATCCCTTTCGACCCCGGTACCATCATAATAAAGCTTGCCCATTCCGTAAATCCCGTAGGCGCTGCCCGCAGCAACCGCCTTCCGGAACCATAAGAACGCCCGCGCATAGCTCTCCTTGCCCGCTAAGCCACTGGCGTAAATCCTCCCGACCTGAGCCATAGCCATGGCGTTGCCAGCCAGCGCCGCCCTTCTGAACCATGTCAGAGCATTCGGGTAATTCTGCCGCACGCCCAGGCCCCGCACGTAGATTAGTCCGACCCCGTACATCGCAACGGCGCTGCCCGCTTTTGCGCCCTTCCTGTACCAGGCCAACGCCCTCCCGTAGCTCCGTGGGACACCCCACCCCTGCTCATAGAGCAGGCCAACGCCATACATCGCGCCGCCGTTGCCCGCCGCCGCGCCTTTCCGCAGCCAAACCATCGCCTTCCCGTAATCCCGCGGAACCCCCAATCCCCTTGAGTAAAGTGAGCCGATGCTGCACATTGCCTTCGCATTGCCGTATGCAGCCGCCTTCCTCCAGAATCCCATTGCCCGCGCATAATCGTGCTGCTGGAATGCGGCAAAACCCTGGCGACAGTATCGGGGTGCCGGCACCGGGCGAGATCGAGCAGGGTGATGCGTTGCGCCCGTGGGCGAGGAGGCCGCAGCCATCCCAAGCAGTGCGGACATCAAGACACATTTTAAAAGGCCCCCAGCACTGGCCATAATAGCTCCTCTTGGTGGCGAGCCTCCGCTACCGTTACGGCCGATTCGCATGCAAAAACTGACCTGTTATTCTGGTACGAGTCTTGGGAACGGTACACCCTCCGGCCACCATTCCGGCGGTGGTATGCCCGGTATTATCGGGGGCCAAGCCGGGGCACCCTGGCACCCCAGCGCGCCCATCGCTGCGAAAAGGGCGCCGGCTTTTGCCGCATCTTCCGCCGACTTCGCCACTTCCGCTGCTTGTTCCAGTTCCAGGCGCATTAGTTTCAGCCCATGCGGCGGCGGACAAGCGCCTATTTTCCTCCGGTCATCCGCGGCTTTACCCGCCGCCTTCAACGCGTCCTGGAGCGCCTTCGCAGCTTGATCGGCCAAGTGGCCGCACAGGTAAGCAACCACACCCCAAAGCGTGCCCTCCGGGTCCGCCGCCGCCACCGCCCGGCCACCCACATACTCATACAGATTGATTCCGCCCGCGTAGCCAATCGGGTCGCGTTGCAGCCAGCGCCCCAGCACGGGACTGTAGGTGCGGTTGCGGACGTAATACAATTCTGTTTCCGGATCGAATCGGTAGCCGCAATAGATGAGGTCATTGGCACCGGCGCTGCGCTCAAATATCAATGAGCAATGATCAATGAACAAGTCATCGGAACTTCCAGTTTTCTGATCCGTGGCCCGTGGTCCATGATCACTGAAAACCTCCACAGATTCCCCGTCCCGCGGGAACCGGTAACCCGTCCCCAGTAACCTCGACAGTGTGCCGTTGTGGTGAAATTGTTCGTTCAGTGCAACCATAACCTGCCTAAAAAGATTCGCGTTGTTTTGGTAGTTAGATTCTACCGCTTCAATTGCGGGGTGCCAAGCACAATACGCTCGTCAGCATTTCGAGGGGCGATTCGCCTCGGCCTATTCCCGCGCCCGTCTAGTGGAACGGGTGGATGCCGCCTTTTCGCGTCCCCACCGACTGGCCCAATAAGGTGCTTGAAGCGACAGCAATAGCGCCAGAGAGACTACATCAATCAGCACGGCCGTAAATTGAAGCAGGGTTGATACGCCGGCCGATACCCGGAGGAACAGGATCGCTGGTGAGCTTAAGTCAGCCCCTGCGGGAGGCATGGGAAAAGCTTGGAGGGCCCCGACCACAAGCCAGCCAGCGAGTTGTGCGGGCCACAGCCATGAGAGCGCCGCCGCTGCCTGCTGCCAACCGGGCAGGCGAACGTGAACCACCGCGTGTATGGTACGCCAAAGCCACCAGGCGAACGGTACACCGAGAAGGGCGCTAATCCCTCCGAGCACCCTGAAGGATACTGTCCCCCATAGCGGTAACGGCCCACCGCAGAGAGCCACCGGCGGGAAAAACACGCGGAGTCCCGTGAGCGCCGCGTCGGCCGCCGCGAACAAGGTGGCGGCTGGCGCCGCGCGACTGAGCACAGGTCCCGCGCGCCCACAGAAACTCAGACTAGCGGCCTCTGGTGCAACCCAGAGACACACCCCTGCGCAGAGTCCGACCGAATTAAAAAGTGCGAGCGAGGGAAATACTGCCACCCACCATGTTATCCAGAAACGCGGGATAGCTAGCAGTTGATTTGGACTGGAATGTATCACCCATAGGCTCATCGCATCCGCCACGAATAGGGCTGCAGTGGCGCAGAAAATTGCGCTGGCCCCTAATTCTTTCCGCGGTTGGCGGGGAAGCCAAGCCGCCAAGCCTGTCGCTACTGCTCCAGCGGATCGCGTACCCTCATCCACAGGCACCTCCTCCTCCTCCTCCTCCTCCTCCGCCGAGGAGCGGGTTAATGTCAAACGCCTTCCTCTGTTCGTAGGTACCCCCGCTTTTTCCGCTCGTTAGCCAGTCGACCGATCCGTAATACACATCCACGGTATAGGGAACACCAGACCGAAGTCCGCCTGAGTTACTGACGCCATAGCCCGTACAGGCGTATTCGACCAGAAAGTCGCCACGGCGCTGAACATGGCTCCAATATTTCACCGAGCGCTGACATATGTTTTGCGATGGGACCTCCGTCACACTTTGACCAACTTTTATTATTTTGTAAGTTGTACGAAGATAGTGCCACTTTCCGTGGGAGATGATATGCCATTTCCCGACAGCCTCGGGAGAACCAATGCTCACGCAATATCCTACTTGTTTGCAGCTCGGTCGGCACATTGGCGGAATCGGAAGCCCCTGCAGAAATGGGTCAGTGTTTAACGCTGATGCGGGATATTGTGCCCTGAGGGATGGATCAATCCACTCTCTTATCGCCTTGGCACCGTGGGCCGCCTCCCAAGCCGCGATCCCCGCCGCCGAGAATTCCCGATAGCCGGCCGGGCATTCGCCTTCGGGGTCGAGGCTCACCGTCGGATTTCCACCGACGTATTCATACAAATTCACGCCAGCGGCGTAGCCGATCGGGTCGCGTTGCAGCCAGCGGCCCAGCACAGGACTGTAGGTGCGATTGCGGACGTAATATAGTTCAGTTTCCGGATCGTAGCGGTACCCGCAGAAGATGATTTCGTTCGCGCCATAATCTGATTGCCCGTCATCGTTGGTAAACCAGACACCATCCGCACCCGGTCCGGTGAAAATGATCGTATTGCCATAGGCGTCCGTGTCGTACGCTTCCACGATGCCGCCGGTGGAATTGGTCAACGCCACGGCACGATACAGCAAATCTTGTAAGAGGTAATAGGTTCCAGGTGACAGGTTCTGGGGGCCGAGGGGAACTAACGTTGTGAGTTGAGTCAGTTCATCAATGTATGTTCCCCAGATGTGCTGCCTTACCGGCGTATCCGTGGAACCCGTTCCACCGAAGGGGTTTCTCTCTTCCATGACCTGCCATCCCTGCCAGATGTAATCGGTTGTGCCATTGGGGATATTACCGGTCAAGCCGCCATTGAAGATTGTTTTCCTGACACGCCGACCCATGGCGTCGTACAGATATGTCGCGATGATGAGGCCATCGGATACTCGATTGATCTGAATCGGGCGGTTGAGCGCATCATAAGAATAAATCAGGGTGCCGTCGTTGGTCAGATTGCCATTGCTGGATCCATTGGTTCCATCATATTGGAATACAACCGGGCTGCTTCCTGTGACGGTCTGTTGGGTGATTTCATTGACGTAGTTGTGGTTGCGCTGGTCG
>JAJZDN010000164.1 GCA_021805985.1 Planctomycetota bacterium | reverse complement strand
GCCGCGATCCGAGATCGCTTTCTATTACCGGTGCGACGGGTTAGAATTCACGCACCAAGCAAGTTGGCATCTTTCGGGCGTGAATGATGGTCGCAATAGCTGAAGCAATTTCAGAGTCCAAGCACGGCGGCAGGCGGCAGCTCCGAAGGACCAGCGTTTGTTCCGCAGTAAACCCGAGGTTTTGCAGTTTCTCGCGGTTGTTCGTTGGTCGTTGTTCGTTGACCGTTGACGAGGGTCAGGACCCGGCAATCTATCCCGGCGCTGCGGCGCACCCTCGGCTTGGTGCCTCGGCGGGATTTCGCGGGGTCGATGCGAAGCATAACTGCGGCAAGCATCGCTCGCCCCCGCTCAACCCCGGCGCTGCGGCGCTCAGCCGAGGTGTCGGCACGGGATTTCGCGGGGCTGATGCGGAGCATAATTGTGGCGAGCATTGCTCGCCCCCGCTCAATATCAATGGTGCCAACACGTATCAGTTTGTGATGAGCAATCCGGTGGGCAATGTGGATCCGTGGGGGCTTAGCGCAATTTACGATGAAATGATGGGGGGCTCGTCACCGCCAGGCCCGGCCGGGGGAGCCGGAACGATCAGCGTCTATGTTGTCGACCGTAGTGCTGGCAGGAATACCGGTTTTACGGGCGGACACATTGACATGGTCATCCCGGGTGTCGGGGTCGTCGGTTATTACGGAACTATTCCGCCCGGTGCCGGGTGGGCCCAAGCACATGGGCTGGGGATTCCGGGATTTTGGAACGACAGTTATAACGATTTTCAAGGGTCGAGGCCGATGTATGTTAATCCTCCCGGCACCGGGGGCTACCTGAGCACAATCGTCAAGGTTCCGGTTACGCCTGAACAGCTTAAAAGGATGCGAGGGGAACTAAAAGAACTCGAAGCGCACCCGGGAAACTTCAACATTATCACGAACAACTGTGCGGAAAACGCTTTAAAAGTGCTCAGCGCGGGCGGCATAGACCCAAACCCATGGTACCATTTCGGGTTCGACAATCCGCAGGACTTGGTCGATCAGCTCAACCAAGAAGGAGATAAGGAGTTCAACGGCTACACCGTGGAGAATCCGTCTGGAAGTGTGACAATCATTCCGGTTCTACCAGCGCCGGCTCCCGCCAAGGCACCCGGTTCAAGTGGCGGGCAGGCGAAGTGCTAAGGGTGAGTTTGTGAAGGTGATTCGGATAAATCTGTTACTTTGCCTATGTCTGGCAACCCCCGCTTGCGAACGAGGGAGTCGCGAAAGCGCACAGGCACCCCCGGGCCGAGTAAGCCACCGTCCGAAGGCGGCTATTACCATATTGGATAAGTGGCGGATACACTTCGGGGAGCCTGCGACATTTGCAAAGGCGAGGGCGGCCCTTCCCTCCGGGGACGTGGTAGTGAAGGGTGTATGTATTGCCGAGCGCAACTTATTTCCCATCATTTCCCCGTCGATTGACGTGCCCGGATGGGCCGACGTCGAAGCGGCCATTCGCCTGGTAGGCCCGGGCCGTCCGCCCGGCAATCCCCACGCAACGGTCATCCACCTCCGGTATTTTTTCTTCGCGTACAAGGCCGTTTGGCGGGGGCGCTACCTGATCAGAAAACGAGGGATCGTCTACCTCGTGTTCAATCGGCGGGGGAGATACATGCAGGCGTGGGTAATTCTGCGTCCGAGAGAACTGAAGCAATGATCGCATATTGCACGGGAAGCACAACGGGGACGCAGATAGATAACTGAAATACAGTGAAGGACACCCGCATGTTTAGGTTATCCAAAAACCTATGTCCTGCGAGGAAAATTTCCCTTGCCCTCCATACTGGCATCGCGCGGTTGGGCGGTTATAATCAATCGGGTTGACAGCCAGCAGGAAATTGTAATGGTGGCGTTGAACGAAGAGTTAAGCGGAATTGCCGATCGGCCGCAGCGCTACCTTGGCAGCACTGCGGGTTCCCGTGGCACGAACCCCGGCTCGCCGGGATCCATGAGCCGGAATCATCCGCGCAGCGTTCCTTATTGTTCTGACTCCTATTTTCCAGGTCCTGACTTCTCGCGACACTACGCCCGCAACAGAAACTATTCGCCATCCCTTGGCCGGTGGATCAACCAGGATCCGGCGGGGTACATTAATGGGGCGAATACGTATCAATTTGTGGAATCGGATCCGGTCAATGCGGTGGATCCAACGGGTACAATTGCTTGGTATTATTGGGCGGCGGCTGGTGGGGTTGACATTTTGGGTGGAGGTCCTGAAGATCCCCTCGCTGACGCGGTTCACGCTGGAATTCTCGGTGCGGGTGAAGCGGCGGCTACCGAGGATGCTGCCCAATTAGCCGCCCAGCGGGCGGCGCGGGACGCCGCCTTGAAGGCGGCACAAACCACTGCCCGTATGGCGCTGCTTGCGGCGGCGGCCAAGAAGAAGCCTGGCGCTCGCACGAAGGGGCCGGCACGAGAAGCGTACCCCGCCTCTACCGGAGGCCCTCAGAAGCTACCTGAGGGCATTCCAGATAGCGAACTGCCCGAGCTTGATCCTCGGACCCTCCGGCTCAAGGGCACACTTCCAAATGTTGACGAGTTGACATTGGATCAGGCACGGCAGCAGCTGGACCAAGTCCAAGAAAGCATCAATATGCGGGAGTGGAACAACGGTGAACCGCTAGACGCGGTACACCAGCAACGCTTGGAACCCGAACAACAGTATATGCAGGATTTGACTACGAGGCTTGGTGAATGACGGCTTATACAAATGGCGACGGCCCGAGGATAGGAGCGGCCTTGCTGGCAAAGCTGCGAGATGATCCAGACGGCTTTTGTCAGTACAACGAGCTGCTGGCTCTGTTTATGGGGGGCGAGCTTCCGTTGGTGTCCCTCAGGGAGTTGCTGCGGCATCCCTCGGAGCCTGTAGTGGCAGGGTCTCTTTTCATCGCGGAGGAGCTCGGGCCTAGGGCGAGCGGCCTCGCGGATGAAATAATCGGTCACGTGGGAAACAAAAATCCCAGGATCCGGATTTCAGCGATCGAGGCGTTAAACGGCGTGATTTCGGAAGGGTTGGAGTGTAAGTTCGCGAGCGTCATCGCTGGAATGCGGGATGGAGATCCCCACTGCCGCAAGATAGCGATGCTCTTGATGATCCGGGCGCCGGAGGAGTGGCTTCATGAATCGCTACGCTCGCTTGAGGCCCACGATTGTGACCCCGCGCTAAGGGCCGGTCTAGAGGAGCTCGTCGGCGCGACTGGCCGTGATGTCAGCTGGATCGAAAAATCCCTTGCGAGTGATGACCCTTTGGTTCGCAGGTTTGGTGTTGTCGCGGCGGGCCGGTACGCAACCACCGATCAGAGGCTGCTTGAGGTGGCCGCTCTAAGCCAATATCCGGATGTTCAGATGTGCGCTGCTGCCCAGATTAAGTTCTTGTCAATGAATCGAAGAGCACGACAGGGACGCAGCTAGTTTTGCGGCGGAGGACGCGTACCTGTATACCGCTCCGCGGCTCCGGCGGGCACTTGAGCAACCCGTTGCCGCATTCAGTGCTCGCTGCCACCGGGATTCCGCCGTGGGCACGAAATTTAGTCGGCGGGTGGGACGATTGGAACCCGGACACCGCGATGAAGGCCGTGAAGGAAGCGGATCATCTCAGCAAGCTTCTGAGGGAATTTGTGAGGCAGATTAGGAGCCTCGCTCCCACTGTGGGAACTTGCCCGGGCCCCTACGAGATACGCGGCCCGGCACCGTACGAGATTCCCAGGAACTACGCGTGACGGCAGTTGGCGGGCACGGGAAAAAGTACCTGCGGACTAGGAAAAGGGGATGACGTGTGCCAAAAAAGGTGTTGATCGCTTGGCTGCTGTGTATCGTCGGACTTACGGTCGGGCCGCTCTTACCGTTCTGGCGGCTGCCTTGGAGCGATTTTCTCGCCGAGGCTGCTCCGAGCATCGCTGCGCTCGCTATCTTTTGCGGGGTTCTATTCGCCGTCAAACGGTACTTGGATAAAGGCTAGCCCGATAGGATTTGCTTGGCATAGGAGATAGTTCTAGATTGATTGGAGTTCACCCTTTGTTGGCGCACAATTTTATTATCCCGACGTGCATGGGCTTATTCGCTCTCTCCTACGGCTATGGATTCTGGCCGAGAAGGGAAATCCCTAGCGCCGGGCCGGACAGGAAGGGACGGTTGCTGAAAGTCTGCGGTATCCTGCTGTTGGTGCTTTCGGCACTGCGATTGGTTCTTCGGCTGTGCGGGTTCCCGCTTTAGCATGGTTATAGCGGCACGAACGAGCGAAACGAGGTGGGGGCTCTTTCGAAAGAACAGTGCCGATTGGGTCGCATGAAGGAATGGCACACAAATCGGGAAATACCATCGGCGGCTGGGTGTACCATGTACGCTCCGGCGGTGCAGCGATGCTGCATTTTAGATCGTGCGCGAACGGCCGCGGGTTTCCACCGCACGGCTGCGTGGTCGGAACCAGATCGCGTTGTATCGCAGTGGTGCGGCAACCAATTGCTTTTGCGTTCTTTGCGCTTTTGCGGTAATAATCTCGGTGTCCTCTGTGATCTCTGTGGCTACCCCGTGGTTTACAACTCTGCGCAGGCTGAGAAACCTGTGGATCGTGATTAAGAATCTGTCCTGGCGCGCCGGGAAACAACGAACAACGAGTCCCGGCACATGGGACAGGTACTGATAATACTGACCAACACTGAATATACTGATCAATACTGGATCCACTGACGAATACTGAACCTACTGACCAATACTGCATATACTGACAATTACTGTAAACACTGATCATTTACTGTTATGGTGTCTTTGTGTCGTTGTGGTGAAAAGTCTCGCGCCGCCCAGGATCTTAAACCTCGACCGATCTCTTCCGCCTCTTGGTGAAAACCGGTCGATGACTCCGCCGTTCTTCTAACAAAGTCAAGCTGATGAAAACGTGGGGGTGTCTTGAATACTGTCCAGGCGGCAAGCGTGATCAGCAGGGGTGGCAATCGATGCCATGGCCTGTGGAATAGTG
>JAJZDN010000163.1 GCA_021805985.1 Planctomycetota bacterium | reverse complement strand
GTTTATGAAATAAATAGGTCAGCACTGGTAAAAGCACACGCGGCAAGTGCATTAAGTGTTCGGTCTCAAAGGTCAGCCAATCGCCTCCGGAGAGCGTTTCCTCATCGGCATCCAGCAACCGGCCATAGGGGCCGGCAAGGGTAAAACTCTCCAACACTTGGCGGACCGTGGTATCCTGCACCAAGTTCCGTAGCGTCGTGATCGTGCGTTGCCGTGTCGGCAGCATTTTTAAGTTATTGAGAGCCGACCAACATTCCCGTTTGAGGCTGGGTGTAACGGTAATACCTTCCCGCGCCAGCAAGTCCAAGAGCCAATCCTGCGCCCAGGCTAATTCGCCATCTTCATCAATCCGGGCCAACGGCTGAAAACAAACTTGCTTCCCTCCTTGCTCCTCCACTTGGCCACTGGCTTGTTCATTGGCCTGCGTGCCGGTCTGTTTATCGGCTTGCATACTGGCTTGTTTATTGGCCCGCCCTTCGGCCCCGATGGGATAAAACATCCCGCCCATGGCATACGTCATGGCCCGTGCACTCTGGCCCTTGTCAAAGATAAAGACCCGCGCCTTGTCATAGCGCAAAAACTGGCAGGCCAATAAGTTCAACAATGTTGATTTACCCGCTCCCGTGGGACCGACAATCAACGTATGGCCCACATCACCTTGATAAATGGAAAGCCGAAAAGGTGTAGATCCCGCGGTACGGGTTTGCAGCAACGCCGGACCATTAAGATGGTTGCACCATGCTGGCCCGGACCAGATGCTGCTGGCGGGCATGAGATCGCATACATTCAGTGACGATATCAGCGGCCTGCGAACATCGGCATAACCATGGCCCGGCAGACTTCCCAGCCAGGCTTGTACGGCATTAAAACTTTCGATTTGGGAAACTATGCCGCTGCTGTCCACCACCTGTTGTACCGCCCGCGCCTTGTCAATGGCGACTGATTCGTTTTCATCCCAGACCGTAACGGTCAGCGTAAAATGACCGAACGATACATAATCTCCCCCCAGTTCCTGCAAGGCCGCATCGGCATCTTGCGCCTTGTTGAGTGAATCCGAATCTTCCAGTCGACTCTCCTGCTTCATGATTGCTTCTTTCAGTAGCATTACCATCCCCTTGCGTTTAGCAAACCATTGGCGGCGCAGTTTGCCCAGATGTGATGTCGCCTGCACCTTGTCCATGGGCAGATAACGCGCTACCCAGCGGTATTCCAAGGCCAGTTCATTTAAATCATCCAGTAAACAGGGTAAGGTTTGGCCAATATAGGTTCGTATAGAGACCGTCTTGATAAAATGTTTTCCCAGTTTGGGACTTAATCCTCCGCTTAGGGTTGAATCAGTGAGCATTTCATCGAGGTAAAACGATTGCAATGGCCTTTTAATTTTTAAAACACGCTCGGATACACAGTCATGGAGGTAACTTAGGGTCTGGCCATCATCCAGTGGTGTCACCTCCGGCATGAAGCCGGAAAGCAAATTGACGATCTGGGTGATCTGGCCCAGAAACATCTCGTATGAAGCTCGGTAGGAAATACCGGCCTTATCTATGGGGCGTTCAATAAGAACACTGGTCAGGGATCGGACCTGATCCTCCGGCGGCAGAAAGGTCAAAGTTAGAAAATAGTTGGATTCGCAGTGATCGCCGGTAAACGTCTGTCGGCGTTCCTGGTCAATGAGTGCGGCGGCGGAATTGGGAAAACAGCTTGTGGGGTACGATTGGGCGCTTTTGCGGGCGGCTTCGACATGGATACACCAGCCGGACCCCAATCGCTTGAGTACATTGTTTAGACGAGCGCGCATGGCCATGAGTTCACCGGGCGTGGCGCTGCCTGTGTCGGGCCCGCGGAAGCGGATTGTACGCTGAAAGCTCCCATCTTTATTGAGAATTACTCCCGGTCCGATGAAGGCCGCCCATGGCAGATAATCACTCAAACGTCGGGGATGCTTTTGATATTCACTTAAATTCCACATGGTTTTTATCCAAATTGCTTACAAGTCGTTTGGTAGGCGTGTTGAGTTTTCGGTAGTCAGTCGCAAATTCGAGAACTCAACACTTCAAACTGGAAAACTGTTTTTTATGACCCATCGAGAAATACCGGCTGCTTCATGTGCGCCCGGAAAATCTCAAACCAATCCGGATCCAGACCAGTTAACGCGACAGCGGCGGTATGCAATACCAGGCCCAATGGGAATCCCAGCCACCAGACATGGAGGCCCAGGCCAAGCACCAAAGCCGTGGTGCCGTTGAGAATGCCAAAGGTTCTGGGCACACCGCCCAGTAAGACTGTCTGGGTCAGGGATAGGTGTAGCGGCACTTCCAGACCTTCAATTGCAGAATTGCTCATCAGAAGCCCGCTCCGCCATCAAAGCCAAAGAAGCTTACGCCAAAGCTGGTAGCCGTAACGGCAATGGACACGCCCAGTAGTACGCCGAGAATCTTTCTCATTCCCGCGCCTTCCGAGAAGGCAAAGCCAAAACCCAGCAGCACAATAGAAAGAATGCACAGGGCCTTGGCCACCGGGCCGGTGAAGCTCGCCAGTATGCGGGCTAATGGGGTTTCCCAGGGCAGAGGCGCTCCGCCCGAGCCGCCGAAGCTAGAAGCCTCCGAGAGGCTGGAATAGCCCAGCAGGACCGCCGAGGCGATCAAGGCGGAAAGACGATTGGACAACCAACGGGAAATACGCATGGCGATACTCCTTAACCTAAAAAACATCCGCCGGGCCGCTGTAATGACGAACGCGGTCCAACAACATTAATAACTTTAATGTCATCACTCATACCAGTATATCCTAACAAATGCCGAATGCAAGCGGTGGGGGAATTATTCTTTTGTTCACTCAACGATAGACTGAGGCACGACGATAGTCGCCGCGTTTGAATAGACGGCATGATAAGCATCTGGACGCCTGAGCATCTATGCCGTAGCATTGCATCCTCGTAATGAGGATATGTTTTGCCGGCGGGAATTATTGACGATGGGAAACTTCAATACCTACACCGTTAAGCTTATATTTCTCATTTTGCCCGGACTTCTTGGTATGGTCTTCTTCCGTGCCTTGCGCGGAAGGCGGAACCGCCAAAACTGGGAACTCTTCGTTCATGTCATAACACTGGCGTTCGTAAGTTATTTTTTGACCGGTTTTGTTTACCGGATCTTGGGATTATCCCCGGCGGACTTAAAATCCTCCGCTACAGCCCCCATCCAGGCAATATTCCAAGCTTTTATCAGCAAAAGCCAGACATTGCCTTGGGGTGTGATTGTTTGGGCGAGCATTGTGGCCTGTCTGATTGTCGTGCTTCTGTCATTCATTGACACCCACAAGTGGCTCCAGCGACCGTTCCGGCGATTTCACATCACCAACTATTCCGGCGAAAGCGAATTATGGGAATACTTTTTTAATGCCCACCTGCATGGCACGGAAGCAAAATGTTGGGTGCTGGTCCGCGATCACAGATGCGACTTGGCCTATCTTGGCTGGGTAAGAGCGTTCTCTGATCCAGAACAGAAACGAGAATTAATTTTACAAGAGGTGGATGTTTATACGAACGATACCGCCGCGTATTGCTATTCGACCCCAGTTATGTACCTCGCACGGCAGCGCGATGATGTTACCGTCGAGATTCCACCGAAAAATGGGAACGGGAGCCAAATGCCGAATAGCACCATTGAAAATGACGGGCATGTTATAATTAATAAGGCTGATGGTATTGTTGGAGATTCTTTAGAAGCTCACGAAAATTCGACCTAACGAACGAAAGGATGTTTTGTATGCCAAATCAAGAAAATAGAAAAGCGTCGCTGGTTACATTAACCGAGGGCCGGATTAAAAAGGGTGGTGTTAATCCCAATGCGCCCGCAGTTAAGCCCGCCTTTCTGATTCAAGGCCAAAAGCCGGCTGCAACCGTTGCGACCAACCCGCCGAAGCCTTCAAAATAGTAAGCCCAGGTCGAAGCTCAAAGTGTATTTGAGTTTCACCGCCCGCCGGGCGGCAACGTCACATAGTGTTGCCGGCGAAGCCCAGTGATTCATCGAGTTGTTCGTCCATGCGGCCCACGGAATTGCGATTGGCAATCGCCAGTCGCTGGGATCGGCTTTGCGCCCGGTAAATCAGTATTTTGGCCATCCAATTTGGAATCGCACGAGCTTGCGGGGCAAGGCGTTGAATCAGTTTTGCCGCCGCAGGCGCATGCGTGGAAAACAAGTGATCATCCAGCCCGGCAAAGACAACATTATTTCCTGGATCGCCCTGCCGCCCGGCGCGGCCGGCAAGTTGGCGATCCACACGGCCGGATTCATGCAGTACTGTGGCGATGACATACAGGCCGCCCGCTTCCCGCGCCTGGAGGTCCAGACGGATATCGGTTCCCCGGCCGGCCATGTTGGTCGCGACCGTGATCCGCCCCGCTTTTCCAGCCTCAGCGACAATTTGTGCTTCCTGGGCGGAATGCCGGGCATTAAGTACCTGGTGCGCCAGACCCAATGCTGTAAGACGCCGCGATAATTCTTCGCTGGCCTGAACGCTGACGGTCCCGGCCAGCACCGGTCGGCCAGCATCATGAGCGCCGCGAATCTCCTCGACAATGGCATCCCACTTGTTGGACTGACCGTAGAACATCCGGATGCCGTTGTGCCGCCGGATGCAGGAACGGTTTGTGGCAAGTCGCAGCATATCGCGTCGATAGACATGCCATAGTTCGCCACGTGCTTCGGCCAAAGTACCGGACATGCCGCTTAAGCGCTCATAAAGTCTAAAAAAATGCTGAAAGCTTATTCGCGCCAATGTTTCCTTCATCGGCTGAATCTCCAGTGATTCGCCGGCCTCCACGGCCTGGTGTAGTCCGTCGCGCCAATGACGGTCGGGCATTAATCGGCCCGTGGATTCATCCACGATGATCACTTTGCCATCCTGGACGACGTAGTGTTTGTCCCGCAGATAGAAATGCCGGGCCGTCAGAGTTTGGCAGACCAGTTCCTCACCGCGCCGTGGGGAATGCCACAGTCCGCCACGGCCATCACTGGAAGCCGCGATCGCCTGGCGGCCCCTTGCTGTAAGTTCCGCCGATCTAAAGCGCGGCTGAAGGCGATAATCGCGGCCCGGCGTAAGGTTGCCGGCTACGTCGATAGCCTCCAGATAGGCTTGGGTTTGTTCGGCATTTC
>JAJZDN010000162.1 GCA_021805985.1 Planctomycetota bacterium | reverse complement strand
GCCGGCAAGCGCGGCGACAGCGTAAAGATCGGCACGAAGTACCGTGGGGATTTCCGCCAAAAGAATGTCGCGCATGACCCCGCCGCCAATGCCGGTGAGCATCCCCAACAGCGCGGCCATAACCGGGCCTAGTCCGCATGCCATCGCCTTCTGCGCACCAGAGACCGCGAAGAGTGACAGGCCCGCTGCGTCGAACAGCAGCACGGGAAGACGCAGGTGCTCAACTCCGGAATACCAGTAGAATGTGACCACCCCAGCGAGAACCGAAACCCCCAGATAGCGCCAATCGCGGATCGCGCCGGGAGGAATTGATCCGATCAGCACATCGCGGGTGATACCACCAAAATTTCCGGCGACAAATGAAAGCACGAGAATTCCAAACAGGTCAAGCCGCCGAGCTACGCCTGCAGCAGCACCGCTGATTGCGAAGACAAAAGTACCGATGAGATTCAGCGCAAATAGCAAGGTCATCGCCAGCCTCTTTTCCGGAACTTCATTATTATCCTGTACCCTGCGGTGCCGCTCATCACTGGGGCGCCCCTAACGCCGCAACCCAGGCCTGCGCCGCGACCACCAGAGCTTCAACGCCCGTGCGCAACGTTGGGTGAATAACCGGTGCGAACAGCGGACTATGATTGACCGGTAAGTCGTTTATTCGGCCCGCTTGCTGGGCCTTTGCGTAGGTTGCCGGATCAGTACCCCCCACGAACCAGAACACGGAAGGAACGTGCCATTGGACGCCAAAACATCCGAAATCCTCACTGGCAGGCGCGGGCCCCGTGTGCCGGACACGATCGGGAGTAAAGTACGCGCGGAACGCACTGGCGATCCGCTGACTTGCCGGCGCGTCATTAACATTCAGAGGATAACGGTCCAGCGGCGTTATTTCCGGTGCTCTGGGCGCGCCTGACGCCGCTGCCTCAGCGTTGACAATGCGCTCAATCGCGGAAAGCACGCGACTGCGCACAGCTTCATCAAATGTGCGAACATTCAGCTTGATCACGGCTTCATCAGGGATAACGTTCTCCTTGGTTCCCGCCTGCAGTACGCCAATAGTGACTACGGCCGCTTCAGCGGCGGCGACTTCGCGCGAAACAATCGTTTGCAGGCGCATGACAGTCGCTGCCGCCATCACTACAGGATCGATACTGGCCTGCGGCATTGAGCCATGAGCACCGCGGCCGAAAAGGCGAATTTGCAAACTATCAGCCGCCGATGTGATAGGACCGGCGCTTCCGGCAACCGTTCCCGCTGGCCCGACCATGACATGCTGACCGAGAACAACCACTGGCTTGGGAAAGCGTTTGAGCAGGCCGTCGTTAATCATGGCCTGCGCACCTTGCGCGGTCTCTTCACCAGGTTGGAACACCACAATGAGGGTTCCTTTCCACGCATCACGTTGCTGCGCGAACAGGGTAGCCGCTCCTGCCAGCCATGCGACGTGCATGTCATGACCACACATGTGCCCGACCGGCACAATCTGTCCCGTCTGATCCTTGGCCGTGACCTTGCTGGCATAGTCCAAGCCCGTCGCCTCCTCCACGGGCAGAGCGTCCATGTCGGCACGGAGCATCACAGTCGGACCATCGCCGTTGCGCAATAGACCGACAACGCCGGTCTGACCGATCCCCGTCGTCACATCGTAGCCCGCGGCGCGCAGTCGTTCAGCGGCCAAATGGGCTGTCTGTGTTTCTTGCATGGAGAGTTCCGGATGCGCATGGACTTGTTTGTACAACGCCTCGAGCGTGGGGATCAACTGATCAAGGTTTTTTAAAACTGCTTCCGAGGCATTTTCCGACCTTGTGCTCATAGCGGCCACCGTTCCAACTGTTGATTAACGTGCATGGTTTTTATCCGGTATCTTCCCCGATGTCAATAAACATTTCAGCAACCACGGGGCACGCTACCGCACGGCGATTGCCCGACCGGCTGGCGTTCCCGCCATTGCTGCCACCACCGTAGCGTGTGATACACCCAATGGCAGGTGGAGGCGGCCCGCCGACGCACCCACCGCCGCGCCCAGCGTTCAGTCGCATGACGCAACGGGGATGTGCGGTTATCGCTGGCACGGCCTGGGAGAAGCTGATTCACACTCCGGATAGATTAAGTTCAAAGTGAATAATGGGGGACTGGACATCGGATGTTACTTTAAAGCCCAGTTTGCCGGCCAGCAGGTGTTGGATTTCCATGTTTTCCGGTAACGCGGAGGCGAAGACGCGCGATACGCCTTCCATGCGGGCAATTTTGATCGCCTCTTCCAACAGTGCTGTGCCGATGCCCCGGTTTTGCCATACGTCCGATACAATCACCGCCGCTTCCGCTTCGGGTGTGCCGCGGATTTTTGACAGGCGACTTACACCGACAATTTCCGCTATACCATCCGGTCGTGTGTTTTGGGCCACCAGGGCAATTTCCCGGTCGTAATCATTCATGCACACGCGTACCAGTCGCTCGTGGGAAATGCGATCCTCCAATTTCATGATGTTGTAAAAACGATGACGCACCGTTTCATTGGATAACGAATGATGGAACTGAATCATCAGAGGCTCATCCTGCGGCATAATGGGCCGCAGAAGTATGGACTGGCCATCGTCGGTAATCACCGTGTGAACGTATTGCGTGGGATACGGGCGAATCGCCGGGCGCGGCAATGCCGAATCAGCGACATCAGCGCCATGCAATATCACACGGGCATCCAGCGCGATCAACTTATCCGCACTGACCAGCAGAGGATTGATATCAATTTCCTTGATGCGCGGATTTTCAATCACCAGCATGCTGAACCGCACCAGAATGCGCTCCAGCTCGGTAACATCCACCGCCGCCCGGCCGCGAATGCCTGTCAGAGCCTTGCTGATTTTCGTCTGGTTAATCATCTGCCGGGCCAAGGTGGAATTCAGCGGCGGCAACCCCAATGCGCGGTCGCGGAATAATTCAACCATTTGGCCGCCGGCACCGAACAAAAGCACCGGGCCGAATTGTGCGTCAATGGAAGACCCGAGAATTAATTCATAAGCATCCGTGAAGCGGACCATCGGTTGGACGGTAACGCCCTGAAATTGTGCGGCGCTGGCGCGGGCGGTGACCGAGATCTGAATTTTTTCAAATGCCTGTTTCACCGCAGCCGCCGTGGTCAGATTCAGTAGTACGCCGCCGACATCGGTTTTATGGGAAATGGTTTTGGAGAATACTTTTACCACTACGGGATAGCCGATTTTTTCCGCAGCCGCCACCGCCTCCTGGGAAGTGGCAGCGATCAGGGTGGGCGTAACGGGAATGCCGTAAGCTTCCAGCAGTCGCTTGGATTCCGGCTCAGTTAACGTGGTGCGCTGTTCGGCTTGGGCGTCAGAAAATATCGCTTCAATGCTCATGCGGCTTTGCGAATCCAGAGACTTTTCGCCGCCGGACCGGGGAGTTTGATAGAGCGCTTTAAGGGTGCGATCATACTGCCAGAGATAGTTAAACGCGGTGGCGGCGGCATCCGGGTAGGCGAAGGTGGGAATGCCCGCGCGGTTAAGAATTTCTTCGCCGGCTCGCACCATCGGGCCGCCCATCCAGCTTGCCAGCACCGGCTTGGACTGGGCCTGGGCGGCGGTAATCAAGGCTTCGGCGGAGCGGGTGGCATCGGTCATATCCTGCGGCGTGAGGATTACCAGCATACCGTCGGCATTGGGATCGCGCGCGGCGATTTCCAGGGACTTGGCGTAACGCTCGGGCGAGGCATCGCCCAGAATATCCACAGGGTTACCATGCGACCATGGTCCCGGCAGCAGCGCGTTGAGTTCCTTCATCGCTGGTTCAGAAAGTTTGGTCAATTCGCCACCCCCCTGAATGAGTGCGTCCGTCGCCAGCACGCCGGGACCGCCGGCATTGGTGAGAATGGTCAGATGGCGGCCTTTGGGCCGGGATTGATGGGCCAGAACTTCAGCTAAATCAAACAACTCGCTGATTTCATTGACGCGTTGCACACCCACGCGACGGAATACCGCATCCAGCACTTCATCTGAGCCGGTCATGGAACCGGTGTGGCTTGCGGCCGCGGCAGCCGCGGCGGCGGTGCGCCCAGCTTTGATGACAATGATGGGTTTGGTCAAAGCCACTTCGCGCGCGGCGGAAATAAATTGGCGGGGGTTGCCGATGCTTTCCATATAAATCAAGATGGCTCTGGTGCGTGGATCATCGCCGAGATGGTCAATAAGATCCCCAAAACCGACATCCAACATAGACCCCAATGACACAAAGGAGCTAAAGCCAATCTGTTCGCGCAATGACCAATCCAGAATGGCGGTCAGCAGCGCGCCGGACTGTGATAAAAATGCGATGGAGCCGGGACGGGCGATGCCATGCGCAAATGAGGCGTTTAAGCCGATCAGGGGATTTTGCACGCCCAGACAATTTGGCCCGATGATGCGCATGGAATAGCGCCGGGCATGCACGGCAATTTGCTGTTCCAAGGCAACGCCGGGAGCGCCGAGTTCCTTGAAACCCGCGGAAATAATGATCGCTCCTGGAATGCCCGCGATTCCGCATTGTTCAACCAAATCCGGCACGGTTTGGGCGGGCGTGCAGATAATGGCCAGATCAACACGTTCCGGCACGTCATGAATGGTTGGATAAGCTTTAATTCCCAACACGCTGGGGCGTTTAAGATTCACCGGGAAAACCGTTCCCCCGAATGGCGATGAAATTAAATTCCACAGCAGCGTGCGGCCCACTGAACCGGGCGTTTCCGTGGCACCGATGACCGCAATATTCTGAGGATTCAACAGCGGCTGCAAGGGCCGCCGAACATGGCTGGAACCGGCATCGTTCACTTTTTTTGCGGCAAGTACTGTCACAGCGGACTCCTTATAACAATCACAGTAAGGCTCAAATGCCTAACCGTGAGGACAAGCAAAAGCATACTATTTTGCAGGTCCGTGTGATATAAGGGACTTGCTGAATCGGCAATAGGGAATTCACCGATTCATGTGCAAATAGGTTACGACCAACCGGATGTAATCATAAGAAACGGTCTGATCAAGAGCCACAAAAATGGGTTTTAAGCGGTCCATGCCATGCTGCTGACAGGCATCCGCAACGCGTCGCAATGTGGCGTCCGGCACCCATGCGGCGATGGACGCGGGCTTTTCAATGGTGATATACTCCGCCAGATACTCCACAACCGTGCTCTCCGTAC
>JAJZDN010000161.1 GCA_021805985.1 Planctomycetota bacterium | reverse complement strand
CACACTGTTGGCTAAATTGCCGGTGCTGGCGCAGCCCACGGTGTCATAACCGAGTTCCATGGCTTTAGTAATCGCCACCGATACCACGCGCTCTTTATAGCTCCAGGTGGGATAATTGGCCGAGTCATCTTTGATATATAATTCTTTAACGCCCAGCACCTTTTCCAAGTTATGAGCCCGACGCAAAGGCGTCCACCCGGAAGACAACCCGGCCTTAGGCTCACCATTGATCGGTAGTAAATCCTGGTAGCGCCATAAATTCCGTGGTTTGCTTTCAATGGATTCGCGCGTCACTTTGCCGCGCATGGCGGCGTAATCATATTGAACCTCCAGCGGCCCAAAGCAGACTTCGCACACATGCACGCCTTTTTGCGGGTATTTCTCCCCGCATTCTCGGCACTTGAGTCCCAGCACATACGACATTTACAACCTCCGCCCGGCTACACCAGCATGGTGATTGATCCGGAAAATAACGCGGCCTCTTATCAGGATGCACTGTTTAAGGGTGCTGATTCCCGATAAGAGGCCGCGCGATATATCAAAGAGACGCTGATCCGCTTATCTATCCCCAAGTTCACCGGAAATTCCGGCAAGCGGGAGGGAATTAGCACCCGCTTCTTACACCATAAAAGGCGTGAAGATGGGTTGCTGTGCCGTCAACGGGCCCGTCCCTCAGGCACTCTTGATAAGAGCCTTATTCAATTGTCAAGGGAAATAGTAGAATCCTTGGCCCGCATTGTCAAGACTTCTGCAAATACGGTGAACGGTTACGAAAATTTGAACTGCCTCGCTGTTGTATTAAACTATCCATCAACCGCGGCCTGCGCGGCATTTGGAGCAAATATGCCAGACGCAGACATTTTACTACCCGCAAAGCCACCGGCTGCTAAATCAGCCTGTATTCTGGTCGTGCTGATTTTATTTGTTATTGCGCTTTCCGCCATTGCGGTTGTGAACTGGAAAGTGGGGCGCGGAGTGCCCCTTTCCCACCGACCAATCCCCCAGCGCCCTCATCGCCCATGAATTAACTCTTCCGCCGCCCTTAGCGCACTGGATCGATCAGTAAAGTTATCCTCTAATTGGCGATCATAGAGTTCTTCGAGCCATCGCTTAAATCGCGGTCCGGGTTTTACGCCCATGGCAATTAAATCGCTGCCATTGACGAATCGATCCGGTGCCAGGGGCTTTTTTTTCAGTTCAGTAATATATTCCGTTAATCCCCGGAGTTCATCCTCCTGCTGTTCCGTGGCGTAAAGTGCCAGCAGATCCGCTGACCAGGTATGGGCTAGCAGGCGCTTAAAGGAGGCTAATCGCAGCGTGCGCCATTGGGCAATTTTCGGCAAATTGGTTAAAAGCCATTGCGTCCATTGCGTTTCTTCCGAGCTTAGTACCAGATTTGTCCGCAATGCTTTGGTTTGTCGGCCCAACGCTGCGGCGTCATGCTTGTGGCCGCCAATAAGGTCTAAAACCATGGCGGCCAAGGCCAGGGGAAAAGACGCTTTTTCAGGTAGCGCCGCGAGTCGGGGCAATCTTGTGTCCGTCTTATTGATCGTCCCAGATTGCGGCCAGAAGGTTTGCAGCAATCCGCTGCTGGCCAGCATCCGCACCGCGCTATGCCGCTGAAGGGCAATGAGCATTTTGCGCAGCTCCAATCCGATGCGTTCGCGGCTAATTTCCGAAAGCTTGCCGGCATGGGTAACGATGGCTGCCCATGTCGCCGGTTCAATGGAAAAGCTCAGACGCGCCGCAAACCGGATCGCCCGCATCATCCGCAGGTGATCTTCACGGAATCTGTGGGCCGGCTCGCCGATGGCCCGGAGAATCCCAGCGCGAATATCCGCCTGCCCGCCCACGTAATCAATGAGCTTCTCGGACGTGGGATCAAGAAATAATCCATTGCAGGTAAAATCACGTCTTTGAGCATCATGCTCAGCGGTCGTAAAATGAACCGTATCAGGCCGACGGCCATCTGAATAAACGCCGTCCGTGCGGAATGTGGCTACCTCCATAGGGCGGTTACCATGGCGCACCATCACCACACCAAAGGCCGCACCAACGTGCATGCTGCGGGGGAAAAGTTTCATGACCTGTTCCGGGCGGGCGGACGTGGCGATATCATAATCTTCCGGCGTATTTCCCATGATCTGATCGCGCACGCATCCGCCGGCAAAATAAGCCTCAAAACCCGAGGCCTGCAATATCCGCACCACTTCCGCAGCCATCTTCCGCGGGTCTGATATGTTCAACTCATCCATAGCGCGGATTATACCTACGGGGTGGCCGCGCGGGCAGTCGCCGTATCCTCACTCGGTAGCCGTGACCAATGGTTTACCGTCGCATTATCGCTATTTCGGATGCCGTAAAACTTTCCAATTATGCGCGCCTAGAATTCTTCTGCCACGCTGATGGAAGTCTTGGAGCGGTTCCAAACTTTTTCGGCAACGGTTTGATAACGAGGTGCCCGATGGCACAACTGTGATGTAAATCGGTCCCGCGCTTTACTCGGCGTGCCGCCGGATGTAAATTCTTGGGCATGAATACAGTTGCTGACCCAACATTCGCTTCACAAGAACCGCTGGACCAGCCGGCAGAACCGACGTCTTCGGAGGTAACCGCCATGCCGTCCGCGGAAGATAATCCGTCGGCTTCTATGGAACAGGTATCGGCCGAAGGCGAAAGCGCGACGGCGGAGCCTGTCGTAAATGATGGCGTATCGCTTGAGGAACCATCCTCTACAGAACCCATGCCGTTGCGACAAGTGCTCGAGGCTCTGCTGTTTGCCAGTGATGTGCCGTTATCCGCCGCTAAAATCGCCCAGACGCTGGGTTTGGATTCCGCGCGGACGATCAAAGCGGCAGTTGAAGAATTAAATGAGCTTTACAATCAACGTGAAGCGGCGTTCAGAATTGAAGAGCGGGCCGGCGGCTACCAGATATTGACGTTGCCGCAGTACGCCCAGTACATTCAACGCTTAATGCGCAAGCGTGACGAAGGCCGCCTGACTCCCGCCGCCTTGGAAACACTGGCCATCATCGCCTACAAGCAGCCGATCTTACGCGTGGATGTTGAAGCCATTCGTGGCGTGGCCTGTGGCGAAGTGATCCGCACGCTCATGGAATACAATCTGGTCAAAATTGTGGGCCGGGCGGAGGATGTCGGAAGGCCCATGCTCTATGGTACATCCAAACATTTTCTGGAAGTATTTGGGTTATCCAGCCTGAAAGATTTACCCAAATCCGATCAACTCAAAGAACCTGCCTGATACCCTTTTATGGCGTAGCGGATGAACGCTCGCGTTCCAGGATGCGCTTGGATAAATATAAGAATTTTCCGCCGGTTTCGGCGGCGATCTTTCGCAGGTTTTCCTGATGCCTTTTATTATCACCCATAAACGTAAACGTATATACACGTATGGGATATTGGCTGTTCAAATCGCCAATATCCGTAATTAATCGCGGGTCTACATAGCCATCGGTAAGAAAAAATATGACCTGCGGATGCATCGCCCAAGCGGCTTTAAAGGGTCGGAGAAATGGCTGTAACTCTCCCATGTCTTTATTTTCCGCAATGATGTTATGAACCTGCGGCAGCACCAGGGCGCGGTTGGCCGGCGAAGCCCGCAGGAGTTTGTCGGGGCCTAAAATTTTGTACTTGGCGGAAATTTTAATTACCGCAAATCTCTGGAAGGGCAGTAAATGTCGGATGGATCGCTGCACTTCCCGCCTGAGCAAATAAAGATGCCCGACCATTCGCCCGCCGTGATCCACCAGGAAAACCACGCGCTTGGCCCGGGTTTGCACGCCGAAGAAAGATACCGCCGGCATGCCGCCGATGGTTTTTCCCGGCACGCCCATGGCTCCCATGGAGCCGTTATTGGAAGCAAGTTCACCGCCTTGTCCAAGACTTATAGCAAAGAGATGTTCATTGGCCGCAGTGCCATTAAGCATGGCGTTAAGCGCTGTCGGTGAGACGGAATTGCGTGCGATACGCGTGCAAAGAAAGCGCTTAAGGGCGGATGCCCGCGTAGGTGCCGCCGTCACCTTATCCGGATGTGAAAGTTGGTTGCCGGATAGAAAAGATTGCGGAACAATTAGTGGCAGGGGCGGCGGCGGTGGAACTTTGATCAACAGGCGAATCGCCAGGACAAAAGTAAACAATAGCAGCACATGCACCAGAACCGAGAGCACCACACTAAGCCAGGTTCCACTGCCCATCATCCGAGTTGCGGTGCCGGGTGTTTTGGAAATCCGCGGTGCCGGTCTTTTGGGCAGCTTGAATCGTGTGCGTGAACGAAAGGAAAACCCCGGGCGACGGGCAAAGGTGCGTCCGAATTTTGGTGCACGCGCCATACGTTGTTTTCCCTTTGCTATTGCTGCGCTGGTAAAATACTAACCACTTTCCACCCCAAGGCGGAAATCTTCTAATTTCTCCAGTTAGCCGGGAATATTTCCCGACCAACTGGCCGGAGTGCAATGCAACTCCCACTATAGCCTTCCCGCCAAAAGCCTTGAAAAACAGGCCATTTTGACGTTTTTTTAACCCCGTCTGCTATAGCTCCTGCCCGAACATCGCCGGCCGATACGGTGGGCGGTTCCTGATGTTTATCGACCACAACCGGTAAGTCGCTTGACTTACGCCCTATAAATTCATACAACGGATATCGCAGTTAGTAAAGCACGAGCCGAAAAATATTGTTTTTCGGCTTTTCGGAGGCTGCAAACTGCCAGCGTGCAGTCAAGGGGGAATTGAGACCTGCGAGGGGGGCTTATGAGGGGCTTACATGAGGGCCTAGGTGCTGAAAAGCATACGCCCATGACGGTCATGGACGACGAATTGGTTTTTGGCTTGTTTGATTCAAGCCGCTGTTACAGGAGTTTATATTATGGTTATTCGCAAAACAAAAACGTCGGCAGTTGCTCCGGTTAAAGTACCCACTGCCGCGACGGTTGCCGCCCCGACCCCGGTCGCCCGATCAGAATCCAAGGGCAGCGGTACGTTGTCCGCCAAGGGGAGCGTTTCCGCTGTGAAAGTCCCAGTAACCTATGAACAGATTGCGGAACGGGCGTATCAGATTTACCTGAAGCGTGGATTTGGCCCCGGCGATGCCACCTCGGACTGGACTGAAGCCGAGCGGCAACTGAAAGCCGGCCGATAACTCCCAGGGCCGCGGTTTCAGATTTTTTTCTGACACTTTGTGCCGCGTGGTGCGTGTAACTCGGACAGGAAAGCGTGAAGCTTTCCTGCTTGAGGAGTTGCATCATGAA
>JAJZDN010000053.1 GCA_021805985.1 Planctomycetota bacterium | reverse complement strand
GCCGCGTAATGTGTTAAAATTTAAAGAATGATTCGCGCTCGTAGCTCAATTGGATAGAGCGTCGGCCTCCGAAGCCGAAGGTTGCAGGTTCGACTCCCGCCGGGCGCAGTGAACACAAGTGTTGCTGATCGCTATATTTAGCGAACTTCCCTGTGTCGGGGAATGCGGCTCATGAGTCCCTGCCAAAACGGTATATACCGTTTTGGCTCTGACCAAAGGAGCCGTATATGCCTCGATTGACCCATCAACTTCCTTCCTACCGATTGCATCGCGCTTCATACCAGGCGGTGGTGACACTGGGTGGCCGAGATTATTATCTGGGCGAGTTCAATTCGCCGGAGAGCCGCACGGAATATGACCGGCTGATCCAGGAGTGGCTTGTCAATAACAGACGGAGGACTGCGGCCCGGCCACCAGGTGATCAAAATATCTCTTCCATCGTGATCAATGAACTGGTCACGGCATACTGGGACTTCGCCCTCGGTTATTATGTGAAAAATGGCCAACCTACGCGCGAACTGCAGGCTTTGAAATATTCCTTCAAACCTATGGTGGACGTTTATGGCACAACGATGGTGGACAGTTTCGGTCCCACATATCTCAAAGCAGTTCGACGATATATGGTCGATCAGGGGTTGTGCCGGTCCCTTGTTAACCGTCGAATCAATCGTATTCGTCGCATCTTCAAATGGGGTGTGGAAAATGAACTCGTCAAGTCCAGCACCTTGGAGGCATTGCGGGCTGTGGCTCCCCTCAAACGCGGCCGTTGCAATGTTCGGGAATCCGATCCAGTCAAGCCGGTTTCAGAAGCATTGGTTCAAGCCATTGAACCATACGTATCACGACAGGTCTGGGCGATGATTCAGCTTCAACTTCTTACCGCCATGCGTCCTGGAGAAGTCATTCAGATGCGACGTGGGGATATTGATATGACCGCAGCAGTGTGGATATACCGTCCCGAATCGCACAAAACCGAACATCATGGTATTGAACGGTGCATTTACCTTGGACCACAGGCCCAGAAGGTTATCATGCCCTTTCTGAATCGGGATGATGACGTGTATTTGTTCAGTCCCATGGAGGCTGATCGGGAACGGCGGGATAAACTTTCCGCAGCGCGCAAAACGCCTCTTTCCTGTGGCAATTGCCCTGGTACGCATTGCTCTGATCATCCCAAGCGCAAACCCGGGTTCTTATATGATGTCAACAGCTATGGGCGGGCAATTAATTATGCCAGTGACCGAGCCTTTCCATGGCCAAAGCTTATTGGACGCAAGGCTGGGCAATTGACCGCAGAAGAACTTGTCGAATTCAAGGCCTGGAAGAAAGCCCACCATTGGCATCCACATCAGTTGCGGCATAATGCCGCAACTTATCTGCGCAAGCAATTCGGCATTGAGGCCGCCCGATTGATTCTGGGCCATAAATCGGTGGCAGTTACAGAGATTTATGCCGAACAGGACCGCCAGAAGGCGGCGGATATTATCGCCAAGGTAGGTTGACGCCGGTAATGCCGAAAGCAACCGATCAATGCAATATTTGCAACTGGCAAGTCGGGAAGACGATGTGAATGCTGTACATTATCCGTAATGCTCAACGTCAAGCTTTGGTGAGCACATTGAATACTGATTCTAAGCATGCCCGTATGTGCAATGTCCACTGGAGGGGCGATGCCAACGCATGGCACGCGCACCCATAGCGCGTAACGTGTCCAAGTTGCTTGCCGTTCAATTGTCTTCGGGCCGGCTGTGTTTGAGAATTTCAGCGATTCTCCGATTGGCTGCCTCAATCTGCCGTTGACGCCGGGCGCTGGTGACCGGCATCGTCACGGGTTCACTCCCTCTGTCGGCGGCAAAGCGCTGTAAGGCCTCCCGGCTGGTGTAGGTGGTGCCGCCAATTTGCAAAGCCTCCAATCGCCGCCCCCGCGCGCCGCGTTGTACCCAGCGGTACACAGCACTGATGTGAATCCTGCGGCCATTGAGCCGGGACGGCAGCAAGGCAGGCACTTGGCCAATGGGTACCAGGTCTTCGCTGTTTAGATCGATCATGATCGACTCCTTTTTTCAATAGAACTTCAGGTGCCAGATCTCCTCCGGCCATGGACTGGATTATGAAGTCCCCTCCTACACAGTCAATGTCATCAACAAAGTCAATGGTATAATATGGAGGATTTATACTTGCAGCCCATAAGCCCGTCACGTACAATAAGGTCCTTATGGCTAAGAAACACATCAAGACCAAAGCGCCTGCTGGCAAACCCCTGACCGTGCAACGCACCTATCGTTTCAACACCGAACTCTTTGAGGCGTTTGAAGAAGATTGTGCCCGGCATCTGGCCAATCCCAAGCTGGTGCTGGAAGCTCTGATTCTGCACTGGCTGGAAGGTGACGCTGCCACCCGCAGCAACCTGGCGCTGCGGCACCGCAAACGATTCGGCAATTCGACTGAACCGTAAGCCATATCCTCCACCCGATTCGGCCTGTTCTGCACATGACGCAAGCGCGATATTCACATTAGAACTACTCACGAACGCCTTGGGTGCTACTGGCACCATTGAACAATTCAAAACTTCAGTGAGCTACGTTACCTGCGGTCTGGTCAACGTAGTGGAAAAATGGAAGGAAAGCAGGTGCCAGAGAGGGAGAGAGTTAGTATGCACCGCGCTTTTTGCGATCAAAGCGTGTGATTTTAGCCGCCACAAAACTCATACGCACAATGTGTTCCTTGGACACGATCAGGGGTTTGTAGATTGTATTGTCCGCTCGCAATTCCACCCGGCCATCTTGGAGATCGTAGACACGTTTGAAGGTGCATTCGTTGTCACGTTCGGAACTGAAGCGTACATATACCGCATCCCCATCTTCAATGGGCGTATTGGGTGAACAGAGACAGAGTTCTCCTGGCGCAAAGGCCGGGAGCATGGAATCGCCCACCACTTCAAAGGCAAAGACCAGGGGATCATCTATACCTGTGCCGACGGTAGAGACATAATCATAGCCAATGCCGTTATCCAGTCCCAGATCGCAATAGTCCTGGGCGTGGCCTGCTGGAACCTTGTTAATTACCGGTGCTTTGCGTTCCAGCGTTCCACGGTACTGCTCGATGCGTGAAGCTCGCCAGAGCCGGTCGAGTTCATCGAGAGTTAAGCCAAATGATTCGGCAATACGCCGATACGTGCCGGGCTGGGGCATGTTGCGTTGCAATTCCAGTCGGGCAATCTGTTCGCGAGATATACCCACCTTGTCGGCAAGGTACTCCTGGTTCCAACCAGCCTTACGCCGCAATTCTTTTAAGATGTCACCAAATGCAGGCATACGTGATATTTAATCACAAATAAGAAGCTGTGTCAAATAGATTGTAATAATGTATGTAATAAAATAGCTTGACAGTGTATCAGTTGTTCGTATTCTGTTTGGTATATGGAGTCCCGGTGCATGGGGCTGAATTTGGTTGAGCCCGATTTATGCGGGTGCTTTTGAAAAGTGTATGGATCATGCAGAAGGAGTAATCATCATGCCTAAAAGTGCTTATCGCCGTCTTACTGATGTGCAACGGGATCAGATCGCTCAACTGGCCGCCAAACGCTTTGGCGAGGGACTATCCGCAGGGGATTTCTGCCGCCAGGCGGGTGTTCATTATTCCACGCTTAAGCATATTTGCCGACAGCATGGGATCAATATTCCCAAGGTACGGGGAAATACCACTAATAAATCCGCCGCATGAAGCGTGTATGGGCAAAGTCTTCCTGCGGAGCAAGAACTTTAATTTCATTGCAAGCCAGCCGGAGAGCGCCATCTGGCGAGTTGCATTTTGTCATTCTTCAAGGAGTGTTTTCTTTATGAAACTGCAAGCCCCCACCCAATTGTTTGCCTACGACCAGCCGGGCAAACGCATCTGCCGGCTCTGTTTTGGTAGTCCCATCCAGCAGCGGCAGGTCCAGCGGGCTGGATATACCGAAATGGTTCATGACTTCCTGCCCACGCAACTATTTGGTGTGGTCTGGTGGAATCGCCGCTATGAAGGCCAGCAGCACCGCATGCTGGCGGTTCTAGAAGCGCTGGAGACCAGCAAGCTCGGTACACGTATGCCGGATATTTCCGCCAAGGTATTGGTCCATACCATGCTTCAGCAGGAAGGACCCGCCGGAAGTGACGGCGTCATAGACCGTTTTCTGTTGTTGCTGGATCAGATTCGCGATTCCGGCAGTGAACCGCACAAGTGGCCCTCGGTGTTATTTCAGATGATGGGGCATCACATTGAGCTTTCACAAAGGTTCAGCGGCAAAACCGGGAACTGGCCGCAGTGGAGTCTGAACTGATATGTGCAATCGAAGGCTATTGTGGTCTCTGGTGCTGTTGAGTCTGCTGATAGCAACGTCTTTGCTGCTGGCAAATCGGCAGCTTGTTATCAATACGTCACCCAGCGTGGCACCAGGAATTTATCTAAGCGTAGATGAAAAGCCAGCCGTGGGGCGAATCATAGACTTCCGGATCCCAGCCAGAGGGTGGCCTTATATCGAAGAACGAACCGGCCACACTGGCCGGAACTGGTATATCCTTAAGCCCATTGCCGCCGGCCCGGGTGATTGGGTCAATACCTTGGGCCGTTGGCTTTATATTAATGGCCGGAAGATCGCTCGAATCTATACCCACGATGAAAAAGGCCGATTACTGCCGCACTGGCGGGCGGATTGTGTACTTGGGCCGCATAAATATTTTGTTTATTCCAGCCGGATCTGGAACAGTTTTGACAGCCGGTATTATGGACCGATTCGCCTCCGTCAGATTGCGTCGGTACGTAAACTACTGCTAACCCAACCTTCGCACTTTGGGTGGTTTTTGGGGCTGAAAAAATATTTAAATGGCCGTGGCGGTAGCGCCAGGCGGTATTTTTTTTCAAAACCCGTCCGGTACAGACCTACTTTTGCGGCCGGCTGTATCAATTTTTTCCGCCTTTTGCGATATTGGTACACATGTTTATCAGTGCCACTGATCGCGAGAAGAACGGTAAAACACACACCTATCATCGGGTGATGGAAAAGCAGCGCAGCGCTTTGGGCCAGTGGGTACAGCGGCAGGTGATTTATCTCGGTGAACTTACCAGCGCTCAGGAAGAGTCCTGGCGCAGAGCTTTGCAGGTCTTTGATCCGATTGGCAATCAAACGCAAAGCATGACGCTGTTTGCCACGCCTGAAGTGGTACCGCCGGAGCAACTCGACAGTGTGGCCATTCGTTTGAATCAAATCAAGCTGCATCGCCCGCGAAGTTATGGCGACTGCTGGCTGGGTTGCGAATTGTGGCGGGAACTGCAGTTGGATCAGTTCTGGCATTCGCGTCTGAAGGCTGACGGGCGATCAGGTGTGCAATGGCAGAAGGTACTGGCGTTGCTGGTCATCAATCGCCTCGTCGCTCCAGGCAGCGAGTTCCGGCTGCATCGGCAGTGGTTTAATGGCAGTGCCATGGATGAGCTTCTGCAGGTCGATGCTTCCGTGGCCTCCAAGGATCGGTTGTATCGGTGTCTGGATCGCATCATGGAACATCGTTCGGATTTGTTCCGGCACCTGCAACAACGATGGAAGGATCTCTTCACTGTCTCGTTTGATGTTTTATTGTACGACCTGACCAGCACGTACTTTGAAGGATCATGTCAGGAGATTCCCATCGCCAAGCATGGCTACAGCCGTGACGGCCGCCCGGATTGCCGGCAAGTGGTTATTGCCCTGATTGTGACCCCCGACGGTTTACCGATGGCCTATGAGGTCATGGCGGGCAATACCTCGGATAAGACCACGCTGTCAGCATTTTTGAAAAACATTGAAGACCTCTATGGTCAGGCCCGGCGGGTATGGGTCATGGATCGGGGAATTCCCACCGAAGAGACGCTTGGGGAGATGCGGAGCCGGAAAATCGATTATCTCGTTGGCACACCTAAGGGAAAATTACGTGCCCTTGAGCAACAGCTTCTGGATAAGCCATGGAAGCAGGTTCGCGAGGGCGTGGAGGTCAAGCTCTCGCAGGACCCGCAGGAACTGTGGGTTCTGGCCCGAAGCGCCGGGCGTCAGGATAAGGAGATGGCCATTCGTCGCAGGAAATTAAGACGCCTGTTTGGCGGACTATTGGCCCTGCGTAGAAGCCTGCCTAAGCGTGATCAGTTATTGCAACGCATTGGCGTGTTGCGCCACGAAGCCGGACGTGCTGCGGCTCTGGTATCCATTACTATTCCCCAAGCCCACGAGCCGGTAACGAAGGAAACATTCCACTACCGTTTACACGTTGAGAAGTTCAAAGAGGCAGAACGACTTGATGGCCATTATCTTCTGCGTACCAGTTTAAAGGCTGAGAATCCCGAAGTGCTCTGGCAGAGATATACCCAACTGACCCAAATAGAGGCTGCCTTCAAATGCCTCAAGAGCGACTTGAATATTCGGCCCATTCATCATCAGGTTCAGTCGCGCGTAGAGGCCCATATCTTTGTGGCCTTCATGGGCTATGCACTCATGGCCACTTTACAGATGCGTACGCGGCAACACGCTGCGGGCCTGACGCCCCGGGCGGTACTGGAGCAACTTGCGGGTATAAAGATGATTGATGTGCATCTTCCGGTCAACGACGGAAGATGCCTGGTGATGCCGCGTTATACCGAACCGGCACCGGAGCAGCAGTTACTATTAACCAAGCTGGGCCTTGAGCTTCCGCAACAGCCGCCACCGAAGATTTACCCCGATGCCAAAGCGGCCCAGGCACCGGATCAGGAGGGACCAAGCCACTAAGTGGACCATGGGTTTATGGTACAGACTTTTGCCCCTGGTTGAGCGCCAGAGCCTTTTTTAGTGTCAAAGTGCGAAGGTTGGGCTAACGTGGTAAAACAAATTTTATTCACCGTATTTTCATCCGGTGAGGTAAGATTCGCGAGGTCGAACTGAGGGGAGGATCGCCCTCACCATGGTTGATCCGCGCATGATGTCCAGTATCTAAGAATAAAATTAGCCAAGAGCTTTGAAGTATTCAGGCACTTCAATAGCGGGCGCTGTCCCTTGAGCTTGGAGTCTCGCAATGAGGGTCCAAAAGAATGTGACGAGCGAAATTTCGTGGTGCGATTTATTAATCGTCGGACCGTTGGAGGCTACATGGGTGATGTCAAATGCACCAGCTTGAATAGCGCATCCGAAGTCGACGCGGTGACTGTCGCGCGTTGCCATCTCCTTGACTACCCTGTCAAAAGCAGTTCCGAAGGGCGGATTCCATTGGCAGTTGAGCGCAACGATGCCAGCGGGAATATCAAATATCTTGTCCTTCTTCATTGGGCCGCTGGCGGTTGAAAAGACTGCGTTTGTTCGCTTGAGCCGCCGCACGGACGCCGCTTTCTGAGCAGCATATTCAATCATTTCCTTATTAATCTCCTGCTTAGCTTCGATGACCGCGTATACGCTTTCAGCGGGCACGTAGTACGCGTTGTCTTGGCTGAAGAGAAATGGGCAATACTGCTGGTCAAAGATAACGATGTCGATCTGGTCGCTACATTGATCGAGTGAATCAACGACGAATGCCTTCTCGACGCGATATCGCTTGGGAAGATAATCGCGGAGCATTCTTCGCCAGCACTCCTCCGAAGCGTCGCCCTTGACGCCCTGATGAGGGATGCAATTTCGGTTTGTATTAAGTTTGGTCACCATCTGCTCCTGCAAGTGGAGAAATAGCTTTTTGAGAGGCACCTTGTTGTCAGGCATGACGGTTCCCTTCATTTCCGTTTGGATTTTGTTTGAACGGCGGCGTTGGAGGATGGTTCTCCAGGACCTCTTTTGTAAGGTCGAAAGTGATTGGCTTGACGGGATAAGCCGCCAGGAGCATTCCTGGTAGAATGCGCTGTGTGATATCCGAGTACGTGTATCCGTATTCGCGGTCTTTGGTGGAACCGGTCATTCCCACGATCTCCTGAATTTGCTCCTTCGTGAAACCCACCTCTTCCAGAACTGGGTCAAGAATCGCGTGGCGCTGTTTTTCGCCAGGGCGATTAAAGTTAAAAGTTGCGGCTGCACGACGTCGGACAGCAGGGTCGATAGCTCCTAGGCGATTGGTGCACATAATGACGATCGCTGGTAGAGCACCGGTGGCCAGATCGTCCACGCCGCGGATGAGCGCATTGACGCCGGCGCGGTCTTCGTGGTGCATCTGTGTCAATTCGCGGGACTGCGCAAGTGCGTCGGCCTCGTCAATGAGCAGGATCACACCGGAGTGGTGTTTTCCGTCGCGGCTCGCCGCCCGCTTTGCCGCATCGCGCACCTCACAAAACGCCGCAGAAATAAGGCTTGTCATCTCACCCACAGCGCCCGTGCCGCGAGCGTTCAAGCTCATTGCGTAGAGCGTGACACTGATCTTCGCCTCGCGCGCGATAGCATCACCGAAGGTCTCGGCAAGCGCTGTCTTCCCCGTACCCACGTCGCCAGCGAAGATGAACAACGGCGGTCGGTCGCGGAAGAAGTCGGCGATCTTGATCTTGTGATGATGATACCTCTGGCTCCACGCAGAGAGACTCTCGTGGTCCAGCAACAGCCGTGACTCCTTAAGGAGGCGCGCTTTCATCGAATCAAGTCCGACGAGTTCTGCAAACCGTCGCGCGGCAGCGGCGTCCGGAAACTCGCGGACTTCTTCAAAGATCCCTGCACGTTCACTGTTCATGGCAATGACCTAAAGGTTTGTCGGATGAGGCCCTGGCCGCCGGATAAATATTTGCGATCACTTGTCCAATAGCCGTCGCCGTCGGAAGGCGGATCGCCCACAGTACGCTGGAGGGGCAGGCTGGCCTTAAACTGGGCCTGCTCGTCGGGAGAGAGAGCAGAAAATGCGCGATTACTCATGAGGAAATTATAGAATGAGGAACGGGAAACGTCGACGTACGCTATGACTTTGCCAGCGCTGTCATCTGTGGAGATCGCGCCGGATGCGTCAATGTTATAGCGCCACGAGACGATGCGAATCCCATCTTTCTTGTAACCGAACTCGTACTCGGCGAGATAGCCGTTATTCAGGTATTGAGCAAGTTCCTCAGCGTACTGGCGAATTCGTTGCTCGGTTGGGTTGCCGTAATACTGGGCACAAAGGTACATGTCCGCCGCAACCTTTGACGCCAAGTGCCGAGCATTGGTGATTGTGAAGCTATGACTTTTCGTGAAGCTGTATGACATACTGAATATCATCCTCTAAATGATGGCCCCAACACCTTCTGCCAACAGTCGATTGCACGGCAGTGCGTTGTGGCAAAGCGAGCCTCGGAAATCGACTCCAAGGCCTCCTGTGCAGCATGGACAATCTTTTGCCGATGCGATTCGTCGTAGATGGCTGCAACATTATTAGTCTCATTTACTGGGTCGAATACTTCCATGGGTCTTCCGGTCGGACCGGACAGTCTGGACGCAGGATAATAGTCGGTGAAGAAGATTCGGGCCTTGAGTTGTGACTTGATGATATACCTGAACACCGTTTCAAGCCCTAGCGTATAGTCGCTGAAATCTACGCCTTTGTCAGCAAGATGAGCCACGATCATTTCTGTCATAAAGGACTTCATCCGGAAAGATGCGTCGCGACTCTTCTGTTGCCACACCCACCACTTGACGAGCCGCACGACCTGAGCGAAGTGAATCTTCTGTCTGTCCTTCCGCTTGCGGATAAATTGAAGGTGAAGCGGGATGCTGGTAAGCAGAGGCTTTCCACCGTCAAGAGCGAAGAGGTAGCCACGGTCATCTGGGTCATCCTTGTACTGAACGGGAACCACATCAACATTGAGACCGCTAACAGCGAAATTGATCGTAACTGAATGTTTGTTGGGTGCAATTTGATCAGGCTTCATCTGCGGGTATGCTTCACGCAGCCGATTCGCCAGCCACTGGAGCAATTCGGGTTCGGCGGCAGGTGTCATCCCTGCACTTACATAAAGCGCGACGTCAATATCATTTAGCGTTTTGAGCGCAGTGCCCTTGGCCAAGCTGCCAGAGAGAAGGGTTTTGATGAGGCCGTAGTCGGGGTGATCGGCCGCATAACGGTCAAGCTTGTCGCGCAGTCGGTTAACCTGTTCGCGGTATTTCTCAGCATTCTCCCGCTTAAGGTTCACGTTTTCGTCCGCGTATGCGGCAATTGCCGGGTGCATAATATTTGGCGTCGCAAGCGAGTCAGCCATTTCGGAAAAACTTGATGCGGTCATAGACACTCCTAGAGAATTCGTCTATCTTATGGTCATGAAGCTGGTTTCTCGGCCAGCCTCCTGTGATACCTCAATGACGTCGGCTAATTCCGAGTTGTCATTGTCGCGGCGGTTCATAAGTTGAACCAGCATTGAGCGGGTGCCAACACATACATGGCCGCCCATGTCTTTATGCCGACCAGCCCAGTTAAATCGCCGTCGTCATCGGTTTTCATACTTGGCGGCAAAACGAACGTTCTGGGCGGCATAAAGGGATGTAAGCAACAGCCCGAGGAAGATAACTTGAAAGATATCCTCGATCTCAGTCACGAAGACCAGGAACGGCTCCTCAAGCGATTGACGCATCATGCTCTCTGTAAAATGCGTCGTCTGACGTGGCGCGGTGCTTACGTTATGCGCGGCGGTTCCGTTCCTGGCGGGTATGAGCCATATGACTTCGCTCTGGATGCCATCAGCAAGGCGATGGACGGAAGTCGCCTATGGAATCGCACGAACTATGAAACGCTGGAAAGTTTCCTTCGATCTATCATCGACAGCGATATCAATCACCTTGTTGAAGCAGTAGACAACACCAAGGGGCGACGGCTGGTTCGCAAAGCGGGCAATGGAGAGACCTTCGCCCCCTATGAGATTCCCGGCGTGGAGTCGAACCCACACGTGGTGATGGTGGATGAGGAATGGAGGAACAGTTTCCACGAGGCTGCGATAAAGGAACTGAAGGGAGAGGAATTTCTGATTAAGCTAATAGAGTGCATGGAGGCCGAGATCACGGAGCCGCAGGAGATTGCCGTAGTGCTGGGAACGACAGTCAGTCACGTAAATAATGAGAAGAAAAAACTGCGCCGCAGGCTCGACAAACTGGATATTCGTATCAAACCGACGAAAAAAAGGGTAGCGTCATGAACGACCTGCACATTTATAACAACAAGGTGTGGGACCGGCTATTTGACCTGCTGTATGCATGCGACCAAGCGGTTAGCGATACTGAAGTGGACGCCGAGCTGCAGTTGGCCGGAATAGACATGCGGCCTGCATTCCTGCGCTTAAGGGAAATGATGGATCAAAGAACAGCTCGACGCCTGTTGGCTCAGGCCCGTGAGACCCGACAATCCATGATGGCTGAGCTCCGCGGCGTAGTTGGTCCGAAGATTGCCGATTTGCGTAAAGGCGTGCAAGAATTTATTGGTTGTGCATTTAGCGGGCCTGAGCAAGTAGCACACTACCACAAGCTGGAAAAGGCCGCGACAGAGGAAGACCTACGATCACTGATGGATGACCTGACGAGCCTTGCCAAGCTTCGCCAGACCGAGGACAAAAAGGATAAGAATGTGCCCAAAGCTAAATAGGACTCTTGCTGCTGCTGAAGCTCTAAAGTTGTGGCGGCTTTACGGTTTTACGTCGCCGAAACAACTGGTGATAGAATCTCTTGCCATGGCGCGGGGCATGCTCGTAATGGATGGCCAGCTTGATTCCTCCGCGGCTCGCCTGGTGCGCAGCGGAGATATCGGCATTGCGAGGATCAGCGACCGCATTCGTGAGCCTGGGCGTCGGAAGTTCGCGATTGCACACGAAATCGGCCATTGGGAACTGCACAAGAATCAATCGCAGTTGCTGGCTTGTACAGACGAAGACATGCTGGCCCGATACGGGGCAAGTCGGTTAGAAATCGAAGCAAGCATCTTTGCGTGTTCACTACTCATGCCTGAACACTTAGTCGTCGAACGGGCTGGCGGGCGGCGACCCACTAAGACAGTGATCGATGATCTATGCAGCTATTTCGGAACGACGCTCACAGCTACGGCTCTGCGCTTTGCTGAGACATCGAACGATTACTACGTCTTCGTTCTGTCGGAGAACAATCGTATCCGTTGGTGGCGCGCAAGCGATTCATTCGGTGAACATGAACTATGGATAGACAATAGCACCGTCCTGCCGAGGAACTCTGCCGCCGCGTGTTTTTTCCGGGGCGAGGCGGTGCCAACAGAACCTCAGCCGATCGATTTGGTTGCGTGGCTCAACAATCTGCCCGGTATCGACTCAGATACTGTCATCGAACAGGCATTTCCACTGCCGGCCTATGGCCAAGTTATAAGTCTCCTATGGCTGCCGTAATGAATATCCCGCCTCATCAAGGCGATTGGCAATATTGCTCTAATATCGTTTTCGTGGCGTGATCGCGATTCAGTTTGTCAGTCAGTTTGTCAATCCCTTTGTCAACGAGGACGCAACGGCCGCAGGAGAAACATCTATTTTCGTTTCCGATGGAATGAGAGATCTTCGTCCTTTGCGGTCGGTTCGTGTGACCCGCTGACTCTTAAATGTCTGGAATTCTCGGTCCGATTCCATAAACCGCCGGGCCATTTCACGAATCAATTCCGGTTCGGTCACGTCAGCGTTGTAAGCCTGCTTATAGAACTGGCGATACGCCAGTAAATCCTGTGCAAGTCGGTAATCCAGTTTTACGCTACAGGTGGTTGTCGTTGTTACATGGAATGCGGGCAGGGCAATGTCGTTCATTTTTGAGTCTCCTTTTCTGGGTTAATTTTCTGTCAAAATCCTTGTTTCTACATCGGTTCTTCAGCTTTGAAGCTGGTCCACAATTTTCATGGCCGGTACGGCTTGAGAATCATGTCCTTGTTGGCCAGAACTTGGAACGGCCAGCCCGGCCGGATCGTGATCGTGGGCTGAACATCCAATTGGCGGTTGATAATTCGCTGGCCAATCTGGGAAGCGTTCTGGGCGATGGTGTTGCCTACCACATCCTGATTGGTGCTGGTACTGTTGGGATTGATGGCCAGATTACCGCCATAGGCAATCGCCGTACTTAAGGCCGCAGCTTCGGCGAGCTTTTTGAAGTGGTAATTGACTTTATCATGCAGACCCGACTGGCCTTCCTGATCAGTGCCCGGCATGGCATCGAGCACGATGGAATTGCCATTGGGTAAAATCAAGCGTTGCCAGGCGATTAATATGCGGTTTTCACCATTGCCCACGACACTGCTATAACGCCCCAGCAAGCGCGATCCTTGGGGGATCAGCAGATACTTGCCAGTGACAGAATCAAAGACATTCTTGGTAACCACACCGATGATCTGACCCGGCAGGTCGCTATTAATACCGGTGACCAGAGCGCCAGGAATGACCGTTCCAGCTTGGATTTCATAAGGGGATGTCGGCGGCGTCAATGGTTGGGCCGGATACGGCTGAATCGCAGCGGCTCTTTGCAAAAAAGCCCGATGCTCTTGTTGAATTCCTGAACCTTGATTGCCATAGCTTGAATGGCCATCGGGTGTTGGCATACCCGGTGGAATAACTCCGCCAGAAGCGATCAGGTCATTACCTGCGCCCAGCGAGGATGGATTAGCCATCCGCGGCGTTCCCGTGCCGCCATTGTGATATGCCTGGTCCGCCATACCGGCAAAAACCACCGGGGCATTCATCGCCTGACGCCACTGGCGTTGCAGGGATTTTAATTCACGCAATCGCTGCCTCTCCGGTGCGGTGGTCGATTTGGATTGGGACACCGCAGACCGAAGTGAGTTTCCGACCGTCGTTGTTGTATGGCCTGGAACCGTAGCGGCGGCATGGTTATTCGCTTGTGGCCAGGTGTATGTCTGCGGCAACGTGCTCACAAGAGCATTGTTGTCGGCAATTTCGCTGGACGGCTGCACAGCACTATTGGAAGAGGGCTTGCTTCTTTGTACCTGCCGGACCGATGGCGCACCGCCCAAGCCAATGACCAGTGCGGTGCCCACCGCGCCGGCGGCGGCCAGCAATATCAGCATAACCGCCTTAGGTTTTAAGCGCGTCACCCTGGGTTGCGGTGTGTGCATGCTCAGCACCGTCTGGCCGTCTTGTTTCTCAGGCGGCAGATGATAAGGGTCTGGCATCTGATCTGGAGAATTTCCGGTGGAATCATTTACCAGATCACTGGGGTGCCTTTGAGTTTGCATCGGCGATTTGATATCTCCTGTCAAAGGGGTGGCGGAACCCACCGGCGATTCGGCATTTACTATTGGATGCGCCTCGGAAGCCGGCCGTGGTGCCGTCGTGGTGGACTGCGCATCCAACGGGGATTCCCCCGCATCCGTGTCGCCGGGGCCGGTTTCCAGCGGCATATCCTCCACGCCAGTGCGCGGTTCAATGATTTCATGTGTGATTTTATTCGTCGTTTCATCCATAGCTTTTCCTCTCATTACGTTGGTCGTGATGTTGAAAACATTCTTTCTTAACCAAGAGCGCGGTTCCGGGATTACATTAAGTTATTTGGGTTTGGCCCGCACAATTCGCACAATGGTTTGCGGACTTTCGCCCAGACGCAGTTCCGCCTCATTGAATAATTGATCCACGATGTAGTAATTGCCTGCAATACGGTAGTTGACGATCTGAGCACGCCCGTTGCGCCCCAACACAAACAGGGGCGGGGCTGCGGTAACGCCAAGTTCCGGTGGGAACTCAATAAAGGTCTTTGTCCCATCGTCAAAAGCCCTTAGCGGCGTCCATGGCGGCGTTTTGCCCTTCTGCTTAAGAATCAGATAATTGAAATTCATCTTGGATAGATGCAGGTTCCCACCCAAAATAGCCGCCCGGCGACTGTTCTCACGTTGCAAAGTGTGGCGAATCATGATCAGATCCCCAAATGGATAGTGCCATGCGATCATGGTCTGGTAGACCCCCGCGGCCACGCTCTTTAGGTCGATCTGATAAATTCTCTGGCTGGTGGTAATGACCATGTTGGTGCTCAAATCCGGTAAACGCGGCTTGACCAGTACCAGCGTCTGACGCTGCGGCCCCGAGCCGGCATGGACTTCCTGCACAATCCAGCGGGTCGTATCCCCGGCGGCGCAGCTTTCCAATTTTTCGCCTGGAGCAAGTGCGATCGTCGTGACAAAGCCGGGGCTGGTGATGGCGGTATACACCACGCCCGGGGCATAGTTATAGTATTCCACCGCATCAATAAATCCTTTGGGTGTCGGCTCTCTTGTGGCCCTGGTCACCGCATTGGCAATACTCTGTAAATCATTGCCGGCATGTTGGACTTCGGTTTTACGGACCATCGTTACCGGCAGGGGCAGCAATTGTGGCTCAAGCACCGGCACCTTGACCTCGACCATCTTGGGCGGGACCGGATTGGGAGCCAGATGGGCGGGCACCAGACGTGTATCCGGCCCAACGACAATATCCGGCTTTTGCGCAGTGCATCCAGCCAACAGGCCCAGTGCCGCCAACAGGCCCCAGCCTGCAAAACTCTTGAAGCCTTTTGCTTTGGAGTTCCAGTTCATGTACAAATCCTTTCCTAAAAAAGCAGTTATCTGAATTTCAATGTCTTGGTTCTCTCTTTCCAGCTATCGCCCCGTTTGCACCGGAGCATCAAAGTCCCGGCTCCAGGTAAAATGAGTGATATAGACCCCCAGTGGATTATTAAATACCGCATGGGCGTTATGCGGCGGGATCAGCTTGATTTCAAATAGACCGGTGTAACGCACCGAACGCTTTAGAATGCCATGACGGAAGGTGGCCTCAATCCAGCGCACCTGATACGTGCTCTGGCTGCGCTGGAGAATGCTGACCAGATGAACCGTTCGGGCCTCGGTGTTCGCATGGCTTTGCGAAGCCGCATATTGATTCATGGCCCGCACCGCGTCGCCAGCAAAAAAATGATAGGCCTGCAGCCATTGATGGCGCAGTACCACCGGGTCCAACGGACGGGACCGGACCAAACTCACCACCTGACCGACAAAGTAGCCGATCTGAGCGCTATCGGGTTTATAAAGTCCATTGGCCAGTTCAATACGGCCCGGCATTCCCACCCGATTCACCGGCACAACGTACGCAGCCACCTGACGCGTCAGGCTCATGTAGACCAGGGCGCTGGTGGAAAGAATCGCCAAGCCCAGACATCCCAGAGCCGCCATCCGCCAGTGGGCCGCCTGCTGGCGGGCCGTTCCGATCCGCTGATCCCAGGCTTTGGCCGCCTGACTGTACGGTGTCTGGTAATCGGTCTTGTTGTTCTGACCGTAACTGGTGGTGTGTAATGAAAATCCCATTCGTAAACTCCATTTAATAAATGCATTCACTGGCAAGCTGATTTATAAAAAGTATTCCAAAAACGGATCCACTATTTTTTTACATTTCCAATAACAACCATTTCGCGGCCATCTGGTTATTCCTCGGATAGTCCGCTGCGGCCCGCACTCAATGCTCCACCGCCACCGCCTGATCCGCCGATCTTGCCAATACCATTACTGATCTTCTGGCTACCAGAACGAAGATGATCAGAAGGAGATGAAGCTGGCGATGTACCGGGTGAAGAGCGTGATGCTGTTGTCGGCGATGAAGTTCCGGCCTTGGTTGTTGGCAAAGACCCACTGCTGGCAGCTATGGCCGTGTTCCCACTGGAACTTATCGCCGATGCGGCACGCACCGATGTCAGTGACGCCCCAACCACACCACCGGCCAAAAAGGTTCCACCGCCATAGACGGCCTGACTGGAGCCAAAAGCCACCGCGCCGGCTCCGCCTGCGGCTCCGATCATGCTTGCAGCGCCCAGGCTCGGGCCGCCGGAGACCAGATCACCAGCTAATCGAGTGGCGGTAATCGCCAACACCATCAGCACAATGGCTCCCAGTGCAATGTCCAGAGCCGAACGGATCGTAATAGACTGGGGATTGAGATGCAGGTGGCCAAAAGCCAGATCCCCGATTCCGGCCACCAGGGTTAATACCATGAGTCTGACGCCGGATGACACCACCCAACCCAGGGGACGTTCGGCGATAAATGCAGTCTTGGAAAGTACACCAAAGGGAATCAGTACAAAGGCCGCCAACGATCCGAGTTTAAATGATAGAATCGTGACAACAGCCTGAATGGCAACAATAAAGAATGCCGCCAGAATGGCCAGTACCGCCAGTGTCAGCAGTGCAATCTGCGGAAAGTTCTTAAAAAAGCCGATTGGCCCGCACAAATTGCCGATTTCCGCCATGATCGGGGAACTGGCCGTAAAGCCGCGATAGGCGATATTGCCGGGGTTCAGCAGATACACTTGGGGAAAACCTATTCCCCCCGCTTCAAAGCCAAGGTACATAAACGATTGGGCAATCGTATCGGTAAGGCTCTGCCAATTCTGAACCAGCCAAACAAAGAATCCAATGTAAACGATTTTGCGCGCCAATTTGACCATGACCTGGTCTTCCGACAAGGCCCAGAGCAGCGCCGACAAAACGATATTCATAATAATTAGAAAATTCAGCAGCCAGACCACATGGCCCTGGATCAGACCAAAGGCGCTATTGATGGTTTGCAGGTATTGGTTCAGAATCAGATTGATGGTTGGCATATAATACCTTTAGCTTTACGTTGACCGCTCTACATAGACATCTTTTTTATTGCTGACCAAACGGCATCGGAATTCGTTGGGTTGTTACCGGGTTATTCCAGTCCCGCATCACCGCCGCCCGCTGCTGATCGGCATAAGCCGCCTGCGATTGGTAAATGGCCTGCTTCTGCACAGAGGTTCTCTGGTTACTGGCTTCCAGAGCCTCCAACTCCTGAAGCTGGCCCGCCAGCGTCGCGACAATCTGATTGCCCGCTTGTATCGCACTGGTAGCACCTGGTGCGGAATTGGAGGCGGCGACCAACTGGCCCACCTGACTGGAAGTGGCGGGCATCTGGGCCACGATCTGGTTTTGTATCTGCCGATCCTCAATCAGAGCCGATCTCTGATTCTGCTGCCATTGCTGCTGCAGGGCCAGCATCTGGGTATTAGATAAATTGGCAAAGTTCAGCGGATAGTCGGTACTGATAACCGCCTGCACATTGGCAGCCAGATAGGCCGGTTGCTCAATGATGGCCTGCAACTGGTTCATGGAGGCGTTCAATTGCGGAAATATGTCGATATTGATGCTCGCCAGCATCATTTCTTCCTGCTGAAGTTGCTGCTGCATAATCTGAAGCATCTGAATATCCTGCTGAACCTGCTGGATATTTTTGGCATAAATCGCCGGATCAAAGACAATCCCAAAGCCCCATGAGGTCGTGGGCACCGCCAACGTGATCATGGTGCTTACCGTAATGGCCGCATACCAGATTGGCCGAGCCAGAATGTGTTTTCTTGGCATGAATTTTAGCAGTCGGTGGGTTGTCAGTTTTTCTGATCGCATAAAAATAGTCTCCTGAATCTTGGTTTTTGGTTGAATTCGCCATGGCAACGCATTCATTCCTTACCGTCATTGGATCCATCCAACATCAATTCCCATACATATGCGTAAACGGATCCGTAACCGGCTGGCTCTGGATTGGATTATTCCAATCGTGCATTACCCATTGCCGCACGGCGGCGTGATACGCCTGGCGTGACTGATCCTCTGCGGAAAGTTGTGCGCGCAGGCGACTCTTGGCCACTTTCAGGGCGATGATCCGGCCTACCTGCACGCTTAAATTCGCCAACAACTGATTGTGGGCCTCAATGGCCGCCGTCAAGCCGGGGGCACCGTTGGAAGCGACCACGATGCCACCAATCTGCTGTGAATCGGATGGCATATTGGAAACAATCTGGTTTTCCAAAAGCCGATTCTGAATAACTTCGGCCCGATTGTTCTGATTCCATTGGGTGCGTAACACTGCAATTGTACCGCTGTCTGGGTTTGTGGTTCCATTGCCAAACGACAGGGGTTCATGGATCGCCATCCGTGCATCGGGATTGCCACCGGCAAAACGCCCCCCGGCTTGCAGAATGATGGATGTGTCCTGCATGGATTGGGCCATGCCGAGCCAGGGGTTACTGCTCAGATTTTCCAGCATTTTTTCCTGGGACTGTAACTGACTCTCCATGCGGGCAAGTTGCTGCACGGATGCGGCCACAGCCAGGATGTGCTCGACAAAGTTGCTGGGATCAAAGACGATCCCTCCAAATAGAGCTAACGCTGGTGCCGCAACCAGTAGGGATGCCCCCAGCGCTGCGGAAATCGCCGCGTTGCGCCAGCGGTTATGTTGGTGGCCAATGGGTGGTTGATCGGCTTTTACATTTTGGTTTTTCATAATAACCATTCCTTTCTGGTTCCGTAGCCTGGGAATTTGTTGATGGAATTTTCTTACCGCACCGACTGTCTATTGTTCTTCGGAGACAAACTCTGGAGGTATTCCTCAAAAATACCCAATTCATTGACATACGCGGTGACAAAATCATCCTGCCCATGTTGGGCCAAGACCTGTGTGATCCGGGCCTGATCTTCCGGGGACCCGGCGGCACAGAAGGCTTTGGCAATGGGTTGTAAATCCAGTTGAAACAACCGTGATCCCTGTCGGCACTGCAGGTAGTAATCGCGTTTGGGTGTCGCGGTTTGCAGTATCTGGAGTTGTCGCACATTGAGGCCAAAGGATTGATAGATCCGGCGCGAAGTATCTTCCAGGGCCGCCGCGTTGGGTAAAAAGATTCGTGTCAGGCAGCTTTCAATAATCGCCGGGGCGATAGAACTCTGGGCAATATCCGCCAGCGACTGCGTGGCAAAGATTACCGCCACATTCTTCTTACGCAGCACCTTGAGCCATTCTCGTATCCGTGCGGCAAACGTCGAATCGGTCAGATACATCCAGGCTTCATCCAGAATCAGCAGGGTCGGATGCCCCTGATTGAAACGCTCTTCGAGTTTATGAAATAAATAGGTCAGCACTGGTAAAAGCACACGCGGCAAGTGCATTAAGTGTTCGGTCTCAAAGGTCAGCCAATCGCCTCCGGAGAGCGTTTCCTCATCGGCATCCAGCAACCGGCCATAAGGGCCGGCAAGGGTAAAACTCTCCAACACTTGGCGGACCGTGGTATCCTGCACCAGGTTCCGTAGCGTCGTCATCGTGCGTTGCCGTGTCGGCAGCATTTTTAAGTTATTGAGAGCCGACCAACATTCCTGTTTGAGGCCGGGTGTAACGGTAATGCCTTCCCGTACCAACAAGTCCAAGAGCCAATCCTGCGCCCAGGCTAATTCGCCATCTTCATCAATCCGGGCCAGCGGCTGAAAACAAACTTGCTCTCCTCTCCCCCCTTGCTCCTCCGCTTGGCCACTGACTTGCTTATTGGCCCGCCCTTCGGCCCCGATGGGATAAAACATCCCACCCATGGCATACGTCATGGCGCGTGCACTCTGACCCTTGTCAAAGATAAAGACCCGTGCCTTGTCATAACGCAAAAACTGGCAGGCCAATAAGTTCAGCAGTGTTGATTTACCCGCGCCCGTGGGACCGACAATCAAGGTATGGCCAACATCACCCTGATAAATGGAAAGCCGAAAAGGTGTGGATCCCGCGGTACGGGTTTGCAGCAACGCCGGGCCATTAAGATGGTTGCACGCCTCCGGCCCGGACCAGATGCTGCTGGCGGGCATGAGATCGCATACATTCAGTGACGATATCAGCGGCCTGCGGACATCGGCATAGCCATGGCCCGGCAGACTTCCCAGCCATGCTTGTACGGCGTTAAAACTTTCGATTTGGGAAACTATGCCGCTGCTGTCCACCACCTGTTGTACCGCCCGAGCCTTGTCGATGGCGACTGATTCAGTTTCATCCCAGACCGTAACGGTCAGCGTAAAATGACCGAACGATACATAATCTCCCCCCAGTTCCTGCAAGGCCGCATCGGCATCTTGCGCTTTGTTGAGTGAATCCGAATCTTCCAGTCGACTCTCCTGCTTCATGATTGCTTCTTTCAGCAGCGTGACCATCCCCTTGCGTTTGGCAAACCATTGGCGGCGCAGTTTGCCCAGATGTGATGTCGCCTGCACCTTGTCCATGGGCAGATAACGCGCTACCCAGCGGTATTCCAGGGCCAGTTCATTTAAATCATCCAATAAACAGGGTAAGGTTTGGCCAATATAGGTTCGTATAGAGACCGTCTTGATAAAATGCTTTCCCAGTTTGGGACTTAATCCTCCGCTTAGGGTTGTATCGGTGAGCATTTCATCGAGGTAAAACGATTGCAACGGCCTTTTAATTTTTAAAACACGATCGGATACACAGTCATGGAGGTAACTTAGGGTCTGGTCATCATCCAGCGGTGTCACCTCCGGCATGAAGCCGGAAAGCAAATTGACGATCTGGGTGATCTGGCCCAGAAACATCTCGTATGAGGCTCGGTAGGAAATACCGGCCTTATCTATGGGGCGTTCAATAAGAACACTGGTCAGGGAACGCACCTGATCCTCCGGCGGCAGAAAGGTCAAAGTTAGAAAATAGTTGGATTCGCAATGATTCCCATCGGCAGTAAACGCCTGTCGGCGTTCCTGGTCAATGAGTGCAGCGGCGGAATTGGGAAAACAGCTTGTGGGATACGATTGGGCGCTTTTGCGGGCGGCTTCGACATGGATACACCAGCCGGAACCAAGGCGCTTGAGCACATTGTTCAGACGGGCGCGCATGGCCATGAGTTCACCGGGCGTGGCGCTGCCCGTGTCGGGCCCGCGGAAGCGGATTGTACGCTGAAAGCTCCCATCTTTATTGAGAATCACCCCCAGACCGATGAAGGCCGCCCATGGCAGATAATCACTCAAACGTCGGGGATGCTTTTGATATTCACTTAAATTCCACATGGTTTTTATCCAAATTGCTTACAAGTCGTTTGGTACGCGTGTTGAGTTTTCGGTAGTCAGTCGCTAATTCGAGAACTCAACACTTCAAACTGGAAAATGTTCTTATGACCCATCGAGAAATACCGGCTGCTTAATGTGAGCCCGGAAAATCTCAAACCAATCCGGATCCAGGCCAGTTAACGCGACAGCGGCGGTATGCAATACCAGGCCCAATGGGAATCCCAGCCACCAGACATGGAGGCCCAGGCCAAGCACCAAAGCCGTGGTGCCGTTGAGAATACCAAAGGTTCTGGGCACACCGCCCAGTAAGACTGCCTGGGTCAGCGATAGATGCAGCGGCACTTCAAATCCTTCGATTTTGTCGGTAGAACTATTCATCAGAAGCCCGCTCCGCCGTCAAAGCCAAAGAAGCTTACGCCAAAGCTGGTAGCCGTAACGGCAATCGACACGCCCAGTAGTACGCCGAGAATTTTTCTCATTCCCGCGCCTTCCGAGAAGGCAAAGCCAAAACCCAGCAGCACGATGGAAAGAATGCACAGGGCCTTGGCCACCGGGCCGGTGAAGCTCGCCAGTATGCGGGCTAATGGGGTTTCCCAGGGCAAAGGCGCACCACCCGAGCCACCGAAGCTAGAAGCCTCCGAGAGGCTTGAATAGCCCAGCAGGACCGCCGAGGCGATCAAGGTGGAAAGACGATTGGACAACCAACGGGAAATACGCATAGCGATACTCCTTAACATAAAAAACATCCGTCGGGCCGCGGTGATGACGAACGCGGCCCGACAACATTAAAAACTTTAATGTCATCACTAATACCAGTATACCCTAACAAATACCGAATGCAAGCGGTGGGGAAAATTTGTTCTTCTCCTCGTGCAGAGTTACCGGGCTTTGGCCGAAACATCCGGTTAATTCAAAGCGCGATCCTCCAAGTTGAACTACCTTCGCATCGAGTGCCTGTGGGTCGGGGACGTCGCTAATATTTCAAACTGCGATTTATAGGCCTGTTCTGACATTGTAAGGGCGATTGGTTGGCTGCCTATACCTTGGAGATCGCGCTGTCCTTACCCCAGGGGTGTATCAATAGCAGCTCGAATTTTCCGGCGAACCGCACCTCCCAGCGCTTTGGGTATAGTGGCGTTGCCAAAATCATCGACAGGATGGCGCTATGCACGTGATGCCCCTGTTGCCCACCCGCAGGCTTGGCACAGTGGTTTTGAGCCGATCCCATCGCCTGCAACTGATGAGAACGAGAAATAATACATTCCATGGGCAACCTCTCCACTGCACGGGCGTTAAGCCCATGACCTGACAAGGCCCAACGATCCGTCTTGTAGTATTGCGTTTGCATAAACGCGACATGGCGGTTCTGTCTGCACAGTGATTCCTTGAAGTGCACACGTTTTGATGCGTTTTCTGCTATTTATTCCGCGATTCAGAACTCGCGGTGCGTGCCGGGGCCGGGTACTGTACGCGGAGATATTCGCCTGTAATGGAATATTATTGTCGCGGCATTGGGGAACCGGGCTGTTCCGCCGATAACAGATTGCGAGGATAACGCGAATCATGGCATCCCAAAACCAAATTAAATAGAGCAGTAGCGATCAGCAGCGCACTGCGTCAAAGTCTTGACCAGTACACGCCCGATCAATCCGAAAGTAACTGGTAATTTCCCAGCCCGATCGGCAAACGCTGGGATCCTGAAATCTTTCATAAGACCGACGCACCGCCAATTGGCAGACTAACTGGCTGCGGGGTTGCCTGGACTGCCACCACACGTTTGGCAGTCAACTGGCGATGAACTGGCGATGAGAGGTGAAAGATGACAAAGGTGAAAGTCTTTGCAAAATTGCTACACTAATGGGTAATTCGCCCGAGTTTTGCCGCAGGCACTACGCGGCGTTGATACCGGAGAGCCTTATAATGTCTGTGGAATTCACTATCCATGCAGGAGAGCAATCGCATGCCATACCACACGCTTAATACGATGCCCTCGACAGCGCTAATAATATCATTAATTGCCTTTCCAGGCCTCAGCGGATCATACGTATACCGCAAACTCCGAGGAGGGAATCGGTTTCGAGCAAGCTGGCAGATACTCTTTGAAGTGTTATGTTATGCCATCATCGGATACGCGGTCTGCATACTTTTGTTGTCGGTGGCTTCGATCCCTTGGAATCCTGCCGCAACCCATTGGCTTCGAAATTCCACGAATATTCTTCAAACTATTATTCCCGACGCTAACCCTCCCGGCAGTCCTATTCAACTATCGCAAATTGCCTTCTTGCTAATTTTCACAACCATACTATCCATGGGCTTCGCATTCCTGGCATCATACATTCACCACAAAAATTGGCTCAATAAACTCGGTATTAAGATCGGAGTTTCAAACCGCATTGGAGACGAAGACGTATGGGAATCTTTTCTCGAACACATCCCGTACGTCATAGTCCGCGACGCAAAAACCAATCGTACATACTATGGAATACTCAGTAATATGTCAGAAAGCGATCAGCCCCGCGAACTTGCTCTTGAGCAGGTGAAGGTTTTAGACAATGACGGTACACCACTATACAACTTGAAGAAAATTTATCTGTCGCGTGCCGCAGAAGATATTACCTTGGAATTTGATCCGAGTCCGCTTTGAGGCTACAATAGAAAAAAAGAAGCTTATATAAGGATTGAATAATGGCACACGAAACAAAAGTAGGCAACCTCAGCATCAAACCGGTAAAAATCATGGAGCAAAAAGGCTTCATTAATCCAAACAAGCACGTCAAGCTCCCCGACATCATAGTTCCGGGGCTCCACAAGCCAATGCAAAAGACGACAACTACCAATACACCTGTCAACACCATAAACAACCAACCCAGTCCGAAAAAATAATAACACCGCCCCGGCGGACTTGCATCTCCGGGGCGGCTTATGGGTAGAGAGTTTTATATCGAACCAAGCGAAAGCTAATCACGCTTGGCGCTTCGCTTCATACTCGATCACCTCCCTTCGCCAATAACGAATCATGCCGTTGCGGCCAGAACCGAAAATGTACCGCTTCAAACCCGCACGCCGAGCCGCACGGTCCACACTTGAACGTGAATATTGCCCCCGCTACGAAAAGCTCGCGCGGAGAAACCTATTCCGATCCCCCATCACCATGTTCGCCGATTGCGATGATTCCTCCCCGCCCGCAACGCCGGGGTGCGCCCCCCACGGTTGATCCCTCCGACCAAACTCCCATGCCAATACCCACCCCAGCCGCTCATAGGCGCTAACTTAACAGAGATGGCTTTCGTTTTCGTTTTCGTTTGCCGTGGCAGAGGCCTTTGCGAATCGCCGGCCAGTGGTGTAGGACGTTTTCCAATCCGATGGGAGGGATAATTGCGGCCACCAGTTCTCTGAATATAAAGCAGTGTTCATGCCACCGGCTTCGCTGGGCTTGGATCGCTGTATCCCCAGGGGGAAAAATGCTCGGCTTGTCGCCAGAGCTTTTCAACCAGCAGCGCGACAAACAGCTTGCCGTTGAGCCAGGCCCGCGAACTGCCATCAGTTCGCTTGGGCAGCAATCCCAGGCCCATGAGGGATTTCATTCGCTTAAACACCAGTTCAATCTGCCAGCGTAGTCGATAGGTCCTTAGCACCTCACGGGTGGGCATTTCCTTAGCACTCACGCTGGTCCAGATTAATACATAATGTGCCATCTTGCGGCCCGACGGCCCGAGCTTGCGATCTCGGTAACTGGCCATTCGGCGGTGGCGCTGCAACTCCCGTAAGGCGCTGGCCCGGCTGCGCTTGACCGCTAGCAGGCGGCCTTTATACCACTGCGTTGGCCCCCTTACCCAGGCCGTCCATTCAGCAGCCTGCCCTACCCTCAGTATGCTGATACGCTTGAATACCTCTATGAGCCTCCCGTTCTTTTGATCGTATAGCGGCAACGACATGGGGTTGAGCCGCACCAGCACATCGCCCCCTCGGCTTCTTACGCTTTCCACGCCTGGGGGCGTGCTATAGCCGCGATCCCCCAGAATGATATCTCCGGTTCGTATTGGAAATCGCGCGAATTTCTCACCGCCACGCACATCTGTGAGTTCAAAATGTGTACAACTTAGGCTTGATAAGTCCACACACCAGTGCACTCGCCACAGGCTACCGGTTTCCCCCTGCTCCCGAACCGTACTGGCGTCCACGGCCAGCAAGCGGCGGCCGGCCACTGACGGAACCTCTTGGTTCCACGAGGCCTTGGCAAGCCATGCCAGCCATCGCTCGGAGGCGCGTAGGCGCTTGAATACCGCTACCGCAGATACCTGTCCCCACCCCGCCAGTGTAATACGCGTGGCTGATTCCCGCAGAGAACAGCCATCCGCCAAGTGCAGAAGCAGCATCCGCAGCAACGCCGAGGGATTTTTAACGCTTCGCGTCCGCCGCAAGGCCCCAAGCTCTCGGGCCTTGAGTTCCCAGCCGTCGGGCATGAGATCAGCCAATATTCCCCACTGTTCGTCCGCCCGCGCCGTCCATAGCTGCATGTTTTTCATACAGACAAATATACACCCATTATTGTCGCATGTAAAATTAAGTTAGCGCCTATGCCCCAGCCGCTTGGGTAACGCTGGCGGATTTCCGCTACTTATCAAGTGAAGCCCGGCGGTCTGTCGCGGGCCGCTGCGCGGCTTCCGCGGCAGGCCGACCGTGCCCATCACGTTGGCTCATAAACCGCCCTCCGTAACCGAACTGCATCCACCCTTGATTGATCCACTACACGCGCACGCCAGGCATCTTGAGCATTGGCAATGCCAAAGATTGCGGAAGACAGATACCGAGGAAGCCGGATGCAGGAAACCTGCCCGTCCGGTTTGACGAGGGGGGGACTCAACTTACGCCACCACGGCTCGTCCGCGGCCGCGAAGTTGAGTCCTCTACCGATTTCAATCATGTCAGCAATCCTTTACTGCAAAAAAATAAACGCGGGAAGGGGCGGGGCGACTCCCCGTTGCCCTCCCGAACCCTCCCCAATTTCCCTCCTACTTAACTCTTTCCCTGTGGGGGCAACGGAGATCCCTCTCCCGGTACTGGTTCCGCCGCCTTATGCACTTCAACCAGAATGAACCTCCATGCCTCAAATCGGCCTTTTGCAATAACGGACTGGCCGACCGCCACCGACCTGGCGAGTTTTTCATTGGTGGTCTGCAGTTCGAAGGTTCCGCCCAAGGCAACTACCTTCAACACATAACACCAGATGTTGCCGTGCTTCGTTTTGAGTTCCCGACATTCGGAAACGGTGCCAGGAATCTGAAACGATGGGATAGATAGCGGATCCATAATGAATCCTCCTAAAAAAAATGAAACCGATCCCCCCAAGGGAACATCCCTTGAGCGGTCCAGCTTCGAAACAAACTTGTGAGATCAACGCGAATTTCTGAAATTGACGGGCGACCAATGGCGGCATGGCGCATACGCCCGGCCAACACGCAGTACTTCTGCGGCCAAGGCAACCAACCGAACGGGCACCGTCGCATGAACAGAGGGGATCCGCTGATCTTTTAAATAAATCAAATAAAGCCATGGACGCATTCCAGTTCCGGTGCTTAATGCACCCTGAAAGGCCCTTGGCTTGCTACTGTTCTGAAGAATTCAGAGCTTGGCTGGCTACCGGGACACAATAATTAATTCAAACGCTTTCCCGCGCCGGATTGGCACGGAGCTTTGTTCAGACACGCTCCCAGTTTCCCGGAGGGTGCCAACGTGTAAGATTTCTTCCGCCCATCCTCGGCAACTACTTCAACCGGCTTCGGAAGTTCCTTCATTCTGATCCGTATCGTTTCACTGTTCACTTTTATTCCCCTTGTCAATTCCTGTAAATACTTTCAACCAATCCACTTCACATCGCTTGAGCAGATCGCCTCGGTACCAAAGCTGCTGGACATCCCTGAACGACACATAACAAGCCTGAGCCTTTATCAGTGGCGGTCGGTGTCCTTTGCCCATTACCGGGTCTAGCCATGCCATTAGTTGCAGCCAAGTCGGATCATCCCTACCAATCGGAAGCCCTTCCACATCAGGAGCTTTTGGAAAATAAAAAGCTTGGAGATGGCCGCGGCTTACCAAGCGGCATATGGCAACGCGGCTTATCCCCAGCATTACCGCCGCCTGTGCCTGCGTAACCAAACCGTCAGGGTGGTCGCGGATAAGCTGCTTATACCAAGCCATCATCGCTGCCCCGGCGTCATGCTCCGAAATGGTCTTCTCTTTACTCATACGGGATACTTTAGCACGTCGAAGCGGACAATGCAACATAAATTGACATATTACTTGAAACAAATGTTACATATCCGGCAAAATGAACCACCACGAAAAAAAGCTGATAACAATCCACGACAAAGCGGCGATTTCCCTGGTGAAAATAGTTCGTCCGATGGATATAAAAAGGTACTTGACGTTGCCTGGTTCTCTTGTTTGGAAGCAAAAGCCTGAAAAGCGATTTCTACAAAGATAGTTTTATAGAATTGGCTGACCAGCAGATTCTATTTCATCATTATTATTTTCCATTGGCCTGTGACAAGTACGTTCCGTTGAGCCAGACTGAGGGTATTTGTAGGTGTCCATTTATTCTGGGTGGGAAGTGGCGAATCTGGGGCACGGGAGATTTCCGGACATGGCGGCCATTGGATGGCCGCAGGCCAAGTCGTGACCGTATATTTTTTGCACATTTACGCACCGGCCCCCGGCTTATCGAATTCACAAAAGAAGAGTCGCGGAAAGTGGCAGACATATGGACGCAGCTGGGCCTCTTGCGGCAGTCCCCCCGCGTGATTGTCCCACAGGGAAAGGACAACCGGGCTAATGCAAACGCTGCCATCAATTTTCTCCGATCTCTATTACCTGCTCTCTGAGCGTCGTAACGCACGAGCGACGCTCGATGTCCCCCCTGAAAAAGTGCGTTCGCCCGGCGGTGCTCGGTCCATCATTCACGTTGCCACGAGCAAAGCCGCAAGATACTAAATCCGCCGTGCTGCCGGTAGTCCCCAGCCTGACTTCCCCTGTCGTGAGCGAAAATCGTTGATTTATGGCCTTTCCGCGGTAATGCACTTGCTATATTCAACCCGGTGCTCAAGGTGGCGGCTGGGTAAAGAGGTCCAGCAATCCCAGTTTACTGAGAATGGCGTTGAGGTCTTTGGAAGTGCGGGTGACCTTGATTTTCAGACTTTTACCTTTCACCTCCAGACGCCCCAAGCGGATGGTCTGTAATTGCCGCAGCAAATTATGCACTTCGATGGTCTGGCCTTTTAGCCGCCATTGGGCTTGGATCTTGGCGCTTAGCCAATAAGCCAGAAAGCAAAGTACGACGGTCGGGCTAGAAAGAAGTTGTAGCCAAGACGCAAAGCCCGTTGATTTTATAGTGCATTATCGCACTGCAAGCCAGCGGATCTTGCTGGACCCGCCACCTGGAAGTCACGGAAGCAAAATGTATTTGAGTTTCACCGCCCGCCGGGCGGCAACGTCACATAGTGCTGCCGGCGAAGCCCAGTGATTCATCGAGTTGTTCGTCCATGCGGCCCACGGAATTGCGATTGACAATGGCCAGCCGCTGGGATCGGCTTTGCGCCCGGTAAATAAGTATTGTGGCCATCCAATTTGGAATCGCACGATCTTGCGGGGCAAGGCGTTGAATCAGCTTTGCCGCCGCAGGCGCATGCGTGGAAAACAAGTGATCATCCAGCCCGGCAAAGACAACATTATTTCCCGGATCGCCCTGCCGTCCAGCGCGGCCGGCAAGTTGGCGATCCACACGGCCGGATTCATGCAGTACTGTGGCGATGACATACAGGCCGCCGGCTTGCCGCGCCTGGAGGTCCAGACGGATATCGGTTCCCCGGCCGGCCATGTTGGTCGCTACCGTGATCCGACCCGCTTTTCCAGCCTCAGCGACAATCTGTGCTTCCTGGGCGGAATGCCGGGCATTCAGGACCTGGTGCGCCAGACCCAATGCTGTAAGACGCCGCGATAATTCTTCGCTGGCCTGAACGCTGACGGTCCCGGCCAGAACCGGACGGCCGGCATCATGAGCGCCGCGAATCTCCTCGACAATTGCATCCCATTTGTTGGACTGACCATGGAACATCCGGATGCCGTTGTGCCGCCGGATGCAGGGGCGATTGGTGGCAAGGCGCAGCATATCGCGTCGATAGACATGCCATAGTTCGCCACGTGCTTCGGCCAAAGTGCCGGACATGCCGCTTAGACGTTCATATAGTCTAAAAAAATGCTGAAAGCTTATGCGCGCCAATGTTTCCTTCATCGGTTGAATCTCCAGTGATTCGCCGGCCTCCACGGCCTGGTGTAGTCCGTCGCGCCAATGACGGTCGGGCATTAATCGGCCTGTGGATTCATCCACGATGATCACTTTGCCATCGTCAACGACGTAGTGTTTGTCCCGCAGATAGAAATGCCGGGCCGTCAGGGTTTGGCAGACCAGTTCCTCACCGCGCCGCGAGGAATGCCACAGACCGCCGCGTCCATCACTGGATGCCGCGATCGCCTGGCGGCCCCTTGCTGTAAGTTCCGCCGATCTAAAGCGCGGCTGAAGGCGATAATCGCGGCCCGGCGTAAGGTTGCCGGCTACGTCGATAGCCTCCAGATAGGCTTGGGTTTGCTCGGCATTTCCCGCATCGCCGGAAATAATTAGCGGCGTGACCGCTTCGTCAATAAGCACCGAATCCGCCTCATCAATGATGGCGCTAAACAGCCCACGCTGTACGCCGGACGCTTTTTGAGCGCTGGTCAGTGCCGTCTCCCACCCGCCCGGGGAACGCGGCCGTTGGAGTTGGTCGCGCAAATAATCAGCGCATACTTCCTTGTTGGTGGCATACGTGATGTCCATGGCATAAGCGCTCCGGCGCTGGTCGGGTGGCATTTCCTGATCAATGTACCCAACCGAAAGGCCGGCCAGAGCATAGACTTTCGCGAATTCTTCCACATCACGCCGGGCGAGGTAGTCATTGACGGTAATAATATGGCAGCCGCGCCGACGCCATGCGTGCATAATGGCCGGGACGGTGGCCGTAATGGACTTGCCTTCACCGGTAGCCATCTCGACCAGCAGGCCGTCATAAAGCGCTAAGCCGCCGGCAATCTGTACCGAAAACAGCCGCATGCCGGTTTCCCGGCGAATCACTTCACGAATGGCCGCCGCCGCCAGCAGGCGATCCTTATGGGAATCACGTCCCAGGTGAAACGGTATCGCCAGCCGGGCCAGACGACGTTTTAAACGCCCATCGGATATTCCCTTGAGCTGATCTTCGATCTGACTAACTTTATCGGCGTAGTGAAGATATATCTTATGATGCGGTACGAGCCGCCGGAGACGGCCTATGGTAGCGTGCCATGCGGCGTCCAATCCC
>JAJZDN010000052.1 GCA_021805985.1 Planctomycetota bacterium | reverse complement strand
TCACCTGGGCGGGCACGACCTGCCCATTTTTTACAATCGGACGGGCTTCGGTGCCGCCGATGGCTAAAATCGCGGCCTCGGGCGGATTGATGATTGCCTGGAATTCCCGGATGCCGTACATGCCCAGATTGCTGATGGTAATGGTGCTGCCGGTCATCTGATCGGCCTTGAGTTTGCGGCTACGCGCCAACTGCGCCAACTGCTTAATTTCTTCGGACATTTGCCGAATGCCCTTGGTTTGTGCATCACGAATCACCGGTACCACCAGGCCATCCTCAATGGCTACGGCAATACCGAGATTCACGCTGCCATGCTGAATAATGGCGGTATCTGTGAAGCTGGCATTAACCCCCGGCACCTGCACTACCGCACTGGCCACAGCCCGGGCAATAAAATCGGTGACGGTTAATTTGGTGGGGGCCAGTTGTTCATTGGCGGCCTTGCGCAATTCCAAAAGTGCGTCCATGACCACATCAATGGAAACGTAAAAATGCGGCACGGTTTGCTTGGCCTGCAAAAGTCGCCGGGCGATTGTTTGCCGCATACTGCTTAACGCGATGGTCTTGGCTTCCAGCTTGGCGGCAATTTGCTGTGGAGCTGGGGTTGCGGCAGCCGATGATTTTGCATTACTGGCGGCTGCGGATGCGGGCTTGCCGGCACTGGTGCCGGCGGCCAGCACATCGCGTTTAATGATGCGCCCATCCGGTCCGGTACCTTGAATTGCATTGACATCAACGCCTTTTTCCGCGGCTATTTTCCGAGCCAGCGGTGAAATGCGGGCGGGACGTGAACTCTCTGGAGCCAAGGTTGCCGCCGGTGCGGCGATCGCTGCCGGAATCGGTGCCGGGGTGGGAGCCGCTGCAGATGCCGGTGCAGCTGCGACAACGGGTGTCGCAACTGGTGCCGCCGTTGCCGCCGATGCTGGCGGGGCCGCAGGCGCGGGAGCTGATGCCGATTTTCCACCGGCAGCTTTGGCGATGGCCGCCACATCTTCCTCCGGCTTGGCCAGCACCACAATTAATCCACCTACCGGAACCTTTTCGCCTTCTTTGACCATGAGTTTGGCAACAGTTCCCGGTTCAAAAGCCTCCAACTCCTGGGTGGCTTTATCGGTTTCAACCTCGGCAATAACATCGCCGGGCTTAATTTTGTCATTTTCTTTTTTCAGCCACTTTACCAGCGTGCCATCGGTCATGGTGTCGGAAAGTTTCGGCATCGTTATTTCTATGGGCATGGTCTAATTCCTTCTTACATATCGGCCCGGGCACCCCGCGGCTTCTTCCATGCCTATAGTTTATGCTGCCCGGCCCGATTCGTTAAGCGCGGAAATAAACCGGAAGATTATTCAACAGTCTCAAGTTTTCCTGTTTCCGGATGAATCATCAGGCCATTAACAATAATTTCCCGTGGCAGTAATGGGTGCTTGCGAATCAGATTCACACTTTTGTTTACGGCATCTTCCACCCGTGCAAAGCCTTTGAGCCAGCTTTCCAGATCAATTCCCGCATTGCGCAATGTTTCAATGACATCCTCCGAGATGCCGCGCTGCCGCACTTTTTTAAGCACCCGGTCACTTTCCAGGCCGGTCATTCCGCAATCATGGTGGCCGACAACCAGAATTTCCTCTGCCCCCAGTTCATAGACCGCCACTAAAACGCTTCGCATAATCGACCCGAACGGATGCGCAACGACTGCTCCGGCACTTTTAATAAGCTTGATATCACCATTGCGAAAGTTCATCGCCCGCGGCAGCAACTCCACCAAACGCGTATCCATACAGGTAATAACCACAAGTTTTTTATTAGGGAATTTGTCAGTCTTAAACGCCTCATAAGCTTTGGACGCCACAAATTCACGGTTAAACGCTAAAATATCCGGGACCATCGACATGCGTACACTCCTGTATAATTTGACGCCGGCATTAAGCGTTGCGCGCCCTGTTGTCCGAGACCGCCCTTAAGATTATAGCAAATCCGGGGTTTCGTCCGGAGCCGGCGGATCCCCAAGCCATACGACTTGCCATCCTGCCAACCGCCCCGCCATCTTTATCCTAAACGCACCCCTACGTCCAGCCGACAGGGGCGAAAGAAGCGGCACGCGGCAGGGCCGAAATAACGATAAATCAGGGGCAAAATCGCAGCGTTTGGTCTCGGCGAACCTGAGAGCCTGTCCGGGACGCTTTTGTGGTGCGTTCCACCGCCGGCAGAGCCGGCGGCTTTGTGAAGTTTCGCCGCGCGGCGGTGTGGGCCGGAAATATTGCCACGCCCGAAAAATACTGCGGCGCTGACATGGGGCCCTGACGGGGCAATGGACAATCGGCTAATCCCAGGTAGAATAGGCTATTAATTGGCTACTTCACGCAATGGAAAGACATGTTGACGCTCCGCGAAGAAACCTTTGACCATGCCGCCTTGCCCGTCAGTACCAGTTGGCTGCTGGCGGACTGCATGGAGTTTCGCGGCAAACAGGACCTGTGGAGCCGACAACGCCCGGAGGTACTCGAAGCGTTGCGTCAGCAGGCCATGATCCAGAGCGTGGAGTCCTCAAATCGCATTGAGGGCGTCACTGTCGCCCCGGACCGTCTGGTGCCGTTAGCGCTGGGCAAGTCCCATCCCCGTGATCGCAGCGAGGAGGAACTCTCTGGCTACCGCCGTGCCCTGGACTGGATTTACTCACGGAAATCGGCCGTGCCCATCGACGGCCGAACCATCCGACACCTCCACGCGCTGTCGCATGCGGGGGCGGGTGATGCCGGAGAATTCAAGAGCCGGGACAACGAAATTATCGAGATTCTTCCGGACGGTCGGCGTCGGGTCCGCTTCAAGCCGACCCCGGCGAAACAGACAGCCCGTGCAGTGGATGATCTTTGCGAGGCATACCAGCGGTTGGCCAGCGCCCAGCGTGTGCCGCCGTTGCTGACGGTATGCACAACGACCTTTGATCTGTTATGTATCCATCCCTTTCGCGACGGCAATGGGCGGGTCTCGCGCCTGCTGACCACCATGCTCCTGCTGCAGCATGGCTTCAGCGTGAGCCGGTATGTCAGTCTGGAGCGGTGGGTCGAGCAAAGTAAAGAAGATTACTATCACGTGCTGGGCGAATGCTCGGCGGGTTGGCATGAAGGTCGCAATCCCATTCTGCCATGGTGGAATTACTTCCTGGGGGTGATGCGGCGAGCCTATCTGGATTTCTCCAGGCAGGTTGAGCATCGCGGCGGCCAGGGGGCCAAGACGGAACTTGCCCGCCAGTTGATTTTAAGCCAGGCAGGGGATTTCGCGTTGGGAGATATTCATAGCCAGCTTCCGGGGATCAGCAGACAACTTCTGAAAAAGGTCTTGGCAGATATGAAATCAGCCGGGCAGATATCCTTGTCCGGACGTGGTCGCGGCGCAAAGTGGGCGTTGCCGCGGCGATGAGCCTGCGGACCGGCAAGGACCATCGCGTATCCCTGACGCATTCGCCCCAAGCAAGGGTGTGTGTTTCGCGTTGCAGCGGACAACAACTGCGGACGGTTATGGGTGTGACATTTCGCCAGAGACGGTTACAATTCCGGGCATATTAGTCGGACCGACTCCCAAAGCACTTGGAAGTAGTGAGTTTAGCAATGGCGATTATTGGACATGGGGTGGATGTGGTGGATATTGGGCGCATCAACGCCATGATTGAGCGCCATGGGGAGCACTTTTTGCACCGCTGTTTCACCGCCGGTGAAAGCGATTATTGCCGGGAGAACCGGGACTTTGGGATTCATTTTGCCGGTCGTTTCGCCGCCAAAGAGGCCATTGTAAAAGCCTTGGGAACCGGATTTCGCGGGCGCATTGCCTGGACGGATATGGAAATTCTTCCCGATTCCAAAGGTAAACCTGTGCTGCGGCTAACCGGGCATACTGCATTGCTGGCCGAACAGGCCGGCATTACCGCCTGGCATATTTCTATTTCTCACACGGCTCACACGGCCTTCGCCAGTGCGATTGCGGAGCGGTAGGAAGACATCGTGTAGTCGCATCGGGCATTTGGCATCGGGCATCTGGCATCTGGCATTTTCTGGAAGCGCTGCGCTGCAATTTTGCGAGCCGGGGCCAGCAGGGTGGCCGGCTTAAACTCCTGCAAATTGGGATTGACAGTGCTAATCCAGATGAAAAACTTCTCTTAGCGGTGTTGCTATCGGGCTGTGATCCGGATTGCTGGGCATAACATCGGCCATGTGCTTCCACCATTTTTGGCATATAGCGGTCTGAGCCACGGCATTCCAAAGCATTTCATCTTCAATTTCCACATAACCAAAAAGCTGCCGCGTTTCCGGGTGCAGAAAAATACTGTAATTGCGGGCACCGTGCTTTTTCAGGGTGTCTAAAAGTTCCTGCCACACCGGATTATGCCGGCGTTCATATTCCGTTTCCATTCCGGGATGCACGGCCATGACAAAGGCTTTTCGAAACATGCTGTTGCTCGCTTATGCCTCAAATTCCAGCAGCAGATCATTGGACGCCACGTTCATGCCCGGCTGTACCAGAATCTTGGCAATTTTTCCGTCGCGGGGGCTGTAGACCGCGGTTTCCATTTTCATGGCTTCAATAGAAAGCAATTTATCACCTCGGGCAACACTTTGCCCCAGACTCACAGCCAGAGCAGAAATTTTTCCGGGCATAGGAGCGCCAATATGCGAGGGGTTGTCACGCTCGGCTTTGGGCATTTGCACGCGGGCTTTGCCGCTTAATGATTTATCAGCAACTTTGACCTCGCGGGGCTGGCCGTTAAGTTCAAAAAATACGGTTCTCATGCCATCGGGGTCAGCATCACCAACGGTCAGAAACTTTACCAGCATAATTTTTCCCCGCTCAAGTTCAATGGGCACTTCAGCGTAGGGTTGCATGGGATAAAAGAACGCCGGGGTGGGCAGCACACTGACGTTGTCATGCTGCTTGCGGAAGCGCTCAAACTGGGTAAACACCTCGGGGTACATCAGATAACTGGCCAAATCTGTATCGCTGATTTCACGGTGCATCTTCTGAGCGATTTCCTTACGGGCGGCCTCAAGATCAACGGGGTCGAGTTTAGCGCCCGGCCGCGCGGTGATGGGCGTTTTCCCGCGCAGGATGATTTGCTGCAATTTTTTCGGCCAGCCGCCGGGCGGTTGCCCCAGATCGCCGCGGAACATATCCACGACACTTTTCGGAAAATCAATATGCCGCGAGCCATCCAGCACATCCTCAGGTTCCAGATTATTGGTGACCATAAATAATGCCATATCGCCGACAACTTTGCTCGACGGCGTGACTTTAACGATATCGCCAAACATCTGATTTACCTTCTGGTACATCGCGGCAATTTCGTTCCACCGGTCCGCCAGACCAACGCTCTTGGCCTGCACGCGCAAGTTGGTGTATTGTCCGCCGGGCATTTCATGTTCATACACCGAAGCGGTGCCGGCGAGCATTCCTTCTTCAAAAGGTTGATAGAAGCGCCGCACGACTTCCCAATAATCTGCCAGTTGGGCCAGTGCCGTTTGATCCAGGCCGCTGTCGCGCGGCGTGTGGGCCAATGCGGCCACCAGCGAATTCATGTTGGGCTGACTGGTCATGCCGCTCATGGAACTTACGGCCGCATCAACAATATTCACGCCCGCTTCCGCCGCCAGCAGCAAGCTGGCGGCCTGCACACCGGCGGTATCATGGGTGTGGAAATGAATGGGCAAGCCCACTTCATTTTTCAGCGCCTTGACGAGCTTTTGCGCCGCCAATGGCCGGCACAGTCCCGCCATATCCTTAATGCCCAGGATATGCGTGCCCATTTTCTCAAGCTCTTTAGCCATGGCGATATAATATTTCAGCGAATATTTTTCCCGCCGCGGGTTGAGTATATCGCCGGTATAACATATCGCCGCCTCCAGGATGGCTCCGCTTTCCACCACCGCATCCATGGCCACGCGCATGTTGCGCGTCCAGTTCAACGAATCAAACACGCGAAACACATCAATGCCGTTGGCGGCTGCCTGCTGCACAAAATATTTCACCACATTGTCTGGATAATTGGTGTATCCAACGGCATTGCTGGCGCGCAAAAGCATTTGGAACAGCAAATTGGGCGCCCGCGAGCGCAACTCAGCCAAACGCTGCCAGGGGTCTTCATGTAAAAACCGCATGGCGGTGTCAAACGTGGCTCCGCCCCACATTTCCACGCTGAACAAATTCGGCAGCAGATGGGCCATCGCCTGGGCCGCCGGAAGCATATCTATGGTGCGCATGCGCGTGGCCAGCAGCGATTGGTGCGCGTCGCGCATGGTGGTGTCGGTAAACATCAGGGCTTTTTGTTTGGTCAGCCATTGGGAAAAATTTACAGCGCCCATTTGCTTAAAGCGATCGCGCATGCCCGGCGGCAGCGGCTGATTTTGCGGGTATGCAAGCGCCGGCGGCGGGGTCATGACGGAAAGATCGGGCGTGCGTTTGACCTCCGGTGAGCCGTTGACAATGATGTCGCCCAGATAAGTAAGCAACTTGGTGGCGCGATCGCGTCGGGCGGAAAACCGGAACAGGGCCGGGGTATTATCAACAAATGTGGTCGTGGCGGCACCGGACGCGAACGTGGGGTGCTGAACGAGATTTTCCAGAAAGGGAATATTGGTTTTTACGCCGCGCACGCGGAACTCGGACAAGGCACGCAGCGTGCGGGCCACAGATTCCTCAAGTGTTGGAGCAAAGCAGGTGAGCTTGACCAAAAGCGAATCAAAGTAGGGCGTAATAACCGCACCGGTGTAGGCAGTTCCGCCGTCCAGCCGCACGCCAAAGCCGGCCGGTGAGCGATAACTGGTGATGCGGCCATAGTCGGGAATGAAATGATTGCTGGCATCCTCCGAGGTAATTCGGCATTGCAGCGCCACGCCCCGGTGGGTGATTTTATCCTGGGTGGGAATTTGAATTTCCGGCCCATGAAGGTTGTGGCCTTGCGCCACACGAATTTGTGATTTCACCAGATCAATACCGGTGATAATTTCCGTTACGGTGTGTTCCACCTGAATACGTGGATTAACTTCAATAAAGAAAAATTCGCCGGAGTCAACATCCACGAGAAATTCCACCGTGCCGGCATTGCGGTAATTCACCTGCCGCCCAATGGCCACCGCCGCCTCGCAAATTCTGCTCCGCAGAACTTCAGGCAACCCCACGCTGGGAGCCAGTTCCACCACTTTCTGATGCCGGCGTTGCACCGAGCAATCGCGTTCAAATAAATGCACGAGATTGCCATGGGAGTCGCCTAACAGTTGCACCTCAATATGCTTGGCGCTGGTGATGTAGCGTTCCAGAAATACTTCGGATTTGCCGAACGCTCCGCCGGCTTCACGCTGGGCTTCTTCCAATTTGGCGCTTAGTTCACTGGGCTGGTGCACCACGCGCATGCCCCGGCCGCCGCCGCCGAAGCTGGCCTTGATAATCAGCGGAAAGCCGATGTCTTTGGCCATTTTTTTAATCTTCGCCGGATCGGTCACGCCATGTTCGGTTCCGGGCAATACCGGAGCACCAGCCAACTGCGCAATGCGCCGGGCAGCGGTTTTATCGCCAAAGTCCCGCAGCATGTCCGGCGTTGGGCCGACAAAGGTAATGCCCGCAGCTTCACACGCGGCGGCGAATTCCGCATTTTCTGATAAAAAGCCGTAGCCGGGGTGAATGGCATCCACATCATGGGCTTTGGCAATATCAATAATGGCCGGGATATTGAGATAATTCTTCACCGGGGCATCCGGGCCGCCTACCTGATAACTTTCATCCGCTTTAAAGCGATGCAGGCAGTAGCGATCTTCATAGGTATATATGGCGACGGTGGACAAGCCCAATTCCGTCGCGGCACGTAACACACGTATGGCAATTTCACTGCGATTGGCAACCAGCAACTTTTTCATTTTAAGTGTTCCTCAAGCTTCTCAATACATCCGAATTCTATCCTGGTAACCGCGGAGAGGGAGTAAAATACACCCTGCCTCAACGCCGCCGTTACCCGTTGGGCCAGAATATCCGAAATGAGAGGATTCGTTAAGAGATGGAGGCGGGAAAAAGGAGTTAGAAGGGTCTTTTTTTGCCGTAGCTGGCCCCGCGCGGAAGCGTCGTGGTTGGACGCCAAACGCGGTCCCGGGAAAAATGTTTTGCGAGCGAATCTCTTCCGATTCAAATTTGCATCATGTGCGCCGGGCGCCAGGCCGCAGGCGCAATAGACTTTGCAGCACCGCGGATTACGGCGGATTACGCTAATCACGCGGATAAACTCCGGGATCTCAACTTTCGTGACTTCCCTGTGCATTACGCACAGCGCCTTGCGATAACGGTCATGGCAATCAGAACTACTTTTCTCTTTCGCCCCTATCGCAACAATCCTAAACCGACCCCGCCCGTATCCGTGTGATCCGCGTAATCCGCGGTTCGATCCCATTAGGAAACAAAGGCGTCGGGTGCGGTTGTGTCCGATGGGCACCTCTGGGTTAACACAGGGCCGCGAGTTGGCACGGTTCCTTGACCGCAGCCGTTTGCGGACGAGGATTTCACGCGTTATGGTGTTGTAGTCACTTGGAGCAGCCTTTTGCGATTGCGTATTGAACCATCCTCGGGAGTGCCAATCGGGCGGCAGATTGCCGAACAGATTCGTTCCCAATGCGTTGTCGGCTCGCTGGAAGCGCTGAAAGAGCGCACGCACGCCAGCTTGGAGGACGCATTTCTGGAAATTCAGCAGGGGGTAAGCAATGGCTAATCGGTACAAAGAAGTGTTGATGACCTACGTGCGCCGCGCTTATGGCTCCGTGGGGGCAATTATCTGGATAGGGCTTACCGTCTGGGCGTTTATAACAGGGGATCTGGGCGATTCACGCCAATACGGTTTTTTCTCGCAGTTCATAGGAACGTTATTGGTGGCCGGGCTGTTGTGGACACATTTCAGCCAGCAGATGACCGAGCCGCAAAGGAAGTTGATCCCAGATTTTTTCCGATGGCACGTAGCCGGTTTTCTAACTCTGGCCGGCACAGCGGTTATTGGATTGCCCGCGATTGCGGTATATCGCCATGGCGGTGGCCACATCGGCGTTTACGCCATCACTATTTTCCTGTTTGGGGCCGTAGGCCTGGTTAGTGCAATGAACTATCTTTCAGCAATCATCCTCCCTGTTGCGTGCCTTCCGCTGGTGGGTGCGGTTTTCTGGCAACGGGCGGGGGATCCATCTTCACCGAAAGGTTGGCTGTATACCGTGTTACTGCTGGGTATTGGTCTTGCGGAGATTGCAATTGCGGTCAAGCTGCTGGCAAGGAAATCCGCAGTGCATCGTCCGCGTCTCATGGAAATGCCGGCGGGAGATGCGTTAGATGCCATGGCAGCATTGATCCGGATTACGGAACCAACCACACCTACGAGCATCAAGTATGCGCGACACGGCCGCCCGGCAACACGAAGTCAGATCGGCGCTGGGAAATGGCTCAGGGCACCCCAGCGCCATTGGCACCAGACGCGGCCACGCTGGCCTCGACTAGGGTTCACCGCCGTCGTGTGCCTGTTCGCGGTGCTCTATTTTCTTTCCATCAGGGGCGAACCACCAATACAAATAACGCTCGGCACAATCGCGATCTCCCTTGCGCTGATTGCGGTTCCTGGACTGGTAGCCACGGGTGAGTGGCAGCAAATTTTTCCATTCCTCGCAGGCGAACTGCTTAAACCGGCGGACCGCCGCAGGTTCATTTCCAGCATTGCAATTGCGATGCTGCTTCAAATTCTAACGCTGTGGGTGATCGCTGCGGGAATGTTTTTTCTGGCCATACTTTGCGCTGGCGGTGGACCGGCCCTGCGGCTGGCTGCCCCATACGGCTTAGCATCGCTGATATTTCAATTCATTATTTTTGTCGCATCTTGGTGGAGTCTGCCAAGCCGCGGGATCATTTGGGCGGCGTTGCTGCCAGCCATTTTCTACTGCCTGCCCTCCCTGCTGGATCTGCGATCTGGTTATAAGGGCCTTCTAGCTACCGCAGCGGGATCCATGCTCCTGGGCTTGATCCTAATTCCTTTCGCATATCGGCGGTGGATGAATCTGGAGTTGGGGTGAGTCGGCTTAACACATTATTTCCGAGGCGATTTCGGGTTCTGGCGCTCTGTCACAGAAATAAATTAAGGTATGCAGCAAGGTCGTGCGGCAGGGGATGCTTGGTTCGAGGGAGATCAGCTCTAAATCTCGGCATGTGTTATGTAATTCAAAATTTACCGTGAAAAGACCGCGGATTTCGCTGATCACGCGGATAAACGCCGGGCTTCCATCTTTCGAGGTTTCTCCATGCATTACGCACAGCGCGATTTGATAACGGTCATCGCATTCAGAACCACTTTTCCCTGTCCCCCATATCGCAACGATCCTAAACCGACGCCGCCCGTATCCGCGTGATCCGCGTGATCCGCGGTTCAATCCCATTGTGCGCATACGGAAAATAATTGAGCCACTCTCTTTGACGGCGGGGAATCGGGGTATGTCGCGAGGCCGAATGCCAGAGGCGGCGTGGCTTGGCGGGGTGCCATCGTGGCGTGACAGCATTCATAACGCAGGCCTTTTCAACATGGCGTAGGCATGGCGGCTGGCAAAGGCCGCTTGGTTCGTAAATCGGTCAATCCGCGGCCGGGGCGAGCATTGCGATGGCATCTAACGATAATGCTATGTTATGGCATATATATCAATCATTTATTTGTTTAATAAGATCGGGGCGCTATACTTTACGCATGGGTTTTGAGCGGACTTTTAAAGGAGATGTATCATGACCCCAACACATTTAGATTCCACACAGGTTCCCCTGGCTCGCCGGAAGCTTTTAGGGCTGCTGGCAGGCGGATCAATCGCTGGTGCTGCCATGCTGGCGCTGCCACGATCCGTCCAGGCTGCCGCGGCGGTGAAAACCGGATCTCTGGAACCGCATGGTGCCGGGAATCTGGAAGAATTAACCGCAAAACTTGCCGCAGCCCCGCGCCGCAGAGATTTCAAAACCGTTCCCATGATTCTCACTGAACCGCACCAATGGGACACTGAGGCGTTGGACGCCCTGCTGCATTATCGCGCCAAGCCGAAGCAAGTGTGGGACAACACGGATATTACCAGCCCCTGGCTGAATCTTATGCGCAACAGTCTTAATGCTCAGATCTGGTCATTTAAGCATCCGGATTTTTTAGTGGTGTCCGCCACCCACGGCACGTGCCATCTGGCGCTTTGGGATCAGTACATCTGGGATAAATACAACCTGCCGGGGATGATCGGCGGTAAATTCAAGCGCAATGTATTTCTTGATATTCCCAAGGCTATGCAGGGGAAAACCGCAGCGGATTATAACGATCCAACGGGTTTGTTTTCGCCGGAATCCAATTGTATTCCCCTCCTGATGCAACGCGGCGTGGTGTTTCTGGCGTGCCATAATGCAATCTGGGAATTTTCCGGTGGTCTGATGGCCAAGGGGCATAACCCGGATCATTTAAGCCATGAGAAATTGGCTGCGGAGTTAACCAATCATCTGATTCCCGGTGCGGTTTTAACGCCAGGCATTGTGGCCACAATTCCGGAACTGGAACTGGCAGGCTACAGCTACACGAAATGACGCGCACCTTGGCAGAAGGCGGAAAATTATGATGTTGAAAAAACGCATTATCACTTGGACAGCATTGGCGGCCACGGTGGTGACCGGCGGATTGCTCTGGGCCAATGGCACCAAAGCCCCCGCCGATTGGCGGGGCCGCGCCTATCCGCCAAGTTATAAGGAAGCTATTTTTCCGCCCTGGAGCGGTGGAAAAAATAACTCCGCCACCACCAAGGGCTTTCAGTTCACCGTGCCAGAAGTGGATGACATGCCGGATTTTCATGGCGATCCCTTTCATGCCAAACTGGTGTTGTACATTGGCGGCAATTATTATTTCGCGGTGGCACCGCTGGTAGCCGCGTTTGAAAAACTGCATCCGAACCTCAAAGGCAAAATATTTGCCGAGACATTACCGCCTGGCATTCTCTTGCGGCAGCTCAAAGCCCATGGCCGCATAACCGTGGGGAACATGACGTTCAGCGCCAGGCCGGACGTTTATGCAGCGGGGTTGCTGAAAGTCAAAGCGTTGATTGCCAAGGGAATTTTAAGCGGCCCGGCGATCCGTTATGCCACCAATGATCTCACCATCATGATCCCCAAGGGAAATCCCGGGCATGTAGCTTCCCTGCGGGATTTGGGACGCCCTGGCTTACGCCTGTCCATGCCCAATCCGGCATGGGAAGGTGTGGCGCGGCAAATTAAGCTTTCATTGCTTAAAGCCGGCGGCACGAAACTGGAACACAGGGTGTATGGCACCAAGGTGAAAAGCGGCCAGACCATTCTTACGCATATTCACCACCGGCAGACACCGCTTTATTTAATGCAGGGTCTGGCGGATGCGGGCGTGACGTGGAAATCGGAGGCGATTTTCCAGGAGCAGATCGGCCATCCGATTGCAAATGTTGCGATTCCCGCCCAATACAACACCACCGCGGTGTATGCCGGGGCGGTCGTAAAAAAAGCCCGGCACCGCCGCGCGGCCCTGCAGTGGCTGGCATTTCTTCAGAGCGCGGCCGCCCAGGCCATTTTCGCGCATTATGGCTTTAAGCCGGTGGCGGCAAATGTGGCGCGGCAATACGTGCCGCAAGCAGGCGGTTCCGGCAGCATGGTAATTTTTGTCGACGCGGCAGCCGCCCCACCCAAAGCTGCCACAAAGTTGACTCCTACCGCTGCGCCGCCCCCGGAAGCAGCGATGCCGGGCGGCAAACTGGGGCAGGCGATTAAACTCGGTAAGAATGTATTTGACCATACGCACACTTATGCGGCCAAGTATGTGGGCGACGGGTTAAACTGTCAGGATTGCCATATTCAGTCGGGACGCAAGGCGTATTCCGCCCCAATGTGGGGGGCGTATGTGGTGTATCCGCGTTACCAAGCCAAGGCCAGGAAGGTGGTAACATTCGCTAAGCGCATTCAAGAATGCTTTCAATTCAGCATGAATGGCAAGGCTCCGCCGGCAGACGGCAAGGTGGTTACTGCGTTGCTTAGCTATAGCGCCTGGCTGGCCAAAGGCGAAGCGGTGGGCGTAAATCTGCCGGGGCGGGGCTATAAGTTGCTTAAACGTTCGCTGCTGAAGCCCAGCGCCGCGCGCGGCAAGACGGTCTTCACGATCAACTGCATGGTCTGCCACGGGGCCGAGGGCCAGGGGTCGAAGTCTAACCATAAATATACGTTTCCACCGCTATGGGGTCGGGAATCGTACAATGCCGGCGCCGGGATGGCCAAGGTTAAACTGGCAGCAGCCTTTATTAAATTCAATATGCCCTTTGAAAAACCCGGCAGCCTCACCGATCAGCAGGCGTGGGATGTAGCAGCCTACATAGACAGCCAAACCCGCCCGCCCGACCCGCGTAAAATAGCGGGGAAGTAATGGCCCCGCATCGCCCGACTTACCGGCATTTATGCAACTCTCGCTACGCCGTGTTCCAAGTGTCCACGGCCACGGCTCTGTCACAGCAAGAAATTAGGACTCACAGCAGGGTCGTGCGGCAGGGATTGTGTGGTTTTTGGGGGATCCACTGTAAATCCCGGCATGTGTTATGCAATTCAAAATTGACCGTGAAAAGACCGCGGATTACGCTGATCAAGCAGATCAACTCCGGGCTTCCATCTTTCGCGCGCGTTTTTCGAGGGATCCATACGCAATACACAATCCGCACAGCACTATTTGATAACTGTCATGGCGATCCGGACTACTTTTCTCTGCCACTGATACCGCAACGATTAGGGGCCTTTTCGAGTCAGGGCCGGGATTGCGATGGGTCGCAACTTCCGCACGAACATTCGGGATGAATATCCAAGCTGAATCAGGTAGAATACAGCCATGGAACGATCTCAAGAAATTCGCGTAGACCGATCCGTGCTGACAGTAACCACATTGCAGCAGGCGGATGCGGACGACCGAGCTTACTGGCTCTCCAAGACGCCCGTTGAGCGTTTAGAAGCATTGGAACTTATGCGACAGGTGGTGTATCAATATGATCCCCTTACCACCCGACTTCAAAGAATTCTTACAGGCCCTGAACCACTCGGCAGTTGAGTATCTGCTGGTTGGGGGATATGCCGTTGCGTACCATGGCTACCCTCGTACCACAGCGGATATAGATATTTGGATAAGAGTTACGCCCGAAAACGCGCAACGCACCCTGAGGGCACTGCGGAACTTCGGCTTCGGCGGATCGGATGCATCCGAACAAATGTTTTTGATAACCGGCCGCGTGGTGCGCATGGGCGTGCCTCCCTTGCGGATTGAAGTTTTAACAAGTATCAGCGGGGTGGATTTTGAGTCGTGCTACGCCCGTCGAATTCAGGCAACCATCGACACCATTTCCGTGAACGTTATTTCAAAAGCAGATCTGCTGGTAAATAAGCGGGCGGCCGGCAGGGCCAAGGACATTGCCGATGTCGAGCAATTGTTATGAAATACAAATTGGTGCTGTCACGGCTGCACATTAGGGATGTCGCAGGGCCGGGGGCTTAAGGGCGCGAAGCGAGGAATACTGTCTGCGGAGAACTACATTTATGACCAGCGCCAAAGCCCAGGGCCTCCCTGGAGACTGTCCCATTAATCGCCGGGGTTGCTCGGACGGACTGCTCCTACAGCCCTGCGATTACCGCGTCGGTCACTTCGCTGCACGTGGATTTGCCCCCTAAATCGCCGGTCAGGATCTTTCCGGCATTCAATACTGCAAATGTTGCTTTCTCAATGGCTGCGGCTTCTTTGCTTAAACCAAACGTGTAATTGAGCATCATCGCAACGGTCAGAATAGTTGCTACCGGGTTGGCTTTATTTTGGCCCGCGATGTCCGGGGCGCTGCCGTGAATGGGTTCATAGAACGGCACGGATGATGTGCCGTCCGCGCCGGGTTCACCCAGCGATGCCGAGGGCACCAGCCCGATGGAGCCAGCCAGCATGGAGGCTTCATCACTTAAAATATCGCCAAATGTATTTTCCGTGACAATCACATCAAAATCCGAAGGCCGCCGCAAAAGCTGCATCGATGCATTATCTACGTACATGTGCTCCAACTGCACATCCGGATATTGTTTGCCCATCGCGGTGGCCAACTCGCGCCATAACTGGCTGGTGGCTAAAATGTTGGCTTTGTCCACACTGGTTAGTCGCTTGCGGCGTTTGCGGGCGGTTTCAAAGCCGACTTTCAGAATGCGGCTGATTTCAGATTCGCTGTAGGCCAGCGTATCAATGGCTTTGCGATCGGGCGATGCACCGCTGATGCCCTGCGGTTGGCCATAATAGAGACCGCCGGTAAGCTCGCGGATAATCATAATATCGATTCCGCGTTGGATGAGTTCCATTTTCAGTGGGCAGCGGGAGGCTAATCCGGGCGGCAGCAGCACGTGCCGCAAATTGGCATACAACCCTTTCCGCAATTCCAACAGCGCCACGCGCTCCGGACGTTCTTTCTGTGGCAAGGTTTGGTCGCGGTCCGGCAGGCCCACGGCACCAAATAAAATTGCGGAATTGCGCTTGCAGATTTCCCGAGTGGAGGCCGGCAACGCGGTACCATGCTTATCAATGGCGGCCCAGCCGACATCCGCAAATTCCGCGTGCACTTTATGGCCGAATTTTCCGGCCACCACATCCAGCACACGCATGGAAGCATCCACAACTTCTACGCCAATGCCATCACCCGGCAACACCGCAATACGCAAATCCATCATTTAACTCCGCAAGCATACAAACCATCATTTTAAGATCGGAAACAGTAATGGCAAATTCGCCGGGAGGCAACTGGCGATTAAGCGATTAAGCGATTAAGTCCCCGCTTAAACACTGTGCTTAAAACGGCCTGTATGCGTCACGATGATCACCCCACCCGTGCCATTTGCTGGCTATCCTGGAATGCCGCTCCTTTTAACATGCGTTATCGCGTGATCTGCCGCCCTATAGCCGCCGCATGGCTGATTTGATTACTGCTGCATATTGTTCCACGATTGTGCCCGGAACCGCCAATGTAAATGCTGCCACCCTGGCGGCGGTTATTTCAGCCGTCAGTGATGCTGTTCAGCGATATTGCCGCCGCAATTTTACCCCCGCCGCCTATACCGAACTTTATGATTCTCCCAACCGGCCATATTTAATGTTGCGGCAAACGCCCGTTCTTCTGCTTAATTCCGTCACCTTGTATCCCACCGGCCTGTATCCACTGGTTTGCACATCGGATCAATTTGATCTGCGGCCCGAAATTGGCCGCATCTCCTTTAAGCCGCAGGCGGCGCAATCGTTGGCGGTGCCGTTTCCGTGGAGGCTCGGATTCCGCTGCCTCGATGCGGTGGAAGTTAATTATATTGCTGGCTTCGGCTTTACCACGACCAGCACAGTATCAGTGCTGCCCGGAGAGCAGATCGTAACACCGGCTGCGATGGTCGGTGCTAATATCAATCAACCGTGGGCCATAGAGGCGGGAGCAACGCTGGTCATTGATCCTGGCACAGCGGTACAGGAAACGGTGACAGTCAGCGCGGTGACAGGCAACACATTTACGGCACTGTTTGCCCAGCCGCACGCCGTCGGTGCGGCGATCTGCGGTGTGCAAATTCCGGAAGATATCGCCTTTGCCAGTGCACTGGCCATAGGGAATATATTCAATCAGCCGGACTTAACCAAACAACGTGAATCGCAGGGAAAAACCATCGGATATGAATATCTGGTGCGGGCCGGTGATCTGATTTTCACCCCCGAAATAACCAATATTTTAGATCGCTATCGAGACACTGTGGTATGACGTTGCAATTATTAACCCGCCGAACGCTTACGCTGCAGCGCGCGGTAACAACACCGGGGCCAAGCGGCGAAATTCTCCGGTCCTGGCAAACGGTGTTGACCGCTGTTTCCGCCAGCATTCTGACTTTTCACGCGCACCAATGGAAGGTCGCGGCACGCCGCACCATGAATATTACGCATGTGATTATCACGCCGCAGAATACCGCTGCGCAATTTGGCGATCGACTTTTTGACGGCGTATTGTTTTACCGGGTGCTGTATGTCATTAATTTAGGCGATCGCGATCAGGCGTGGGCCATTTACACCGATCAACTCGACCCGCAGGATGCCATTACAGAAAGTTGAGCGAATTTTATGCAGGCGTTGCTGCAGGCATTGATCAGTAAAATTACCGGCGATGCGCCGCTGGCGGCCATTTTCGGCACTGCGGCCACGGTTTACTTAACCGAAGCGCCGCCATCGGCGGCTATGCCCCTGGTGGTTTTGCGGCTTGGTGCAGGGCGCGTGAGCCATGATTTTTCGGGCGACCGCATCACCATTGTGCCTGTGCAACTTCAGATTATCGCGGCGGATATAAACATAGCGCTTACCGGAGCGGAACGTGTTGGCGATTTGCTGGATCAGGCAACGCTGAATTTATCCACCGGGAGCCTGTTAATCTGCACCCGCACGGCGGATATTCAAGCTGCCATGCCGGGCTTTAATTCCCTGCTTTATGCCCTTTACACCGCCAATGTGCACCTGGAATGCCAGGTGTTTAACGCGGCATAAAGCAATGTTTACCAGAAGCCTGTCTGAGATTATTTGGAGATTTTACCCATGCCAACGTCCTTGCCCCTTTCCGGCCTGTCCGCTGCGGTAACACTTCCGCCGGGCGTTACTGCCAACATTTATGATGCGCGGCTTGATGAAGAGTTTCGTGAAAAAGATTCCGAAGCCTTTGCCGATGCAGGTTTTGGTTCGGGAATTCTTACTGGCCAGCGATTGCATGGTGTGGTGGTGGGTTGGCTGACGCAAAGCGATCCCGGCATGGCGGCTTATCACGCCGATGTGCCGATAATTTTTACTGCCGCCACCGGCTGCATAATCACCGGCACATTTAATATCACCCGCCTGCGCCTGCGTTTGCGGGTGGGACAGATCAGTATTTTTACCGCAGAAGTTTCATCCGTCGGCCCCTACAGCAAAACTTGGATTCAATCATGACGCATCACAAAGAATCGCCCCATCCATTTAACACCGCCCCGGAGCACATGCTGCCTGGCCATGATACAGGCACGCATGATTCACGCGCGCAATCCGCGTTGCCGGCAGACATTCTGGAACTGCTGCAACGCCATGCGGAAGAATTGCTCCGCAGCAGCCGGGAACACCAACGCAGCTCCACCGCCACAACCGACGCCCCGATCGTAGATCCCTGGGCGTTGGCCGGCACGGGTGCAGCATCAGCAGCGGACAGTACCGCCGCAGGGGCAAGGCAGGGTGGCACACTGCAAAAACTTCTAGCCATGGGCGAAAAACTCTTGGCCAAACTCGAAAGCCCCATAAAAAACCCCTTCGATTTTTTGCCATGAAAATTCCATTGGCAGGCACTGTACCAGCATAATTTCCCGGGCCGCGCTGCCCTCGCACGCCGCACCAACGGCAGAGCCGGCGGCTTTGTGGAGTGCGGCAAACCAAGGTTCGCCGGCCTGTCATAACGGTCCGCCATGTGTATACTTGAAGTGTTATGTCTAAGAGGCTCGGCCATGAAAGCAACATTTGTCGACTTGCGAAAACGTTCCGGTGACATCATTGATGCCCTGAACCGTAATGAGGTCGTTACCGTTTATTATCGCGGCAGGCCGAAGGCGATTATGCGTCCTATCGCAAAAAAAACATCCAAGGCTTCGGGCAGTGTAAAAGATCATCGTTCGTTTGGTATGTGGGCCGATCGTGCGGATATGGCCGACGTGACCGCTTACTTAAAGGAGATCCGCACCAGGATCGCGCATGCTGTTTGATAGTGATTCCAAAGCCTTCTAGCTCCCAAATGTAACCCGTTCCCTGTAACCCGCAACCTCTGCGGTCACCGGCCCCACACATCCACAAATGTCCGCCCATGCGCATCGCGCGATGGTGCTGCATCGGGCGGCAGATTCGGGTCTTGCGAATTGCCGGCAGGATCCGATGGCATCATGATTTCCATACCTGTGAGCATGTACCTTAGTGCATCCATGGCATGATCGCTGCCGGGTTGTACGGCGGCACCAGCTTTTTGACTTTCATCTGCGGCATACTGATATTCCGAGGCTTCCTGAATTAAATGGTGACAGGATGAATATATTTTAAGCTTATCCGCCATAAGCCGCGATTCCACCACGGAAATGCCGGCGGCAATAGAAGCCAGAGGGGCCATTTCGCAGGGCGCATCATGGCGGCGCACGTGGTCAATTAAATCCGGGCGTGAGCGGTCGGCAAAGCAGCGTTCCACGTTCCACCGTTTCAGTAGTGCGGCAATTTTTTCCGCAAGTTCATCCAGCGGCAACCGCCGAGCGTAAAATTCCTCCACGACATATAGCCGCTGATCCGGGCGCAGCACCCCCACCACTACGGCGGTAGGATCGCGCCAACCCCAGTCCAGACCTGCACAAGCCAGCGGGGCGTTATCAAATTCTTTCTCATCCGCGCCGGAGCCGGAAATAATATGATCCGCAAACGTCTCATATACCAGGCCTTCGGGGGCCGCCCAAAGCCCGTCCAGCAGGCGCTTCCGGCGCACCCCGGAAAGCCGCTCGAGCGTAGCGCGGTAGGTCTGGCCGGCCAGTGTGTACAACCCGGTTTGGCGATCAAAGAAAATCGGATTGTCTTCATGCCGACTGACCAAACGGCGCATGAGGCCCGCGTTGGCCCGCACATTAAGCCAATGCCCCGGATGCGACGGGTTGCATTCCGCCACCGCCTGGTGGTACGGCATAATGCCGTGGCGCAGACGGGTGAGAAGTTTTTCCCAATCTGAAAGTGTTAATTCCGTGGCTTCACATGCCAGAATCATATCGTATTCACTGGACATGACCCGATCCGCGTTATCCAGCCCACCCAGTACAAGTTCCGAGCCGTTTTCCAGCACATACCCCGTGCGGCGGCCCCGCGTAGCGCCACGACTAATGGAATGCCCCGCAGGCAATACTTTTTCCTCCAATGTAACCAGAGCGGATTGCGTGAGGCTCACACGCGTTTTCCGAGCCAGAAGACAACGCATGGAGCTGTATTTTTGCATACAGAGAAACATTTTTTCCAACGCGGCACGGGTTTTCCCCGTACCTGCCGGCCCGGCCAGCAGCACTTCCCGCTCGTGCGTGTAAAACAATTCCTCCGCCGCGCCCACCGGCTCATACGCCTGGGCCTCAATTCCCCCGTCGCTGTTTTTCGCCACACGCCTGCGTTTGCTCATATGTCCTCAATGCGCACATTCTGATAGGTTTTTACCGCCGCGATATTTTCCACTTCACCGATTTAATTCGGCTGGCTGAGATATTCCGGCAGGCGTAGATATCCTTCTTCCTTGAAGGCCAAGTGAGTTTGCTTTTTCGCGGTTCAATGTTTTAGGGGCCGCCGCCTTCGCGGGCCGCGAAAGCAGGCTAAGTTCCGGCAGGCGTTATAGGAATCGAGTGCCGGAGATAAGCGCAGCACGTATCTTTTCTACCGGCCATTACTCACAGGAAAGATGCGGGCATTTCGGGATTGCAAAGCTATTTCTGGCAAACCAAATAATCGCCGCGGAAAATGTGAAATTTTTTCAGCCATTCACGGGTCGGCCATTGCCACCTGCCGGCCAGCAACACCGCAGTATCTTTGAATTCCTGCACCAAACCGTCGGCGACCCCTCCGCCGGGCCGCCAGCGCCGGCCCTGTTCCCATCGGGGCCGTGAACGGTTACCTTTACCTCTGGTTTGACTGGCGATCTTGGCCCGTCGAAATCCGTGAACGGTTATACCGGCGGTTTGGACTTTTTTATGGAGTTGAACGTGAAGAATTATCAGGATCGTGTAGGACCATCCTTGCATTCGTATCCTGCATTGGTGCGGCGTTCATCCTTAAAGACATTATCCACGGTTGCAGGGGTGCTTCTTTTAGCGTCCGTGGCCAGCGGACAGGCAGTGGGTGGCACAATGGGGGCGCGTAGCTCGCTAGGCTCATTACCGCGGGAGCGTAGCGGCACCGCCATGCACGCGGGAAGTTGGGATCGCACCGGGAGGAATGCGGATTACCGGAGCATCGCGCCCGGCAAGACCCTGGTGCTGCTGAAGTACCACGGAAGTGGAATTATTCGGCACTTCTGGTGTACATTTCCCGGCAATACCACGGCGCGGTGCCAGTTGATTCTACGCATGTATTGGGACGGAGAAAAACATCCCAGCGTGCGTGTTCCCCTGGGGGCGTTTTTCGCAGTAGGCTTCGGACAAAAAGTAAACTATCAATCAGCACCTCTGGAGGAAACCAGTGGTGGTTATAACTGCTGGTGGCCCATGCCGTTCCATAAATCCGCCTACTGGACGATCACCAATGAAAGTCGAAAAGCGGTGAACGGCTTTTACTGGAATATCGGCTTTGATGCCTACCCCCACGTCAGTAAGAAAATGTTAGAGTTTCATGCGCTTTGGCGCAACGAAAAACCAGTTCCGGCCGGCCAAAACTATGTCATCCTCAAAACCACTGGCCGGGGACAATATGTCGGCACGGCGCTGTTTATGCACATTCTGCATAAGCAGCCCAATACCTTTGAGTTTCTCGAAGGTAATGCCATGGTCTACATTGACGATGGCCATGGAAAACATAATTATTATCAGGGGATCGGCGCGCCAAAGCCGGGCCAGATCATGCCGGCGATTGAAGACACGGGAACCGAGGACTATTTTGACAGCGGATGGTATTTTGACAGCGGTACCTATTCTGCCCCGTATCATGGCTGTCTGATCAAACAACCGGGATATATCAGCGCCTATCGGTGGTACATTGCGGATCCAATTCCTTTCAAAAAGTCGATTCGTTTTACCATTCAGGTCGGGCCGGACGACAACGTCAAAGCGGATTACGCCTCGGTGGCCTACTGGTATCAGACTCAGCCGCATCCGATTTATCCGGAACTTCCGTCAGCCGCTGCTCTCCTCCCGCCGCCGGGAAGATTTAGATTTAGCATTGCAAACGCCATTACCGGCCAGCATCTGGTACCTGATGCCAAAGCCGGCACCGGCACCGTGATCGTGCAGAAAATGGCCGGATTCACGGGGTCGTGGAGCAAAGGCACACAGTTATGGTGGCATGGGCAGTCAGTGGGATCCCGCCTTTTGCTCCAACTACCTGCGCCAAAAACAGGCAACTATCTGCTGCTGGGATATTTCACCAAGGCACCAGACTACGGCATTTTCCAGATCACATCACATGGCCACAAAATCGGCCCAAAGATTGATTGTTACGCCGGGCACGTGCAGCCAAGCGGTCCAATCACACTGGGTAGAATTCATCTACACGCCGGCCGAAACCCGTTGCGGATTGAAATGACGGGAAAAAATCCAAAATCGGCGGGATACATGTTCGGACTTAATGCGTTGGTTCTCAAACCGGCACCATGATAGGTAACCGTTCACGGAGATCCGGGCGGGCTGGGAAGCCTGCACCACAATGCGAGACTCTCCCAAAACGTAAATTTCAACGCGGTGGGCCGTTGGCGTATTGGCTAATGAGTATAGTCGTGAGCGGGTACCCAGTTTTAGTCGTGACATTGGACCATGCCAAGCCTAAGTATGACACACAATGACCCTCTTATTGACGACGTATTTATTTTCAAGGGTACGGCGGGGCATTTCACATTGTCATATTGAGGGGTCCCGGAAAACAGATTCCCGGCGGGAATTTTTGCGGCTACTCATACGTCCTCAATGCGTACATTCTGATAGGTTTTTACCGGCTCGGCGTTTCCGGCTTCACCGGTTGCATCCGACTGGCCCAGATAATGCTTGCCGAGAAATTGCAGCAGACGGACATCTCCTTCTTCGCCAATCGCCAGGTGAATCTGCTTTTTTCGCAGGCCAATATGCATGGAGGCTCGACCGCGTTTTAACTGTTTGCCAAATTTGCCACGCACGGCAGAAACCGGTAATTCCAGATGATCGGCAATTTCTCCATCGGTAGCGCCGGTATGAGCCAAAGAGGCGATTTGTTCGGCTGCGTCTGCATCGTGCAAAAACTCCTCGCCCCGCAACGTGCGTGCTACCGCCTTGGGCGACGCACTGTCCGGCACAGGAGCGCTGGTCGGCGGATCTGCTTTTTGCGATTTTTTTGACATCTTACAGTCCACTGTTAACGATGGGCAAAATAAATGGCGACGCGGCGACGGCACATTGAATGTGCCGGCTAACATACAGTTCTGGCCTCTGAGTCGTGATCCTTCCTGCTGACGTATTGGAATGAACAAATCCGCCGCGCGTGGGCAGCGGCGGTGCCGGTGCCGCAACTGCGTTGTTTCAGGCCGGCCTTGGAATCCGAATAGGTGACAGCCTTTAATTTCCATTTTCCACCTGCCCGGCAGGAACGGATCATGGCGGGATGAGAAGTAATCAGACTCAGGCGTTTACAGGCTGCCTTGCGGATGGCGATTTCCTCAACGGCATCACGGAATTTTCCACCTACGCCTATGCCCTGATAATCAGGCAGTACCACAATGCGGGAAAAGCGTTTGTAACCAGTAAATCCAGTCACCTGCGTAATGCCAGCAAATGCAATGGGGCGGCCGGCAAGCAAGCCACAGTAATAATCACCACCGGGCAGCTTGGAGCTTAAATAATGATGGCGTTCAAACATTCGCCATAATTGGCGTTCACACCGGCGGATTTCAACGCGTAATTGGGGTCGCTGAAGACACCCCCGTGCCAGAGTCTGATCGGCCATATCCACAATCCAATCCGGGCATAACCACCGGGCAATGTCATAATGACAACTCACGGCCACAAAACGCTTTTTCACGGCACCTGTGCGAATGGCCCGAGCCACCGCCGCCGAACCCACCTGCGCTACCGTGCGATCCACCACGGATGTAAATTCATCCATAACAGCAACGGTTTTATCCGGTGCCAGCAGCAGCCGAGCGAGATCCACGCGGAATTTTTCCCCAGTGCTCAAAACATGATAAGGCCGCAACCACGCCGGCGGTGAACTAAAGCCCACCGCAGAAAGCATCTGTGTGATGCTGCGAATATCCGCATCACCAAAGCCATCAATAATGGCCGCATTGGCGGGCCACGGGGAAGAATTAAGCAGCGCCGCATTACCATAAACATGCCGGGCGATACTGGTTTTGCCGCTGCCGCTGGGGCCGACGATTAAACCAATTTGCCAGGGGTCCTGGAGTGTTGGCACATCCACAGAAAAGCGTTGGATAGAACCCACAGCCGCGGGCAGATCAAACATGCCGCGGACCTGTTGCACCCGAAAGCTTTCTGTAATGGCACAGGAAACCGTGGTATCGATACGCATAAAGGGAACTCCGAATAGATGATTGACGGCGAATTAACGGGGACAGCTATGCAGACAAGCTCTTCGTTTATGCTCCGATCGCCTCTCAATGGGGCATATAGGCGACGGAATCCCTGATACCGCAGGCATCTTGCCTGCATTGCAGGAGCGACGAAGGCAGGCGGGACGCCTGCGTTACATGTGCTGTGCTTGCAACCAAATATCAGCCGTGGCCGAGCGGTGCATAAGGCCACAGCCCTCGGCCGGATCAAATCGTCAGCACGCGGCACTTTCGCCCTTCGTCGGTGAGGCGGTTATAAATGTCGCGTTGATCGTCTTCATCCCGGCATTCCACAGCCACTTCAAAAACTTGCCGCAGAGGAATTTCACTATCATCGTCGGCGGTTATTTTGTCGATGTCAGCGGTCAGGGCCGCCATTTCCTCAGGGGTAAATCCAGCGGCAAGTTGTAAATGCGAATCCAGTGCGGCCAGTTGGTCCGCCAAAGCCGGCGAGTCCCACTGTGCCAGTTCAGCGGTGCGATTATCCGCGATTGCATAAGCGATGGCATCCCCGCCGGTAAGCGCGGTTTTAATAACCCAGATCCGCTGCCAACCCAAAGCTTTGGCTGCAGCCCAGGTGCCGTTGCCGGCGCGGATGATATCCGCAGAATCCACCACAATAGGCTTCTGCTGGCCAAAGCGTTTGAGGCTGGCCTTGATAGCCTCCAAATTATTATCCGGATGCCGCCGCACATTGGCGGGATCGGGGGTAAGTGAATCAATCGGAACCAGAGTTGCCGGTGAAATGTCATTTATCATGCGCTGGCTTTAGGCGCGGTGATGCGGCGATATGGAAATGAAGGTAGAGATATTTTTAATGACTATGGATCACGGATCACGGATCAATTTATGCGTTACGGGTGAATATGAATCGCGGCTACGGATACGGGAACCACCCCGGCGTGACTTAGCGATGTGCCGATGATTATTTGCTGCCGCTCCTTGCGCGAATCCGAGGAGCTGCGGCTGTCGCACTATGCATATATCAACAATGCGCTATATTTTTAATATATAGCCTCTTTATGCTATATATCTGTAGGTTTTCGTTCCCAATGTGTTGAGTGTCGGTGCCAATGGTTCGCGAGCGTCCGCAGGCATTTTTAAACGGTTTGTTCTTTTCAATCTTCACGGTCAAGACTCCACACAGTGCGCGACTGGCATTTCATTTCACGTTCGGCCATCCATAGCATGATTCGTCACATGGCGAATTGATGATTGCGTTCTCGATGACTACCTGTTTCACGCACTTTCCCCTGTGACCGGGCTTGGTGCACTGGCACCTGCGATGTCGCGTAGATTAACCGAGGCCGCCGTCTGATGCCAGTTGCGAAGCAGCCGCGTGCGAAGCAGCCGCGGCCGGATGAAAACATGGGTGCAGGTTGTTCCAGGTGATGGCCTTAACATCGGGGGACAGCGGCAATGCGGCGGTGGCTTTTGATGAGCCGAGGCATACTACGAAAGAGGAGCAGCGGTAGACTTTTATTGCATCGGCAAGACGTGATAAAGACCGTGCGTCGCCGGGCATGGGCGTGCGCGTGGCTTTGGCTTCAATTAAACTCAGCTGCCGATTGCCGTTGTCGATGACAAAATCCACCTCCAGACCCTGCCGGTCTCGGAAATAATATAAGCTGCGATCTTCTCCGCGATTCAGACGGTGCTTGACAATTTCCGACGCCACGAGGCCTTCAAACAATCCTCCGAGAAATGGAGATTGCTCCAGCGATTGCTGATCCCGCACACCCAGAAGGTGGCACGCCAGGCCGGAATCGGCGAAATAAAGCTTGGGCGTTTTTACCAGACGCTTGCCGAAATTTTCAAAGAATGGCTGAATCAACAGAATCTGCCCGGTAATTTCGAGAATACTTAACCAATGTGTGATTGTGGGTACGCTGACGCCCAACGGAGCCGCGAGGTCAGTTTTGTTGAGCATTTGTCCACAGCGGCTGGCCAGCAGACCGATGAAGCGCCGAAATACCGCCAGATCACGGATAGATGCGGCTGCCCGCACATCACGTTCGAGGTAGGTTTGCATGTAAGATCGAAACCAGATATCCCTCACTTCCGGCGTTGCCAGGACTTCGGGGAATCCGCCGGTTAATAACGTCATATCCGGTGCCTCTTCCGCACTTAGCGGCAACAGTGAGAAAATCGCCACGCGGCCCGCCATGGATTCCGTGACACCCTGCATCAGCGGTGCCTCCTGCGAGCCGGTGAGGAGCCATTGGCCTTTTTTTGAGGGATCAGCATCAATGCGGGCGCGGATATAGGTCAATAATTCGGGTGCATTCTGAATTTCATCCAGAATGGCTGGCAATTTCAGGCTTTCCAGAAATGACCGCGGATCGGCCCGCACGCGCGCGACTACATCCGCTTCTTCCAGCAGGCAATAGGTGGCACCGGGAAACAAGTGGCGCAACAACGTGGTTTTGCCGGATCGTCTCGGCCCGGTCAGCAGCAACGCGGGGAAGTGCCGCACTCCCTTGCGCACCTGCGGCTCTAATTCTCGCAACCGGTATTTCATGTTGGCAATTCTAAAGTTGAACTTTAGACTTGTCAACACTTGTGGATTGCACCTATGGATTGCACATTTCGCTGGCCATAGTGGCGTCCTGAACTTTTTATTGATTATCTCAATGTCATTGAGGCCTATAACGCCCCCATGGAACAGATTGATAAATCGGCGGGTGATTTCTGGGTTTCTGTCGGCTCGCCTATGTTGACCAGCACCGCGGGCCGCTGTATTCCCACTGATGCCCAGCTTATGCTCGAATATCTTACCAATGATCTGGTTTATACCTGCGCTAATTGGAATGCTGCCGCCGTGGCGCAGGTGCCGTTTCGGCTCTATGCCATTCGGCGCACCGGTCAGAAAGTGATCAGCGATTTTTCCACCCAAGCTGTAACGGCCAAAACACTGGCACAACTCAAGGGCAATCCGAATTTTTCCCACACGCTTTCCCGCGCTGCCGAGGTGCAGGAAATTACCGATCATCCTCTGTTGAACCTGCTGGAAAAAGATAACGACGGGCTAAATGGGTATCAGTTGCGGTATATGACCGGCGTATATATGGAAGTATTTGGCGGGGCGTATTGGCTTTTGGAGCCGGGGGCGTTTGAACCCGTGCGGCGTATTAAGGTGTTGCCCACGCAACGCCTGCTGCCGCTGCGGAATAATGATTTGGCGGTGGTGGGTTATAAATATATGCCTGCCCTCACCGGCGCGTGGATTCAGTTGGATAAACAGAATGTATTGGACTTCCGTTTTCCGGCGGTGGAGGATCCTTATGGCGGGCGACATGCACCGCTGCGCAGTGCGTACATGCAGGCGGAATTGGCCGCGAAATTTGCCATGTATGAAAACGCGTTAATGGACAATCGCGCCCGCGTGGATGGGACCTTTATTCCAAAAGACCAACTGACCAAATCCCAGGCGGAACGAGCGGAACTGTTATGGAATCAGAAGTTCGGCGGCGAGGGCAACGGCCGGGTGCTTGTGGCGCAGCAGGCGGGAACGTTTGTGCCGGCGCGGTATCCGCCCACGGATTTGGGGCCGCTGGAAATCAGCCGCGAAACCTTGAAGCGTTTAGCGCACGCCTTTGGTGTACCGGAGGCACTGTTAAGCAAAGACGCCACCTACGCCAACATGCAGGCGAGCCTGACGCTTTATGCCCGGCAAACCATTTTGCCGCGCGTGCTGATTCTGGAACAGAAACTCAATGAAATGCTCACGCCGCTGTATGGCGATCGCCTTTTTCTGGCAGCGGAAAATCCGGTACCGGCGGATGAGGCATTTGAACTGGAAAAAACCCAGATTGCGATTCGAGCCGGTGTGTTGAGCAAAACGGAAATTCGCCGTGCCATGGGCTTTTCGGATACGCCGCCGGAAGAATACAGCAGCACAGCGGCGATTGCCGCGGATGCCGTTACGAATGCACCGACGGATCAGGCGGTGCCATAAATTATATTTCGGCAGGTCCGCGCTTGGGAACAGGGCCAAAATAAATTCCTGATTTATGGTGCAGCCGGAAACGATACCACCGGCGTAGCCGGCGGCTTTGTGGGCAGGCGGAAATCCGGATTTTGGGTAAGTTATTTGGGTCCCATTCCTTACCAACCCAGCAAGGGGAAATTTTATGTCCATGTTGCGCAAAGCGTTTGAAGGGCAACTTATCGAAGTGCAAGCCGGGCGGAGAGAAATTGTGGCGTGCATTTCCACATCCGCGGTGGATCGGGATGGTGATGTGGTATTGCCCGAAGGGCTGGTGCGGAAAAATTATTCCGGCCTGACAGTGTTTTATAACCATGACACCGCGTTGCCGCTGGGTGCTGCACAATGGGTGAAGAAAAGTGGTGATCGTGTACTGGCGAAATACCGCTGCACCGATAAGACACAATTTGGCCGCGATATGTTTGCCCTGGCTCAGGATGGGGTATTAAACAGCTACAGCGTTGGCTTTTTGCCCGGGGAATTTTCCAACCCGACGCCGGAAGAAATCGCCCGCCGGCCGGAACTGAAAAAGGCCCGGCGCATTTATCGGAAATGGGAATTGCTGGAATTCAGCCTGGTGGGCATACCGGCAAATCCGGAAGCTACCATGCTGGCCATCAGCAAAAAAGTTGCCCCGGAAACCTGGGCGATTTTGCAGCGGACTATCGTAAGCGGTACAAACCTGCCGCCTGCCGGGGAAGGCTTGCCGGAAAGTTTAGTCGCGAACCTTGCGCCACCCGCCGCTGCGGTTGCCGGTGCACCAACCGCGGAGAAATCCAAATCAATGCGGTTACTGACCCGTGAGGAAATTGCCCGGCATATCGTAGCGAACCTGCGGGCGATAGATATGAGCCGCCTTGTAGATGCCGCCTTTGACCGCCGGGCGGGGCTGCTGCGGTAGCAAAACCGCCAGAGGCTCGCCCATTGGCTTACCAACGGTCTGCCATTTATAACAATTTATACTCAAGTATAAGGATGTATAAAGGAAACCTTGTATACTTGCTTATAAATTGTTATAAATGAGAATTATGGACAGTCTTACCAATCCATTTTCCCCCCGATGCCGGCTCGCGTTGGCCGCTGTTTGACGAATTCATGAAGCGGAGCGGGAATCTGGGTGCGGCCAGAAACAATCCCTGACAGAATACATATTTGCAAAACAGGAATCAAATCCTATAACACAATACATGCTTAGACGCGCCATACAACCGCTGGTTTTACAACGTCTTAGCGAATATCCGGCCGTGGCGCTGCTGGGGCCGCGGCAGTGTGGCAAAACCACCTTGGCACGATCGTTGGGTGTCAGAGCACCATCCGCAAGCGTCTGCTAAAAAGTCCAAAAATGTATTGGCGTGACACGGGGTTATTGCATGCCCTGTTAAACACTCCCGATGCCGCATCGCTTTTTGCCCAGCCATGGGTAGGAGCAAGCTGGGAAGGCTATGTTATTGAACAATTGCTGGCGGAACTCTCGGCCCGTGGCCGGCAGTTTCAACCGTATTGGTTCCGCAGCAGCGACGGCTATGAAATTGATCTGGTGCTGGAAATGGACGGCGAAAAGCGGGCGTTTGAAATCAAACTTACCACCGCCCCGGGCATTACGGATATGCAACGGCTGGATAAGGCTGCAGATTTGATCGGGGCTTCGCGACGGTTTTTAATTTCCCAGTCCAGCGGCGCCATGGGCGATGACCATCGCGCCGCGTGTAATCTGGATTGGCTGATCGAGCATATTATGTGATATACGCCACGGGCACCCGGTAGCGAAGCTGGGGCCAGCTGCCGAGTCAGATTCAGAATCGGTCGCTGGCGCTTTAGCGGAGTGCAAACAGATCCGTGATGCTATTGCCGGGCGGAAAATCAAAATCACTCGAAAGGAAGTTTCGAGCTGGGTGCGACAGGGGCGGAAATAAATGGGTGCGGTCATCGACGCTTCATTTGCGGCGACACTTTTCCTTCCTGATGAAGCTTCCATCCGGGCGGCAGAACAGTTTGCACTGGCTGCGCAAAGCGTGGTCATTGCACCCGCATTATGGCAGATTGCGCAGTGCCGCGCGCAAAGGCCGCCTCACCGAAGCGTAAGCGTTGCAGCGGGCCGAACTGCTTATGTCGCTTCCCATTCAATATGATTCATTGACACATATTGTCGCGTTCACCAGCACCTACCGTCTGGCAGCACGATACAAGTTGACCGTGTACGATGCCGCGTATCTGGAACTGGCAATACGCCTTGGCACATCACTGGCGACCAATGACCAGGATTTGGCTCGCGCGGCGGATCATTGCGGCGTGGACGTATTGTAGAGTCGGAATTTCCCGGATTTGTTCCCGGCGCGTCGGGATGCATTTATGGTGCGTTCCACCACCGGCAAAGCCGGCGGCTTTGTGATGTTTTCAACGCTGCGTCGTACAACCGCCGGTCCCATGTGATGTCTTTGTTTTCCCCGCAGCGCTACAAAGCCGCCGGCTCTGCCGGCGGTGGAACTCAATCTCAGTGACCCAACGCAAGATTTACCGGCCCGGTGCGGACACGCGCACACTCACCGCAGGGTTGGATGATGGTTTGATTATCCAACCTTCGGCATGGCAGACAGGCGGTGTACCAGGAAGGTGGGACATGCGCGAGAATGGCACCGCAATATGCCATTCCGCGCCGCACCACCGGCAAAGCCGGCGGCTTTGTGATGATTTTTTTTCCGACGTTGTATAATATAATCGTCAGTTGTGTGATGTTTTATTTTCGGTGCTTTACATAATAGGGGTAGGGAAGACCGCTTTTATTGCGGTCTCCCCTCCCTCCGAACCGGACGGGCGCAATTAACGCATCCGGCTCTCCGGTCGTTGGACTCTCCTCAGAGACTCACACGCCAGACGATGGGCTTCTACAAGTGAATATAAGCCCAAGTCCTTGAAGTAGGCATTTGGCCAACGCTGATGATCCCGTCCCCGCCCTCGTCCGCGGCCGCCGCGTCGCTTTCGCAATATGCTTCGCAATCGCATGCGTATCCACGAATCGATTGTCTTGAACGTGGTGCGGTAGCTGTGCTGGAAGTATCCGAACCAGCCACGCAGCACCCGGTTTATTGATG
>JAJZDN010000051.1 GCA_021805985.1 Planctomycetota bacterium | reverse complement strand
TTTGGGAGCCAAGAGAGTTATCCCGGTACGCTAAGCCCCCCGGCGATGGAGGCGTGCATGTCACACCACTTTCCTTTGGTTGCGGCGGAGCCGCGCTGGGTCCATCGGTGTAATCTGTGGATCCGCTCGTCCTTTGTGCCTTTGTGTCGTTGTGGTAAACCCGTCCGCCACAGTTAATCCGTGCAATCCGCGAAATCTGTGGATCTTCCGCCTCGGAGTGACCTGGAACTTGGAACCCGGAATCTGGCATCCAGCAAAACTACTGCCCAATACTGCAATTACCGATCAATACCGCAATTACTGATCATTACTGCAATTACTGATCATTACTGCCCAATACTGCACCTACTGAATCCCCCGCCGCCATTACCACGCAATTCGCGCATCATGGCCATCATGGAATTGCCCGAACAGAATAATTAGAAAATCTATCGGCCACCAGATAACGGTAATCAGCAAGCCGTAACCGCTTAAGGTTAATAGCAGCATTAGAATTCCGCTCAACCAGTGGCCGGTGTAAAAACGATGGGCACCCAGCAGCCCCAACAGGCCGCATAATAGCAACGCGATGAACAGGTTTTTGGAAGATCGTGCCGCAGGGGGCGATCGCGCAGCTTCGGTGAGGTGCCTTGCGGTATGTACGCCAGTATGTAAACCGGTGTGGCTGGTGTAGAAAACTCCGGTGCCGGGAATTCCCACAGTGCGGCGTATGCCGGTTCTTCCTACCGTTACATGTGCCCCGCGCACGCCCGCGGAAAGTGAGGCACCGTGCTTTGTTAAATTCAACGTCAGGCCCGGGGCAATGCGTACCCGACGAAAAAATCGCAAGGATCCCAAAGTTGCCTCCGTATTTATTTAGCACAATTTATCAGCTCATAGCCTGGCGGAATGTATTGCACCGCCAGCCAACCGCCTTGATGGAAAGCGGGCGATGGGATTCGAACCCACGACGTCCAGCTTGGGAAGCTGGCATTCTACCGCTGAATTACGCCCGCAAAGCGTCCGTACGACAAAAGAAAGAATATCCGAGCCGCCCCGCCGCGACAAGTCCAAGCAACATCCAGTATTTGGTACCGAGAATCTCTAATCGCCGGCCGGGAATCTAGGACCCGGAACCTGGAACCTGGAATCCGGAATCCGGAATTTAGCAAAACAGCAGCGCAGCGCTTCCAAACCTTCTAACTCCTAACTCCTAACTCCTGCGTCCTCGTCCCCCCCCTTCACCCTCGGCGGATATCCAGAAGAAATGCTACCACGAACCCAAACAGTGCCAGAATAATCAGTGGGCCGCGGATGACGTTGAAGCGGGCGATGTTGATAATCCAGGGTACCGGAGGTACAGGTTTGGGTTCAATGGGTTTAAGGGCCTGGTCGATAAGACTTTGAACATCGCGCGGGCGCGTGTCGTTGGCCAACGGGAGCACTTGTTCATTGGGGTTCACGATGTTTAACTGCCGGTCCGCCAGGCGTTGCATGAGCCGCTGATCGGTATCCGCCAGCTTGATAAAATGGTTCTGCAGAGCGATTTTTTCATTGATCAACGCCAGGGTAGCGCGAAGATTATTCCGTGTCACTTCCGCCTGATGCATATCATGGATCGCCGGGGAAAGAACAATCAGGGCCACTGCCAGCAGGGACGCTAATAAAACCGCCCAGCTTATGACGCCCACACTTAAAACCAGGGGCATAACTAGAAATCTATTCGTATGCTTTATGCGACGCATTGGCAACCATCCAATTGAGCACCATCCATGGCCTGCCTATATTGTGCACCAGCCGGGGCCTTATGTACAGCCCGGTGCCCCAGAGAGGTGCAGCAAAGGTGATTTCCGCCCGGCATGGCGCAGCCGCAGGGGCATGTGATAAATAACATGCCCCTGCCGGAAAAATCGGTGGGATCAGGCTTCGCCATTAAGCCGCATTAAGCGGGGGCTGGTCTGCAGCATGAGTTGCACCCGTTCAAAATGCGTTAACCATTCTGCGATGTTGGCTTGCAGCAAATCCGCCGGCGGACCAAATAGGCCCGTGGAACACGTAGCACCCTGCATGGCAGCCACCTTGGAGCGATAGGTGGCCAACGTACGTTCACCAAAACGTTCGCATTCAAACCCGTCCTGCGAAAGAAATACCAGCACCGGAACCCGCGGGCCGCCGCAGATGGATAATTGATTGGCCAACTGCGTTCCCACGTCCGATGCGCTTAAATCAAATTTCTGTTCGCGGTTTACAAAACGAAGATCAATTTTATCGTTAAGTTCAGCAATTCGTTGGAAAATAGGGCAGGCATTTACGCAATCACCACACCACACACCGACAAGACACAACACGTCCATTTTTCTGCGAAAGCTCTGCAGCAGATTTTTTTGCTCCGGCGTAAGCACCACACTGTCATAGACATTCTGCCAGCGCTGCCTTTGCTCCGCGTTAGCACACGCCTGAAGCAACTGATCATACGGCAATGCCTGGTTGAAAAAAGGTTTGAAATCAAAAGCCATGTATAGCATCTCCTGTCAGCATGATGAATGAACGTTGGTCGCTGCTGCGGCGATAAACGCGTTAAATAACTCTGTATGCGGTGGTTCAGCCAGCGTTTCGGCGTGCCACTGCACGCCGATCCAGAACTTCATCGTGTTGTCTTCGATGGCTTCTACCACGCCATCCGGACTGGCCGCACACGCTGTCAATCCTGTGCCCAGGCGATCCACCGCCTGACGATGCCGGCTGTTGACGGCCAACTGATCACATTTAACTATAGCGCGCAATCTTGACCCTTGCGAAAGCGAAACGCTGTGCCAGACATTTTTATCACTTGAATTAGCCGGGTTTCCGGTATGACTGATAGGATGATCCCGCGCCACGTCGGGCAGGTACTGATGCAGCGATCCGCGACGTTGCACATTCATGGCTTGACAGCCCAAACATATTCCAAGCACCGGCATATTGCGGGCCTTCGCCAAGGCCAGCATAGCCAGATCAAATTTCTCACGCAGCGAATCCAGGCGGCGCAGGGTCGGATGCGGAGCTTGGCCGTAAAGCGACGGATCAAGGTCGTTGCCTCCCGGAATCAGCAGGCCATCAATAAGGTGCATGTAAGCAGCCTGGGTCGCCGGGTTCGCAGTATGGGGCAGCAAGATGGGAATACCGCCGGCTTTTTCTATCGCCGACGCGTAGGTGCTGGGGAGTTCATAAACCGGATGGGGTTGGTCGGCGGCTTGATTGTCAGGGGATATACCAATAACAGGCCCGGTGGGCATAACGATTATCTCCAATGAAGGATCTATTGTTTTGTGCGGTACCGCAGTAACAGCGCCACAACCATCACTTGGAGGACCAAGCCGGCGGCCATCCATTCCAACGCCGTAAGCTGAAGCGTCGTGCGATAATCCCACCAGTAAGGATTTCGGACGGTGGCGACGCTATGAAGCGCCGCAAGTGCATCCCAAGCTCCCAGCCCCAGGCACAGCACGACCAAAGCCTGAATAATGGTGGCCAGCAGTAAGGAAAGGGAAAATTCGGCGATATCACTTTTTCTATGAGCACTGCGCAATTGCTGAAGAATATCTTCCAGCACGGGTTTGATGGCTTCAGAGGGGTGATACGTTAATTTTGCTGCGACAGCCGCAGCCAGTGCTTCGGTATCTGCAGGCAGCGTGCCGCCCACAGAGGGACCGGAGAGACCAGCCGAATCGCGCCGGGCAGACGTATCTTCCGCAGATGCTGTGCCATCCGCGGCCAGTAAGGGCACAGGGGCGGGATCACGATTGGGGCTGTTGCCTTCGCGCACAATAATACGCGCCGCGTCCGCCAAAGATCGGACAATAAAGTTCGGCGTAATTGCCGGCACATTGTCATTGCCTTCCATCTGCTTTTCCGGATCAGAAAGGAGAATCGTCCGGCAGCCCGCCGAAGCCCCGGCCGCCACATCACGGGGCTGATCTCCAATCATCCAGCACTGCGCAAGATCCAGATTAAAATCCTCCCGCGCCGCTTTGAGCATTCCGGGCTTGGGCTTGCGCCATTCATGATCCAATTTATATTCCGGCACCACAGCATCGGGATGGTAGGGGCAGTAATAGCTGGCATCCACATGGGCACCGGCCTGTTCTTTGAGCTGACGAATCATTTCCTGATTGACGGATTCCACAGCCGCTTCATCAAACATTCCCCGCGCCACGCCACTTTGATTGCTGACAACAATTATGCGAAATCCCAAGCGTCGCAGCGACGCGATGGCCGCGGCGGCACCCGGAAGCAATTTAACGCCGGTGGGATCACCGAGGTACCCGTCATTGGCGATGATGGTATTGTCTCGATCCAGAAAAACGGCACGTTCAGACATCATATCACCTTCCCTGGAACATCTTGCCCCGGGCATCAGGGCTTATCTATGCCACATCTCCGTCTGCTTCACCGCAGGCTACTCCACGCCTGATCGTGTTTTTTCCACAACGCGCGTTGTGGAGCGCCCCGGTAAAAAGGGCGCCAGAACCACTTTGCCCCCGGCCGCTTCAACACATTCCCGCCCCACCACAGGCTTATCCTGATAGTCAGCACCTTTCACCAATATCGCAGGAGTTATCGCGGATATCAATTCCAGCGGTGTGTCCTCCTGGAACGCCGTCACATAACTGATCGCCTCCAGACCCGCCAGAACCGCCATGCGATCATCCAGAGAGTTAATAGGACGGCTCGGGCCTTTAAGCCGCCGGACGGATTCATCCGAGTTAACGGCCACCACCAGCAAATCGCCCTGGCCGCGGGCGAAGTTCAAATATTGAACATGCCCGGCGTGGATAATATCAAATACGCCATTGGTAAACACGATCCGCTGCGTGCTGTGACGGGATTGCAGGCGCTCCAGCAGCCGGGGCAGTGATAGTATTTTTCGCCGACCGGCCGAATCCATTTGCAGCAACTCATCCACAATTTCCGTGCGGGATAACGGCACGCAGCCAAATTTCTCGACCTCCAGGCCGCCGGCAATATTTCCCAAGTCGATCGCGACGCTCCATGAGGCCCCATTAGCTCTGGCCATAGCCAGCATAGCCAGCACCATATCCCCGGCACCGGTTACATCATAGACATTGCGCGGGCGCGTGGGGTGCAGCACGCCGGGTTGACCGCGCTCCAGGCGATACATGCCGTGCCGATCCAGGGTTAAAACGCATACGTCCAGATGTAATTGTTCTAGAAGCTGGGCCGCCAGCCGGGGCGTTTCTTCCTGAAGATTGTCCAGGTGCCATCCGGCGGCCAGCTCGGCTTCCGTGCGATTGGGCGTAATGGCAGTAGCGCCCTGATAGCGGCGATAGTCTTTAATAGCGGCCGGATCCACCAGCACTTCGCGTCCGGCGGCGCGGGCCATGGAAATGATTTTTTGGCATAGCGCGTCCGAAAGCAGGCCTTTGTTGTAATCTTCAATACACACCAGGTGGCACGATGAAATTTCCGCTTCCAAAGCCGCCAGCAGCCGCTGTTCCACGGAAGCGTCAACAGGCTCCAGCGTTTCATGATCCAGGCGAAGCATCTGCTGCTGATGTCGATGTTGCGCCAGGCCAATAAAACGCGTTTTGGTAGATGTCGGGCGATCCGTTGCGGCAATAACCGCATCGGCATTGACTTGTGCCTGTGCCAGAAGATCCTTCAAGGCTGCGCCGGATGAGTCATTTCCGATGACACCGGCCAGCACGGGCACCGCGCCTAGCGCCGCCAGAAACACGGCCACATTAGCCGCACCACCCACGCGCATTTGCCGGTACCGTTCCCGCACCACCGGGACCGGCGCTTCGGGACTTAAACGCTCGGCGTCGCCGTAGACATATTGATCCAGAATAAGGTCCCCGACAACCAAAATTCGCGGTTTGCCGAAGGCCTCAACGCAGGCAAGTAATTCACTGGAAGGATGAATCATCATATCACTTTACTTTTTGTCAGCTAAATCGGCCAGCGACTGCCGCCACAATTCTCCAGCCACCCCGGTGATTCGGGCGGCAATACACACATGCCAAAGCGGTACCGGCGGCGTAAAGTCCCGTAGTTTGACCCAGTCTTTGGAGGTAGTTATCCAGGCGGCAGGCTGGCGGTCGGCGGTGAGCTTTAACATTTCCGGAAAATCCCGTTCCGGTACATAGCGGTGGTGGTCGTCAAACCAGCACCCTGCGGAAACCTGAAGCCCCAGATCGGAGAGTGTCCGGAAAAAACCGTCGGGATTGGCAATACCGGCGAACGCCAGAACCGTCTGGTTCCGCACGTCAACGGGATTTCCATTTTGATCAAATACTCCCAGAACTTCCGTGACCTGCTTAAAAATACGCCGCGGGTTCACCCACTGCGTTAATAATCCGGCGGCCAAATCAGTGAGTTCGCCGGAAACCTGCTCGCAACGTGTGAGAATAATATGGTGCGCCCGCGAAAGCGACGCGGGGCCTTCCCGCCACGTGCCGCGCGGAAACATTCCCGGCACCCCCAACGGATTTGTGGCATCAATAAGGACAATGTCCAGATCACGCCCCAGGCGTCGATGCTGGAATCCATCATCTAATATCAGCACATTGGCGTGATGCCGGGCGATGGCTTCCCGGCCGCCGGCAATTCGATCTGGATTCATTATCACGGGCACGCCGGGACATTCCTGCTCCATGACCATGACTTCATCCGAGCGTTGGCCCTTGGGGGCACCGTAGCCCCGGGTCAAAATCGCCGGCTTTAATCCGGCCTCGGTAAGGCAGTTGGCAATCATAATGACGGTGGGAGTTTTCCCCGTGCCGCCGGTGGTGATATTACCCACGGAAATGACCGGCACAGGCAACCGCGTAACGGATTTCCATCCGCGGTCATAGGCAATATTGCGCCAATGCACGATCCGCGCGTAGATAAATGACACAACCGATAGCACCCAGCGCAGCAACGCAGCAAGGACACCCACCGCCTCCCCGGTAATTACGCGGTTGTACCATTGCTGCATATACATATCCTGACAATTTCTTAGACCACAAGATTAATCATGCGGCCTTTGATATAGATTTTCTTTTTTATTGCCCGCTGCGCCAAACGATTGACGACCTGCGGATCAGCTAATGCCGCATTAATTACCTGCTCTTCATCGCTGGTTGCTGCAATACGAATACGCCCGACCAGCTTGCCGTTAATCTGTACCGGCACATCCAATTCTTCATCCACACACAGGCTTTCATCAAAGGCGGGCCAGGGTAGTAACGCGATGGATACCGCCGCGTCAGCACCGGATAGTTCGTGATACAGTTCATCGGCGATATGCGGAGCGAACGGCTCAAGCACCCGCAGGAGATTCAACGCTGCGTCCAGAGGTACAAATGTCAGCTTGGCCAAAGCATTGTTAAATTCCATCATCGCACTGATGGCGGTATTAAACGCCAGACGGTCGATATCTGCTGTGACTTTGCGAATCAGCCGGTGCATCGGTCGCAGAATTGCCGCCGCATCACGCAGGGCAACCTCCGCTTCCGCCGCAGACAATTCACGCCCGTGGCAAGTCCACTTTCCGTCGGCGTGTTGTTGCACCACGCGAAAGACGCTGTCATCGACGCCCAGGAGATTTCTCCATACGCGTTGTAAAAAGCGATACACACCTTCAACGCCGGCGGTGCTCCAGGGCTTTACCTGTTCCAGCGGCCCCATGAACATTTCAAAGAGCCGCAGAGAGTCGGCCCCATATTCCGCGATGACATCATCGGGATTTACCACATTGCCACGCGATTTACTCATTTTAAAGGATCGGGCATCCACCTGAATGCTGTTGTCCGTTTTCAGGACAAAGCCATCGCCGCGTTTCTCCACCGTGGCAGGGTCACAGGCTTTTCCCACGACCAAGGCTCCGCTGGATTTATGCCGGCTGATTATCTCCGCTTTGCCGTTTTGGCCAACGCGCGTGGAGAACTCCGGATCAACATCAGCAATCGATACACTTTGGCCGCTCTCTAATGCAAAGACCGTATACTCCGCTTCGCCGAGAATCAGGCCTTGATTCACCAGCTTACGGAATGGTTCTTCCGAGCTTACCAGGCCGCGATCAAAGAGCACTTTGTGCCAAAACCGGGCGTACAGCAGATGCAGAACGGCGTGTTCCACGCCGCCAACATATAAATCCACCCCGCCGGCCATCCAATATTTTTCTTTTTCCGGTTCGCAGAAGCGCGTGGAATTCTCCGGGTCAATGTAACGCAGATAATACCAGCATGAGCCGGCCCATTGCGGCATGGTGTTAAGCTCGCGCCGCGCGGGAACCGCCCCGGGCGTTCCGATTGGTACTGCGTGCGCCTGGAGATTTTCGGGTGGACCATCCAATAGCACATGCACCTGATGCCAGTCGGCGGCTTTAAATAGGGGTGGCTCCATGGTGCCGGTGGGCTTAAAATCCTTCACTTCCGGCAGCGTCAGGGGCAACTGTGATTCCGCCAAGGGAACGGTCGTACCATCTTCCAGATGTATAAGCGGAAAGGGTTCGCCCCAATAGCGCTGACGGGAAAAAAGCCAGTCCCGGATTTTATAATTGATCTGCCGGGTTCCCAGCGACTTATGTTCCAGAAGGTCACAGATTCTGCTTTTGGCTTCGGCCGTGGATAAGCCATTTAGCTCGGCGGAATTCACGGCAAAGCCTGGGGATTCCAGTGGTAGCTTCCCGGCCTCGGGCTGATCCGCCGTCACGCTGACCACGCGGCGAATCGGAAGATCCATCGCATGAGCAAAATCAAAGTCGCGCTGGTCATGCGCCGGAACGGCCATGATGGCACCGGTGCCATAACCCATTAACACATAATCAGAAATAAATATCGGTATACGTTGATTATTCACTGGGTTGATGGCATAGGCACCCGTGAATGTACCGGTCTTGGTATTGTCTTCCTGCCTCTGCCGCTCGGAGCGCGAGGCCGCAGTTTTCTGATAAGCCGCAACCGCCTCCCGTGGTGAACCGGCGATGGATCGCCAGCGATCCGGAATTTCTGCCGGCCACGCGGTGGGGATGATGTTTTGTGTCGTGCTTAAGTCCACCAGGGGATGCTCCGGTGCCAGAACCAGATATGTGGCACCGAAGAGCGTATCAGGGCGCGTCGTAAAGACGGTGACTTCCGATGCGGGGTCTGCAATGGCAAACCGCACCAACGCCCCTTCCGAACGGCCAATCCAATTCCGCTGCATCATCTTTAATGATTCGGACCAATCCAACGCGTCCAGGCCATCGACCAATCGCTGGGCGTATGCGGTGATGCGCAGCATCCATTGCCGCATGGGGCGTCGCTCTACCGGGAAGCCCCCTACTTCGCTTTTGCCGTCGATTACTTCCTCATTGGCCAATACCGTGCCCAGGGCTTGGCACCAGTTGACGGGCGCTTCAATTTCATAGGCCAGGCGGTACTCTTCGAGCACCCGCCGCTGCTGATGTGTGTCTAACTGGGCCCAGCTTTTATTTTTGGCGGATGGCGGAAGTGGCCGACGGCCGGCTTCAAACTCAGCTGCAAGTTGGGCAATCGGCCGGCCTTTTTGCAGCTTGGGGTCATACCAGGTATCGTACAATTGCAGGAATATCCATTGTGTCCAGCGGTAATAGCCGGGGTCTGTGGTATTGACCTCGCGCTGCCAATCATAAGAAAAACCGATGGCCTGAAGCTGGGCGCGAAAACGATCGATATTTTTTCGGGTTATCACGGCCGGATGCGTATCGGTTTTAATGGCGTACTGTTCCGCGGGCAGACCAAATGCGTCCCAGCCCATGGGGTGCATGACATTAAATCCGGCCGCCCGCTTGTAGCGCGTGACAATGTCGGTAGCCGTATAACCTTCGGGATGTCCGACATGCAATCCTTCCCCGGACGGATAAGGAAACATATCCAATACATAATACTTGGGTTTGGCCGGGCGCATATCGGCCGAAAATATGCGATTTTCCTGCCAAATCCGCTGCCATTTCTTTTCAATACTACTGGGATTATAACCCGCCATGAGTCCTGTTCTCCAATCTTGATGTGGACAAAGGATACGAAAGGCAGCGCCGGGCCACAAGTAGCGGCAGGCCTTGAGAGAAAAAAGAATGGCCGTGGCGTCACGCCGGAAAGACTATGGTATGATTCACCGGTCGGGAATCTTGGGCGATTCTCACGTGGCGTTAGCCTGGAAGGGGCTTGTTAAAAGGGTTTATTGTCATGGAACAAACGCAGCGGATCGGCATCATCGGCGGGTCGGGGCTGGGGCAACATCTGCTTATGCCCGGCGATGGCGAGGCGGTAGAAATTCAAACGCCCTTCGGGCCGCCGGCAGCACCGCCGATTCTGGCGAGTTGGAAAGGAATTCCAGTAGCGATTCTGGCGCGGCACGGCGCGGGCCATGTATTAAACCCGACGCAAATCCCTTATCGCGCCAATATCTATGCCCTTAAAATGCTGGGGTGCCGATGGATTTTGGCCTCCGGAGCCGTGGGCAGCTTGAATGAAAATATGCATCCGCGACAACTGGCACTGGTGGATCAGGCCATTGATCGCACGGTGCACCGCGTGGGAAGTTTTTTTGATCAGGCGGCAGTGCATGTGGATTTCGCAGAACCGGTCTGTGAGAAATTGCGCAGTATTGTTTATGAAAGCCGCTCTGAGCTTACCGCCGATGCGGTGGTGCATCCGCGTGGAACCTATGTGTGCATGGAAGGGCCAGCTTTTTCCACGCGTGCCGAATCGCGGCTGCACCGGAGTTGGGGCGGCGATTTAATAGGCATGACGCTTTTGCCGGAAGCAAAACTCGCGCGTGAGGCGGAAATCAGTTATGCATCGATTGCCCTGATCACAGATTATGATGCGTGGAAACCCCATACGCCCGGGCACGCTCCGACGGAACTTATGCGGGAAATTATCAGCAACCTGCAAGTGGCATCGGAAAACGCTCTGCATTTAATTCGGGCGGCCCTGGGACGTATCTGGGAATCCCGGGCGGAAGAATTCCCCTCGCATCGGGCACTGGAGTTGGCGATTTTTTCGGATAAAGCGAAAATAAGTGCAGAAGCGCGACAACGGCTCGATGCGATTTGGGGAAAATATTTCCCACGTCCCGGCTAAGCGCAAGCTATTAAGCTTTTGATTGATCTATTCTGGTTGGAGCCTCACAGAAATGAAATCCGGGCGGGCAGGCAAAACATCGCAGATCATGTTGTGGATCGCAGGATTGGCTGTGGCGGCGTGCTGCTGTATGTTCCAGCCATCCGGTGGGCTAGCCCAAATGATAGTCACTGGCCCGGCCATGCCAGCTTTGCGCGTTCGCGTGATTCAATCCCATCCCACAGATGGCGCCCCCGGCAGCTTTTCGCATATTCAAGTCAACGATTCCTTTGGTGCTAAGGACCTGCTGCGCACGGCCCAACGGCTCATCGCCAGCGGCCACCTGACGCAAGCCGTGCGAAGTTATCAGCATATTGACCTTAAATATGGCAGCAGTGTCATTAAAAATCCAGATGGCACGTATGAATCGGTGCGAAAGTATGTCTGGAATGCTCTGTTGGCGATGCCGGCCGTACAGCACGGTTTGTATAATCAGGTTTACGGCTTAAAAGCCCGACAGATTATTCACCAAGCCCGACAAACCGGTTCGCTATTTACCCTGACAACGGCATGTGAACGCTATTTTGCTACCGATGCCGCAGCCCAGGGGTTGCAATTTGTGGCGGCCCGGCAGTTTGAACGGGGGCGGTTCGCCCTGGCGGCGCGACTATGGTTACAGTTGCTTAACCATCCGGGGGCGGCGGCTGATCATCCCATGCTTTTGCATAATGCCGCGGTCGCGGCTTCTCTGGCGGGCGACGGGCATCTGGCGAAAAAGTTGCTGGCGGAGCTGGCGAAAAATGCGCCGCGCGCAACAGGCTTGATCGCCGGCAAGCAGGTAAATCTGCTGGCCGATGCCCAAAAGGCGCTGCACCGTTCGGGGCTGTATCAGCGGGTGCCGACAGCAGGAACCTGGCCGACATTTGAGGGCAATTTCCAGCGCAATGGTGTGGCGTCACGCGGAACGCTGCCGGCCGCCATCATGTGGACCAAGCGTTTAATTGCCTTTAGACAAACCCCTTCGACGAATCCCGCTTCGATACAATATCAAAACGAGCTGCGGCAATTTTTGCCTGCGTTCGGCCTGACCATGGATCCAGCCACGGGCAAAACTTCCGGCGATGTGTTGTTTTCATTCCCGACATGCCGCAGAGGCACTCTGTATCTGAACCTGCAGGATCGCATTAAAGCGGTGGATATCAATTCCGGCTATACGCTGTGGAAGTATCCTCATGGACCGCTGCCGGCCAATAGTTCTGCGGCGAATCTTGCGACGTTGATTAATGAACTGGATCATTATTCCTGCACGCTGGCTCATGGAAAACTTTATACCGTGCTGACGCGGCCCGGTGCGCCAGCACAGTTTCCGACGCCGTATGGAATAAGTGCCGCCCAACTTGACGTTGTATGCCTCAACGCCGACGGCGGTGCTCTGCAATGGAAAACATCGGCAGCCCGCCTGGTAAGCGGCGAAACAGGCCGAAATATCTGGCCGGCGTGTATTCCGATGGCCAATCGGCATGCCGTATTTCTAGTCGTAGTTGCCACGCAGCCGGGTACGGGAATGAATGAGCTAAGCCTGGTGCGATTGAACGCCGCGAATGGCACTGTGCAATGGAGCCATTACCTATGCACCATTACCGGGCCGGCCTATGGGGTATCGCCATTTAACACCATCAATATTATTCCCACCATGGCCGACAATACCATTTATATCTCCACAGGACTGGGCGCGGATATGGCGGTGAACGCCGACTCCGGGCAGGTGCAATGGTTACACCTGAACAACGTGGCCTATACGCCGTTTAACAATATGCAATATGGCATTGTGCGACGGCCCCTGCCGTGGCGTCTCAATGCACCGATTGTTTCCGGGTCGCGGCTCATTTCCATGGATAATGAATTCGGAAGTTCATCAAAGATCCACATATATAATCGCTGGAACGGAAAAAAACTCCTGTCGCTGCCCTGCGGACCACTGCACCATGCCAAGATGCTTCTGGGGGTCATCCACGGCAATATGCTTCTGGCGGGCAGTAACGTTTGTGCAGTCAATATTCGCACGGGAAAGCAGATATGGGCCAGCAGGGCGATACATTCATTCGGTGCGATTTCCGGCCGGCCATTTTTAACTAACAAAGATATCTACATACCACTGAACACAGGGTTGCTGCTGGTGAATACCCATAGCGGAGCCATCGACACCATGGCCAAATGGCCCGCCGGTAATACCGATTCTGCCGGCAATCTACTCATTACCGCGCATGAGGTTGTGGCAGTTAACGATCATCTCACCGCTGGTTACGCCCGCTGGAAAGACGCTTTGGCTTATCTGACCGGGCGAATTAAAGCCCATCCCACTAAGCCCGAAGCTTACCTGACGCTTTCTGAGGTCGCCTTCCGGTCCAGTCATAATGCACTGGCCCAGCAGATGCTTAGCCGAGCTGTGGATTTAGCGCTGCCAGAGATCACTACCGCTCCGGCGACAGCGGACCGCATATTTCACGTATGTATGACCTTCGCCGCGGACGTAACAAATAAAGCCGGTGCCAATGCGGAGGAACTATTTTATCTCCAGAAGGCCAGCGCCATTGCCCGCGTGCCGCAGCAACAGGTGAAATGGCGCATGGCGATGGCGCGGTGTTATCTGACGGCCAAAAGCCCCGCAAAAGCCATGACGCTGCTGGAGCAGATTCTCGCGCACGGATCGCTACGGGGGGCGGGAGTGGATTATCGCGGTGCTACGCTGGCGGCATCCACCGCAGCCCGGTCGATGATTCAACGCGATGTCATACATAAATTCGGAACAACAGTATATGCCCCATGGGAAAGCCAGGCACAGAAACTTCTGGTACAGGCGCAACGTGTAAATTCGTCGCTGCCCTTGCGCCAGATTGTCCTGCAATACCCCAATAGTGCAGCCGCGTTGCAGGCGGCTCGATTACTTTCCCGGCATTTTGCCGCGCGGGGAAAATGGGCAAAGGCCTATGACATGCTGCTGTGGACGCGACTGGGTGCCGCATCCAAATCCGATAAGGCATGGCAGCTTTCGCGGTTGTGTTCTGCACTGGCGCATTTGGGGCATTGGAATCAGGCTATGGTGCTGGCTATGCGCGGCACCCATGATTTTCCCGCCTACCATTGGACGCATGGGCGAACATGGACATTCGCCCAGTATGCCCAACATTTAAAACAGACTGCAGAACCTGGTGCGCTGGTGCACCGGGCCGTCCTGAATGCCAAAATTGGATCGCAACTGGCAGTATCCGGCGCACTGCCCGGTGATCTGCTGCAGCCGCTTGAGCATGCGTCCCAGTATCGTCGCTACGGCATATTTTTAATGGGAAACAAAGTGCGCGGAGGGTATCAGATTTCCGCGCGGCGTGTGCGGGGTTTAAAGCCGATATGGCACTATCTCGTGGTCCATGCCAAACGGGCGATGCTGGTGGGTTACTGGAAAAAGCTGGCGATTCTGGCTACGAACAATCAACTATTGGCCATCGATGCGCACTCCGGCCATTTGCAATGGGAACAGCAAATACTGTCCCCAGGGGTGCATCACAGAGTTTTGGCCCCAGGAAACAATGCCGCGCTACCGGCGATGCAGCGGATGATGATGATACAAAACGGCATGATGATGAACGGAGGAGTTCCGGGGTATAACATTTTATCGCCCAAACTTGCGGCACAGTGGCGTGAAGCGGCTATTCAACGGGATCTCGGTGCGGTCACCTACCGCCTGATTAAGATGCTGCCTGCGGGGCTTCTGGTGGCGGGCCAACAGGACCTGACGCTTTACAGCCCGGGCAATGGACAACCTGTGTGGAAGTCGCCGGTAGCGCTGGAAAAATATGGAACCATTTCCTGTATCCGGCAAACGCGGCGTTACTTCGCGGTTGCCATGAACCTTCCCTTTGATCAGGTGGTGTTGCTTAGCCCCCAAAGCGGACGTGTCGCGGGCGTTTTGACCGCCGAGGCTGCAGACCATTTTTATTGGATCAAGGCCGACCCGGCTGGAAGACTGGTGCTTTGCGGCCAAAAGGGCGTGGCGATGTTTGATCCGGCCATAAGTTTGTCGGCTCCGATATGGAGTAGAAACAAACTGCATGATCCGTTTCCGACGGCCGCAAGTTTGTCGGTGGACGGGCTAATAACGCCCACCGCCAGGGGCGTGACCTGTATGGACGTTACCAGCGGTGCCAGGCTGTGGAATCAGCCGGGACTCAATGCGGGCCTTACCTCCAGCGGCGTCATCTGGATGCAGACCGCCCTGAACCGCAACACGCTGGTCATGCTGACACCGCGGAATTTAATGGCCCTGGCGACGCGCACCGGCCAGATTTCATGGAAAGCGGAATTTGTGATGCAATCGCGACCGCCGCTGACGGGGGCACAAATCGGCGATCCGGATATTGTCGCATTGGCGCGCGGGCCGGTCGGACCGACGCCTAATATCATGCACCTGTACCTGATCAACCAGAAAGACCGGCAGGGGCGGCTGGACAACGGCTCGATTGTTCTGGATCAGCAGTTAACGCGGTCGGGATCAGATGCGGCGGCTCCGGATATCCAGTCATGGCTGTTGGTCAATGGTGGAATTTTATTTGAAATCAATGGCGTCGTATTCTATTGCCATACATAATAGATGCAGCTTTAACCGCGAGGGGAGACCCCGGTGCGGGCGAAGCAATGCGGATGACGCAATAAGGAGTTGAATTGTGACACTTGATACAGCGCATAATATAGCGGGCCATCAAATGGAGGCTCCCGTTTCCCAGCATCATGTGCTGTTGGGATTTTTGCGGCAACTGCGTTATGTGGTGGCGTGCATTGTCGTGGGAATATTTTTCATCTATCTGGCGGGGAAAGTTATTCCGTCCCCCAACATGGATGGCACGAGAGTTCTGGCGGCGGGACCGGCGATATCGCTGGTGGCGGAACTGGTCATGCTCGGGGGCTTGGTGGCCGCGATTGTGATTGGCACACTGCTGACGTGGCCCGATGCGCCTCATGCGGGACTATTTATTGCATCGGTCGGATTGATTTTCCTGGCCTGCCATTGGGGGCCAATTACGCTGCTACTGGCTTTGCACCACACCAATCGGGTGGAAGCGTATCGCACGCTGGCGTTGCAGAATATTTTCTGGATATTTTATATCCTGATCGGCGAAGTGCTTTCGCGTGGAATTTATGAACTGATTGGATCGCGAAATTGGCCGCTATATTTGGGCCTCCCGTGGCCCATCAGGCCCCATGGCACCAACGCCGATGTAGCCACCGCAGACTATCCGTCGTTTGCCGATGTTTTAGTCGATAATATCCCTAACCGCCCCTTTGGCCGACGGATGGCACAAAATCTGCTGGCGTTTATTACCACGCTGTTCGTGGCGGCAATTATCCTGTTTCTATTGTTGAAATCGCAGCAGCCCGGGCAGGCTATTTTCGCTTGCTCGTTGACTTTTGCCGCAGCGGCATTTGTCAGTTCCACAGTGGCACCGCAGGCCGATGCCTGGGTTATCTGGATTACGCCACCGGTACTCGCGGCCATCGGCGGATTTATGGCCCCGCATGTGGCGCAACCTTATCCGGCGCATAGCGGTTTGTTTCTGATGCGCACCTTGCCTGTTTATTACAGTTCCGCCGGATTGGCCGGGGCCATTTTCGGCTATTACGCCGCCCTGCGAATGCACTTTCGCCGGTTTATGGAGGCAACCGATTCCAACCCTTCGGCCTGACCCTCCCCGGCGCAACGGCGACACTTGGACTGTTGCTGGGATGCGGCCTGACAGCCTGTTAACTGAAAAGAACAATCGGCATGGCAAAAAAAGAGCTTACGATTTCCCTGGCCGCCAAATGCCAGTTGCTCTTCGGCTTTGCCGTGCTGGTTATCATCGCCGGAGCCTTGGCGGTTCCGTGGCAACGCATGGAACAGCTTACCAGCCGGGAGCCGGTGTACGAAGCACGCATTGCCGCCGACATGACGCTACGGGAGGTGCATGTTAACCACGGGGTTTCCAGCAATAGATCCAGATCAACGGCACTGTGGCAGGCGGCCCATTTACGCCAATTGCATTATCCCCAACCCACCATCCTGTTGCTGCCAAAACCGGGCACGCCTTGGCCCCATGCCACCATTTTTCAAGCGGCCGCTATTCACTATTTTCTTAAGCATTCCCGGCAGAATCAGTATGGCGAATTATCACAAAGCATTACTCACCATCCGATTTATAAATATGCCGCTGCGGTGCGTGCTTCGGTGAGTTGCCTGCGATGCCATAGCCAATGGCGGACTTCGCTGTATCCGACCGGTGCCAAACCGCCCGCTGCGGCGCAAGGCCTCCAAGTGCCAGCCACTGCCACAGCACCGGCCGAACCGGCGATTTCATCCGCTGCACCGCTGGTTGCCATTGTGCAAGTGGCCATGCCAGTCACCCCTGATCTGGATCAGTTACTTCTCAATCGCGTGGTGATTGTGGTTTCCGGCCTTATTGGCGGGTCATTGGCCATCATCGTTTTTTATCTTATTACCACGCGACTGATTCTTCAGCCGGTGCGGGTACTGCGAAACACCGCTGAAAAAGTGGCCAAAGGGGATATGGATATTCGCTCGGCCATTTCCACGGGCGATGAATTTGAGCAACTGTCCGATACCTTTAACACTATGTTGGCGACATTAAAGGCATCGCAGGATCAATTGGAAGCGACGAACCGCAGTTTGGATACGCGCGTCGGTGAATTAGCGCAATCTAATACCGATTTATTTCAAGCCAGTAAGATGAAATCGGAATTCCTTACCAATGTCAGCCACGAATTACGCACGCCCCTTAACGCCATCATCGGCTTTGCCGAACTGCTCACCACCGCCAAACCCGCCCCGGACGACCCGCGCTCGAACCGTTATATTGACAACATTCTCACCAGTGCTCGGCAACTTCTGGATTTGATTAACGACTTATTGGATTTGGCCAAAATTGAGGCCGGGAAAATTGTTCTCCGCACGGAACGCATTAACGTGCCGGATGTCTGCGAATCTTTGGTGAATTTCATGCGACCACTGGCGCAGAAAAAAAATATCGAATTATCACTGGTGGTGCAGGCACCGGTTCCGCTGGTGAGCACCGATCCGGCGAGATTTCAGCAGATTCTCTATAATTTTCTTTCCAACGCCATTAAATTCACGCCCCCTGACGGGCGCGTTATTATCACCATTTCAACCCCGGATGCGGAGCATGTAAAAACCGCCGTTACCGATACCGGCCCGGGTATTGCCCCAGAGCATCACGCCAGCATTTTTGAAAAATTCAATCAATTGGATGCTTCTGTCACCCGGCGGCACGGCGGCACTGGCCTGGGGCTGACCATCAGCCAAGAACTCGCCGACATGCTGCACGCAAATATTGAGCTTATCAGTGATCTTGGTAAGGGTGCTACATTCAGCCTGATTATCCCAATCGTGTCGCCTGCTAAACAATCTGCACCGCCGCCCGAAGAAAACCTCACCGCGCAAATTTAAGTCGCTGGCGGTTCCTCGTGGCGATGTTACGCTCCCGATGAAAGTCGCAGAGCTGGCAGGCCCCCTTTTATCCGCGAAATCCGCGTAATCTGCGGTTTTTCTACAACGTCTTTTGAATGGCACACGGCGTACCCTGATTCGTAACAGTGTACCCCACCATTGATTTACCGCGCCTGTGCCAATAGCATACGGCCTTGTCGCCATGGCGGCGATTTGGACGGTTGCGCCATACGATAAAAGTACGCTTGGGAGTTTTTACATGAACAATCCGTTGGAACAGGAATTTGAAAAACAGTTTGGAAAATCATCCGGACCATTTTTTCACAGCCGGGCACCCGGGCGCGTCAACCTGATCGGTGAACACACCGATTACAATGATGGCTTTGTATTTCCTATCGCCATTGACCGGTTCACCGCAATTCTGGCCAAGGCCCGTCCGGATCGGAAAGTCCGTCTTTTCAGTACCACACAAAATGAATTGGCCGAATTTTCCGTTGCCGACGTGGTCGCCAAAGATGCCCCGAAATGGTCTCTTTATGCCAAAGGAGTCGCCGAAGCACTGCGGCAACGCGGTCTGATAAAAAATGGCATCGACGCGCTGGTGACAACCACGGTGCCTATTGGCGGCGGCTTGTCCTCCAGCGCTTCGTTTGAAGTGGCGACCGGGTTGGCCCTGCTGGCGGCGAATGGAAAAACGCTGGATAAGGTTGAATTAGCATTGGCGGCACAATGGGCAGAACACAATTATGCCGGCATGCCCTGTGGAATCATGGATCAATTTATCTCCGCGCTAGGTGAAAAAGATCATGCGATGCTGTTGGACTGTCGCGATTTATCTCGGCGACAGGTACCCATAAAAGATGCGAACATGCGCATCTTTATCGCCAACACAAATGTTAAACATGAACTCGTGCAGGGAGAATATCAGGCCCGCCGCAATCAGTGTGAACGGGCGGTAGCCATATTAAAGAAAAAGTTCCCGGCGGTGAAGGCCCTTCGCGATGCAGACCTGTCCATGCTCGAAGCGTGCCGCATGGAAATGGATCCAGCCGTGTTTCGCCGGGGCCGACACGTGATCTCGGAGAACGCCCGAACGCTGAAATTTGCCGAGGCGATGGCCGGCGGAGATTGGGCTGCCTGCGGACAACTTATGTATCAGTCGCATGAAAGTCTGCGCGATGATTATGGCGTAAGTTGTCCGGAGCTTAATGTCCTGGTGGAAATTGCCGCTACCGTGCCGGGTGTGTATGGAGCACGGATGACGGGCGGCGGTTTCGGCGGATCCATTGTGGCTATGGTGCAGCAGCAAGCCATTGAAGCCTTAACCGTCGAGATTGATAAGCAGTATCCAGCACGCTGTGGCAAGCAAGCCTCCATGTTTGCTACCAGTGCCGGGGCCGGGGCTGAACTTATTTAATTGCCGTTCTTAAAACCGTTATGCAGTAGAAAAAGCATGAAAGATATTTTCACGACATTACTTTCCGGCAAAAGCCTCACGCAGGAGCAGACCCGCGGTGCGTTTGAAACCATCATGTCCGGTGCTGCGCCGGCGGCACAGATAGGAGCGTTCCTGGCTTTGTTGGCCGGGAGGGACCCTACCGTTGATGAACTTGCCGGCGCTGCTACGGTCATGCGGCAATTTGTGGTGCCGGTGGCTGCGCCGGAAGATGTCATTGACACTTGCGGCACGGGCGGTGCCGGATCACGGATTTTCAACGTTTCCACCACCGCGGCGATTGTGGCGGCCGCCTGCGGCGTGCCGGTAGCAAAACACGGCAACAGCGCGGTAACCAGTCGCAGCGGCAGTGCGGATGTGTTAAAGAAACTGGGCGTGCGCGTGGACATTGACCCGGAACTGCAGGCCCAATGCGTGAAACAAATCGGCATCTGCTTTTGTTTTGCCCCCCGCCATCATCCGGCGATGCGGCATGTGGCGGAAATCCGAAACACACTGGGCTTTGCCACCATTTTTAATCTCATTGGCCCCCTGACCAACCCGGCCGGCGCACGGCGGCAATTGGCCGGCGTTCCGCGACCCAGCCTGGTGCGGCCCATGCTGGAAGTGCTGGTGCGTTTAGGCGCTGTGCGGGCCATGGTAGTTTGCGGCAGTGACCCGGTCGAGGGCACGCTATGTGAGCTATCCATTGGCGGCCCAACGCGCGTGGCTTTATTTGATGGGGAAGAAATTAAGACACTGGAACTATCGGCCAAAGATGTGGGCCTGGAAATTGCAACAGCGGATGACTTGCGAATCGACTCCCCCGAAGCGTCCGCTGCAAAAATCCGTGACATCCTCTCCGGCAAACCCGGCCCGGCACGCGATATCGTCCTGCTTAACAGCGCGGCTGCCTTGTGGGTCGGCGGCAAAGTGGAATCCTTGCGCGAAGGCGTCAAATTATCCGTCGCCGCTATCGATTCCGGCAAAGCGTTGAAAACCCTGGAGAACCTCGCGGCTATGACCCATGGGTCATAGGAGCCTGCTCGATCTTATCTTCGTGAACGGTTACGGCGAATGGAGGTGAACAAATGAAATCAGGAACCGAAGTAAACAGGAGAGGCTTCCCGGCCGCTGCCATCACCCTCGCTGCGGCGTTGGTGGGCTTGCACGGGTATTTCACCGCCCCAGCCCGTGCCGATGGTGGACAAGGATCCCAAGCCATGGCGCAGGGCAAGCGCGACATGACCGAGGGACGCTATCGGAGGGCGATGCGCCGATTCCGTCAGGCGGCAGCGAAGGGTAATAGTGATGCGATGGATAACATCGGGGTGCTCTATGGCCAAGGCGATGGTGTGCCGCAGGACTACCTCAAGGCCATGGCGTGGTATCGCAAGGCGGCGGCAAAAGGGAATGGCGACGCGATGAACAGCATCGGCTTTCTCTATGGCCACGGCGATGGCGCGCCTAAAAACGCGGCCAAAGCGATGGCGTGGTATCGCAAGGCTGCGACGAAGGGCAATGGCATGGCGATGTATAACATCGGCGTGCTCTACGGCCATGGCGATGGCGTGCCGCAGGACTACCCCACGGCCATGGCGTGGTATCGCAAGGCGGCGGCGAAAGGGAATGGCAACGCGATGAACAGCATCGGCTTTCTCTATGGCCACGGCGATGGCGCGCCTAAAAACGCGGCCAAAGCGATGGCGTGGTATCGCAAGGCTGCGACGAAGGGCAATTGTTCGGCATTTTTCAACATTGGCATGCTCTATGACCATGGCGAGGGCGTGCCCCGGGATTACGCCCAGGCCTTGGAGTGGCTGCGCAAGGCGGCGACGAAAGGCAATGGCGACGCGATGAACAGCATCGGCTTTCTCTACGACCATGGCGACGGCGTGCCTAAAGACGCGGCCAAGGCGATGAGATGGTATCGCAGGGCGGCAGCGAAAGGCGACCGTCTGGCGATGTACAACATCGGCAATGACTACTATCACGGTAACGATGTGCCTAGAGACAAGGGTAAAGCGTTGGCGTGGTGGCGCAAGGCGGCGGCGAAAGGCAGTTGCCACGCGATGAACAACATCGGTGCGCTCTACGGCCGGGGCGACGGAGTGCGGCAGGACCGTGCCACGGCCATAGCCTGGTATCGCAAGGCGGCTGCGAAAGGGAACAGTCTGGCCATGTACAACATCGGAATTGACTATTACCATGGCACCGGTGTTCCGCAGAATTATGTCAAGGCAATGGCTTGGTGGCGCAATGCCGCCGCGAAAGGATCCAGCGCAGCGATGGCTAATATCGGCTTTCTCTACGACCATGGCGAGGGCGTGCCTAAGGACGCGGGCAAATCGATGGCATGGTATCGTAGGGCGGCGGCGAAAGGCTCCGGCTTGGGGATGCTCAACGTCGGAATCGGATATTACACGGGTGATGGCGCGCCGCGGGACAAAAACAAGGCTCTCATGTGGCTGCAACGAGCGGAGGCGGCTGGTGGACAGGGCGCCCTCTTGGCCCGTAAGGCTATCGCGCAAATAAAGGGACGATAAAAACATGGCAAATCAAGGCCGGTGGCGCGGTGACGGCCAATGCGACTGGTCACTGACCACGAGGAACCGTCCAGAAGTACCGGACGGCTGCCATACCAACGACGGTGCGGTGCCGGCAAAAAGGCCACGCGAGCGACGTGATCCTGGATCCCAGATGACCGGTTGACCTGACCGGGGACTGCTTGGCCCCCGGTATCCCAAAGACCGCACCGGCGGCGCTCTATTCTATTTCACGTCGCCGGGCACCCCCCGAAAATTTCTGGCCTCGGCAGCCGACGCCCCGCCGGACGGGGGCCCGATCATTGGCGGGTATTGAATTTTTCGAGAATTGTGCCAATCGCACCCAGCGCCTGCTCCAAGACTTCGCGGCTGGGAACTGGGAGTTTCATGTATGATTCGCCCGTGCGTTCATCCCGATGAATTATGGAAATGCCCGCAGCGCGGCCGGGCGCTGTCGCGTGATTGGTGCCGGCCTTAGCACCCGACCCCTGCTGGGCCGCCAATTGCTCAAGAATGTTTAGTCCCACCTGCAGCAATCCGGCCCATGGATTGCCCGTGCCGATTGCACTCGCTGCCGAATCGCCATTACTGGTCGCATGGCTCACCGAACTCCCCACGACCGAACTTTCCGCTGTGGCTGATGCAGAAGCGGTGCTTTCCAAAGCGGCGTCGCTCAGGTCTGGAGTTGCTACCGACGGCCCACCCGACAAATCCACAGGTTCTTCCACCATGGCCGGGGGAATGGCACCGGTGGTCTGTTCGACAGTTTCAATGAACTTTGTTAAGCGCGAGCCTCCGAGCATGACGGCCGATTCCCCGTTATCCAAGACGCCGGAAAACAGCGATTTCTTAAACTTTAATACCGACAACATCCCCTCTTCAATCGTGCCTTTGGCGACAAAATTTATCACCTGCACCGGTCGCTTTTGTCCCAGGCGATGAACTCTTCCGATGCGCTGCTCCAGCACGGCCGGATTCCATGGCAGATCCATATTGACCACCACCGAGGCCGCGTGCTGCAAATTCAACCCCACGCCCCCGGCATCGGTAGCAAGAAATGCCCGGCACCTGTCGTCTTCACGGAATCGGTCAACCAGGGCGCCGCGCTTGGTGCCCGGTACGCCGCCATGAAAGAGAACATGCTCCCATGGCCGCCCCGCCATTCGCCGCAGCAACAGCTCATGCATCCGCAGCCACTGGCTGAAAATCACAACCTTTTCCCCGGGCCGCTCAAAAAGTTCTTCCAGCAGCGTCGCCAATTCATCGGCTTTGTAACCAAAATCCGTTTGATGATCCAGCAAATAGGTGCTGTCGCAGCTCATGCGCATATTCTGCAGCGCAATCATCAGCCGCTGGCGATCAGCCTCGGAGAGATAGTGCGTCCTGCGCCACCGCTTCACAATGCGGCCCACTACCTCACGATTTTCCTCATGGTGGTTGCTCTGCTGCGGCGTCATGGAAACGAAAAAGTTTTTATCAAGCCGGCCCGGCAGATCCTTAAGCACCGCATCTTTTTTCCGGCGAATCAAGATCGGGGCCAGCGTGCGACCAATCAAATCCAGATTCCTGTACCCCACCACCCGCCCGCTTTCCGGATCATGGATCTGATGTTGATGCAGAAACTGAAACGTCGGCCCCAACCGATGGCGATCCACAAACTGCACCACCGACACCAGCTCTTCCAGACGATTTTCCAATGGCGTGCCCGTTAAAACAATCGCATACGGTGATTTGATCTGTTTGACGCAACGTGCGGCAATCGTGTTCCAATTTTTGATCCGCTGCGCTTCATCGAGAATCACCATATCCGGCGACCACTTTTCAATGAGGTCCATGTCCCGCCGAACCGTATCGTAATTGGTCATTTTATAAAACGTTTCCGTGGCAAAGCATTGCTCTCGTTGGGCTCTCATCCCGCCGATCACCTGAGTGGTGCGCTTGGCGAATTTCTCGATTTCTCTGGCCCACTGATGTTTCAGTGATGTGGGGCATATAATCAGCACGCGTTGCACGCCAAAGTGTTTGGCCATAATTTCCACTGCGGCAATGGCCTGAATGGTTTTCCCCAATCCCATTTCATCGCCGATCAGGCATCGCCCGGCCCGCGCCGCAAACAGTGCCCCCTCACGCTGATAACCATACAGCGGAACTTTTACCAGATGATCCATGGCTGGGCTGTCTGGGCCTTGCGGAAAGGCCTTCGCTAAAATCGCTTCCCGCTCCACCGCGTCGCGTTTTTCAGCGATAAACCCCAGTGCGTCGTTATAACATCGCAAGTCGTGCGGGATTGCGGATGCGGCCGACAGGAATTCCCCGAAACCGGCCAATGTCCCCGCCAATAATCCGCCCTGTGCGTCAAAATAACTCTCCGCCAGTTTTTGCAGAGCGGGCGGGCAATCTTCTCCGGCGCGAAAACGCACATCACGTTGGGCGCCGTACCGCAAATATACGGAACTATAGGGCGGGTTGTAGCCTTGTTTCAGGGCGGCGGCCCCGGCGGCTTGTTGCCGCAGTTTCTGGAGCGTGAATTCAATGTGTTTGCAGGTACCAAGGGTGTTGGTGGTAAAATCCGGACATGAACAAAAATTATCTCCCAATTGCTCACCACGAATCGCCACGCGATATACACCGCGGGAGGCCGGATTGGTGATTTCAAAATCGGAAAATATCTCTTGATCACCGACGTTGCGTAGCGCGAAGTTTTGCTCCTGACCATACTGCCGCCGCAGCGCAATCTGCCATTCTTCCACCGACATTTCCGCCGGCCGAATAAGCCGTGACAGCTTAGGGGGTTTGGCAGCTTTGGATGTTTTGGAGGCGGGTCGATTCTTTTTTGCAGTGGCTGTTGCGGTTTTAGCAGGCATTGTCTTGATCCTCTTATGTGTTGATTCATGTGTGTTAATTCATGCACGCACGATGGCCTGAAAGTTTATCATAACCTGGTTGCGATTCGTAGCGCTGCTCGGCAACGCTGCTCGGCAATTCCCGGAAATCGGCCAATCGAACCATTCACGAATGGTGCCGAAAAAACCGGAAAAGGTCAACAGGAAGGAGATTTTATTCTTCCGCACGGTTCCGGCACCACGTTTTCATTCAACACAGACGGCAGCAATTGCGGCAATTTCACCGGCGTTTCGACGCACTTGGCTGGAATGGATCATACGGGTATGATTACAAGCCGATTGCCGGTGAAATCAAGCGAAAGCGGCATTTCACAAGGCGGTTGCGGCCACATTCATTCCGCCGATGTAGCTCAATGGCAGAGCAACGGTTTTGTAAACCGTAGGTTGTAGGTTCGAATCCCACCATCGGCTATCAATAAATCGCCTTGGTTACAGCTGCTTTCGCGTGAGTTTATACATGCATACCTTAGGCCGTCAGGTACAGTCGGAATACTGCAGTCGCATGATTTGGTGCTGGCTCTTCATGGCGTTGGCGCTTCCTTTTTTTGGCTTGACTCTATGACATATTATAGCATAATATAAAGATGTTTGAGGTGCTCAACACGCAGGAAGCCAGGGCAGATTTTCAGTCGCTTCCATTGGCGATCCAAACGCGGGTTCGGGCCTTGTACCAACGGCTTGCCCGCTGGCCGGACGTAAGCGGAGCCAAAGCGCTCCAGTGAAGCCTGCACGGCACCTACCGATTAAGGACGGGCGATTACCGCGTGCTGTTCAGGGTGGAACAGCCCGTTAGACGCATTGTGGTGTTCCGTATCGCCCATCGCCGGGACGTTTACGATCAATGAGGTTAAATATGAATGTCGCTACCACTACTAGAAATGGCAGGAAATTTGCTCTTGTGCCCATAGCGGATTACCGACGCCTGGTTGGCAAATCGTATGCCCTGGCACCGGCGTTACCGGAGTATCCGCCTGTGGACGCGGACGGAACATGTAATGCCCTGGATCATGCCCGCGTTTCGATTGCCCGCACTCTCATCCGTGATCGCCGTGCCGCGGGATTAACCCAACAACAGTTGGCGAAACTTGCCGCGGTTCGGCAGGAGACAATCTCCCGGATTGAATCCGGGAAGCATACAGCCACAGTGCGAATTGTCGATAAGTTGGACAAGGCCATTCGGGGGGCTTCCAAGCTTCATAAACACGCATCACACTCTTAACCCGACGATAATTAAATCCCGTTCCACGCCGTCAAGCACGGCGACGCGCGGTAGAAATCCCCAGCGTTGGAAACCGAGTTTTTCAAAGAGCCGCAAGCTTGGTTCGTTGTGCCCAAAAATAAATCCCAGCAAGGTTGTTACGCCAATGTGCGGCGCATAGGCAATGCTGCGGCGAACCAGGTCAGTTCCCAATCCGCGGCGTCGCTGTTCCACCGCCAGATACACACTAATTTCGCACGTCGCTGCATAGGCCGGTCGGCCATAAAATGAGGAAAAACTTAACCACCCTGCGATCACGCCATTGTCTTCGGCAACCCAAAGCGGGCGGCGATCAGGTGAATGCTCAGCAAACCATTCCTCGCGGCTGCTTACGGAAACGCTTTGAGTATCCGCAGTAACCATACGTGTGGCGACTGTTGAATTGTAGATATCTACAATGGCCGGTAAATCCTGCTGTGTCGCATCACGAACGTTCATAGAACCTCATACTACAGCCGATCGTCTTTTTCTGCACCGAAGAATCCGCGATTGAATCTCCACGGACTGGCCAAAAGGATTATGCCGCTGGGGCGAATTGGTCAACGTTCGTACGCACGGCCCCTGCGCCAGCAACCGGCTTGGTAATATATTTTCCGCAGTAGCCAAACGCCCCGGTAACGATGTGGAGCAGATTATCATTCATAAACGAACCCCTTGCCGGAGAAGTCGCGTAATCATACGCAAGTAACATCCAAAACGTAGTGATGTCCGGCCTGCAAATTAGGCTCGGCGGTCCATTAGACGAAAAATATAACCACTCCGGCGCTAAAGAGCAGCACTGGAAAAGCCATTGCAAACCACCAGCCGTAGATCGGGCCTGGCACGCGAATCCGATGGCCGCGGAGTATTAAGATAATAAAGGTGCCGAGGTACCAAGTCGCCAGGCATGTAAGAATGGACCACTCTTCCAGAGGGCTGATGAATTCTGAATGCCGTGCCTGGATTGTTCCTGAGACTACAGCCACCACGAATGAAAAGATATTTATAGCCGGAACTATGTAGGTAACCGCCATGTTAGCGCTCCATCAAAATCCAGTCAGGCTAAATAAGTTCGCGGCTTCTGCCTTCCCCGGTGCCAAGCGCGGTTGATGTCCCCTGCGGAAGTTCATGAATATCGCTGCGGCACGGTCTGGCAGAAGGTAATCACATGTCGAAGTAAGGGGTCGCTCGCCCCCGCATCTTGCCTGTCTTCCGCGAAAAATTCGACACTAAACGCCCGATCGGGAAAATCCCGAGCCAGTTTACATGACCACATCTCCTTAAGAACCCTGCCTATGACGAGGGCGGCGTCCTCGGTGAGGGGGAACTCCGAGGCGGTGAACATATCCGATATGTGTTGGTGGTTCATCACTTTTTCAACCTCCCGCTTATCCCCACCAAGTGACTCCATGAAGCCCTGGTAATGTTTAGGGTCCGGAAGGCCCGGGAACACGCAATCGTCATATAAAACGAATGCCGGCCAAAGAATGGATATGTATCCCAGAAGAAAGTCGTAGCGGCCGATGCAAGAAATCCAAGAGCTGGCGTCGATTCCCGCCCCGTTGTTCCACTGAGCCAACTCGGGAATTAGCTTGTCAAATTCGGTCACCATTTCCATCCTCCGAAAGTTTCTGGTTGCAATTGATCCCCTTTCTCGTGACCGCTTATTTTGCGATGATCGACAATGCATTGCAAGCGGACGCCAGCTCGCCTGCCAACTCGCCTGCGGCGGGCCGGGTTTTGGTGGGCCCGGTTTGACAACACTATTGCTTTGGCCGTAGGCTTTTGCGATGCTTGAAAGGCAGGATTGTGTGATATCGGAACTACCTACCCCCCCACGCACGGTTGAAGAATTGGCCGCCCATATCGGTGGCACGGTCATTGGCGACAAGGCCCGGCAGATTACCCACTGCAACGGCTTATCTTCCGCGGGTGCTACCGATATCAGTTTTCTATCTAACCATAAATATGCGGCCCATCTCAATACTACGGGGGCGGGGTGCGTGGTGGTGGGAAAAGATACCGTATCCATGCAGCGCAGTGACGGGTGGGAACCGGCCTTGATTCAGACCGAGGATCCTTACTACAGCTTTCGGCAAATTCTGATTTTGCTCCACGGCTTTCGTGCACATCCGTCTATCGGCATATCGCCGCTGGCGGTGGTGGCCAAAACCGCACGCATTGGCCAAGGGGTTCATATTCATCCCTTCGCGGTGGTCGGGGAAAACGTGGAAATTGGTGATAATACCAATATATATCCACATGTATCCATTATGGCTGGTGCCCGCATCGGTCGTGATTGCATTATGTACCCCTCATCGGTCATTTACGACCAGTGCATTCTGGGAGATCGGGTGATTCTGCAAGCCGGTGCGGTGGTGGGATGTGATGGTTACGGTTTTGCCACACACCAGGGCATTCACAACAAAATTCCCCAGATTGGCAATGTTGTGCTGGGGGATGATGTAGAGGTAGGCAGCAACACGGTTATCGAGCGCGCCACGATGGAAAGCACTCTGATTCGCGCCGGCACCAAACTTGGCAACAGCGTGGTGATCGGCCATAACTGCCGCATTGGCGAGCACAACCTGCTGGTAAGCCAGGTTGGCATTGCCGGTTCAGCCAGCACCGGCCACCACGTGGTCCTTGCGGGACAGGTCGGGGTGGCGGGCCACTTGCACATTGGGGATATGGTACGGGCGGTGGCACAATCGGGTATTGCACAGGATATTTCGCCCAACAAAGATGTCGGCGGCACGCCTTCGATGGATCTCAAACATGCCCGCAGAGTCTACATGCACTTTATGCAGTTGCCGGATATCGTTAAGCGGCTACGCGAAGTAGAATCCGAATTGGCAGACCTGAAGAATAAGCCCCAGCTTTAATACAGCGGAGTGACAACAATTTATGGCCACGAATAACCGTACAGCCTTGGTTACCGGAGGATCCCGCGGGATTGGTAAACCGATTGCCACGGCGTTGGGATCCGCAGCGTGGAATGTGGTAGTGAATTATGCCTCACACCCGACAAGTTATTGACGCCGACGGCGGCTTTCATTTGCGCACGCTGTAGAGCAGTTGCAAGCCACACAAAAAACACGATTCTGGAATGTTAACGAAAGGTAATCATGCGACAAGGCTCACGAAAACCCGACCAGTTACGCAATGTCACAATCCAGCGGAATTTTACGAGCCATGCCGGCGGATCGGTATTGATCAGTTTCGGGCAGACGCGCGTGCTATGCACCGCCATTATTGAAAAAGGTGTGCCCCCGTGGCTGGCGGGGAAAGGACAAGGCTGGCTGACGGCGGAATACGCCATGCTGCCCTCATCAACCAACACACGAAAAAAACGCGATAGTGGCAAGCCCGATGGCCGGAGCGTGGAAATTCAACGGCTGATCGGACGCGTGCTTCGAAGTGTCATTGACCTTAAGAAGTTGGGGGAAAACACACTGTGGCTGGATTGTGATGTTATACAGGCGGATGGCGGTACACGCACGGCAGCCATTACCGGTTCATATATTGCCCTGTGCGATGCCGCACGGCGTGCCAGAAACGATTCCGTTGTTACGGCCAATCCGGTAATCGGGCAGGTGGCGGCGATCAGCGTAGGGATTGTCGGCAACACGCCGATGCTGGATTTGGATTACAGCGAAGATTCCACAGCCCAGGTGGATATGAATGTCGCCATGCTTAAGGATGGCACATTTGTGGAACTCCAAGCCACGGGTGAACATGCCACCTTTACGCCGCGGCAATTTAATTCCATGTTGAAACTGGCGGTAAAAGGTATGGAGAAGTTACATCAGTTGCAGACCAGGAGCCTGTCCGAGTAATGGCCGGGATTGCGATGGGCCGGGATTGCGATTACTTTTCAGGAACGGTGCCTTTGTCCTGAGCGACGATGGCGTCATAAATGTCCTGGGCGGTTTTGGCGGCTTTCAACTTGGTTCGGAACGCCTCAATGGTCATAAGTCGACTGATGCTCGCGAGGCATTGGATATGCGCCCCGGTTTGCTCGGGGGGGCTGACCAATAGCACAATAAGATAAACGTTTTGGCCATCAAGTGACTGAAAATCCAGTGGATGTTCAGGCTTTCCGATGGCGATCGTAAGCTGATTGACGCCACCGCATTTGCTATGGGGAATCGCTAAACCGTAACCCACACCCGTGGTGCGGATGGATTCCCGTTCCAGAACGCTGGCCAGAACAAGATCGGGATTTTTAACATCCTTGTTGAGCGCCAACAATTCAACCAGCTCTTTAATGGCATCTTTTTTATCGATAGCAGCCAGGGGAGCTTTGATGTTTTCGCGTCGAAGTATATCTTTTAACTGCATGAAGCTTTCCGTATCCAAGAACCAGATCGTCAAAGGATCAATCTATAAGGTGGTACTCTACGGCGATTAGGGAGGATGTTCAAGATGTCGAGCTTGGTGGGCAAAAAGTACGGAGGGTAAGCGACGCAATAGCGAGGGCGTAATGGGCCATACTGAGAGCTTGCCCTGTGGGGCGATATGGGGCGACGCGGCAGAAGAAAAGGCTATTGAAGTAAAATTTCCACGAGATTCAGGCGATAAGGCTTTCAAAAATATATTTATTAATGCGAATAAAAAATCGTCAGGCGTTGATGATTTGGGCCTTTTTTCCCAAGCGAAAGAAATAAAATGAAAAAACGAAAAGAATTAACTTGCAATTCTAAAATGACATGCTATTATTCCTCATGCCTGTGGGCAGTAGCGCCCGAGTTCGAGGTTGGCCGAAGCCATTCCCGCACCGCCCATCGCGTTTCTCTCAATTCTCTCATTTCTGGTATACCCAGGGAGCACTCGTATGTCCTATGAAGACAAAGTTATCGCATGCGTCGATTGTGGCGCGGAATTCACGTTCACTGCGGATGAACAACAGCGGTTCGCCGAACGTGGATTT